>NZ_JBEOYO010000005.1:0-317433 GCF_040297125.1 Streptomyces sp. NPDC001868 | reverse complement strand
CCGCGGCCAACTCCCCACCCAGCACACCCGGTCAACGACACACCCGACCAAACAGACACGCCACCGACGAACGAACCTGACCAAGCACTACTAGGGCCTGTTGCGAAAGTGGCGCCTGCCGCGCCCCCGTATGAGGCCGCGCCCAGGCATGAGGCCGCGCCCCGGGGCACGACCCGGGGCGCGGCCTCGTCGGTTGCCGCCGGCGGCGTTACAGCCGCAGCAGCCGTTCGGTCAGCTCCCGGTAGTCGCGGAGGGCGAGGCGGAGCTGTTCGGTGTCGGTGGCGGGACCACGGTCGCCCTCGCCGGTCTGCCAGGTGGCGCGGAGGGTGCGGCGCCGCTGGGTCATCGCGTCGGTGAAGCGGGCGGTGACCTCTTCGAGGACGTGATCGGCCTCCTCCACCGCCGACCGGGGCTCGTCGACGAACCCGCCGACCGCGTGGTGCAACCGCGTCGTCAGCTTGTCGGACTCGTCGTGGGGCAGCAGAGCGGACCCGGAGGACCGGGAGCCGCCGCCGGTGCCGTGCGCCTCGACATGGTCCTCGCGGGCCACCGGACCGGTGCCCGTACCGACACCCGGCGCCCTGGTCCTGGCGTCGGTCCGACCTCCTGTCCGGGCGTCGGTGAGGCCGTCCGTCCTGGGGTCGGTACGGCCCTCGGTACGGCCCTCGGTGCCGCCGTCGGTGCGGCCCGCCGGGGTGTCGTGTCCCGGCACGACCGTCGCCCGGGTGCCCGTGGCTCCCGCGGAGCTCGTCGTGTCCGCCGCCCGTGTGACCGGCGGGATCCCGCTCCCCTTCACCCCGTCCCGCCTCGCGTCGGCCTCCCGTGGCTCGCGCGGACCGCGTCCGCGGATACCCTCGCCCCTCGTCGTATCGTCAGTCATCCCCGTCAACTCCCCTTCGCGTGGCGCCTGGTGAGCGCCCATGGCAGATGGGACCGGTGGCGGCCGTCGGCGGCCGTACCGTCGCGCTCGTCGCGTCGCGCCGTGCCGTCGCGGTGGGCCGGGGCCTCGCGGCCCGCGGTGCCGTCTCGGTCCGCGCGCGCGTCCCGGCGGTCCGGTGCCACCAGGTCCTCGAACAGGGCGCGGGCCTCGATCATGGCCTCGCGCATCTCCTCGGTACCGGTACCGGTGCCGGGGGCGGTGCCGTTCGCGGAGCCCGTACGGCCCCGGCCGGGGTCGCCGGTGGTGTGCGCCGCGAGGTGCACCCGGCGGTAGCCGTGCACATGGTGGGCGTGGTGGACGGAGAGCGCCTCCAGCTGGGTCTCGTAGTGGCCGCCGTCCGGGAAGCCCCGGGCCCCGGCCACCTCGGAGAGCAGCCGGTCGGCCTCGGCGACCGCCTCACGTGGCGAGTCGACGAAGCGTTCCTGGGCGGCCGCCCAGCGGGACTCGTAGCGTTCGCGCTCCGCGCTCGGCAGCGGCAGCTTCTCCAGCGAGCCGTGCCGCTTCACCCGCTCCGCGAGTTCCCGGGCGGCGGCCCGCTCGTCGCCGTCATGGCGGGTCACGGTCCGCTCGTACTCGGGTCCGAAACGCCGCTTCAGCGATCCGCCGCCACCCGCGTTCCCACGGGCACGCAGGGTGAGGACGGCCGCCACGACGACCACGGCCGCCACGATCACGATCAAAGCGATGATCAAGCCTGTGGACATGAATGCCTTCCAGAGTCCTCGGCCCGGGCGTCTCGCCCCATCGGGCCGTTTCGCACCGGGTTGCCCGAACCCGTTCGTTCAAACGGCAAGCGCGTGGGAGGAGGGCGACGGCGTAATTCGTTTGCGGCCCCCCGGCCCCCGCTCCCGACAATGACCGCCATGACCCCCATGACCCACCTGACCGGCACGGCTGACACGGCCGGCACGACGACCGCCTGGTCCGTGGCCGCCGAGCCCCACGACTCCCCCGTCGCCGCCGCGCTCTGGCGGGCGTACTACACGGAGGTCAGCGACCGCTGGTATCTGCTGCACGAGGGGCGGGTCACGGACCCGGACGAGCTGGAGCGGGAGGTCGCCGCGGACTCCGGGGAGTATCTGGCGCCGCCGGACGGGGTGCTGCTGGTGGCGCGGTACGGGGGCGAGCCGGTCGGGACGGCGGGGGTGCGGCTGGCGGACGCCTCGACGGCCGAGCTGAAGCGGGTCTTCCTGCTGGCGGAGGCACGCGGCAAGGGCGGTGCCGCGCTCCTCGTGACGGCGGCCGAGGACGCGGCCCGCGCGCTCGGCGCCGACCGGATGGTCCTCGACACCCGGGGCGACCTGGTCGAGGCCCGCGCGCTGTACACCCGGCTCGGTTACGAGGAGAGCGCCCCGCACAACGACCACGCGTACGCGGAGCACTGGTTCACGAAGAAACTGACGTAGGCGGAGGGGGCGGAGGGGACGGAGGGGGCGTGGGAGCCGCCGGGGGCGTGGGCGGAGTACCGGAGGTCGTCGTGGCCGACGGCCGGCGGGTGATCGCACGCTCGTCGTGCGGGCGTTCCGCGTCCGAGCCGCACAGCTCGGCGTTGAGTTCCCCGACGAGGCGGACGAGGTCGGTGGGGCGGTCGGGGCCCCACCAGTCGCCGAGGAGTTCGGCGAGGGAGTCCTCGCGGGCCTTGGCGAGCCGCTCGGCGGCCTCGTGGCCGGTGTCGGTGAGGACGAGGTCGATGCCGTCGCGGCGGGCGAGGCCGCGCTCCTCGACCTGCCGGGTCGCCGCCATGATGATGTCGAGCGGGACGGTGCTGCGCTCCGCGAGCACGGCGGGTTCGGCCCAGCCGTACCGCCGGATACGCAGCAGCAGCCAGCTCGCGGCGGGCAGCAGGTCGTAGCCGGCCCGTGCGGTGATCTTCCGGTAGATCTCGCGGCGGCCCTCCCGTGACCCGAGCACCGACAGCGCCCGGCACACCTCGTCGTACGACGACCGCTCCACGGGGTTGCTGGCGAGCGTCTCGGTGGCGTCGGGCGCCGTCACGGAGGCCCGCAGCCGGTCCTCGCGCAGGAACCAGGCGAGGACGAAGCCGAGGAGGGCGACCGGGGCCGCGTAGACGAAGACGTCGGTGATGGAGGAGGCGTACGCGTCGAGGACGGAGGGGCGCAGCGCGGCCGGCAGTTCGGCGATCTCGCGCGGGTCGGCCTTCAGCCCGTCCACGCTCACGCCGGCCGGCAGCCGGGCCCCGTCGAGGGCGTCGGAGAGCCGGTCGCCGAGGTGCCCGGCGAAGACCGTACCGAAGACGGCCACGCCGAACGAGGCGCCGATGGACCGGAAGAAGGTCGCGCCGGAGGTGGCGACGCCGAGGTCCTCGTACGAGACGGCGTTCTGCACGACGAGGACGAGGACCTGCATGACGAGGCCGAGGCCGAGTCCGAAGACGAAGAGGTACGCGCTCATCTCGCCGTCGCCGCTGTCCGCGTCGAGCTGGTGCAGGAGCAGCAGGCCGAGCGTGGTGACGGCCGTCCCGGCGACGGGGAACACCTTCCAGCGGCCCGTACGGCTGACGATCTGCCCGGAGACGGTCGAGGAGAGCAGCAGCCCGAACACCATCGGCAGCATGTGCACACCGGACATGGTCGGCGAGATCCCGTGCACGACCTGGAGGAACGTCGGCAGATAGGTCATCGCGCCGAACATCGCGAAGCCGACGACGAAGCTGATCACGGCCGAGAGGGTGAAGGTGCGGACGCGGAACAGCTTGAGGGGCAGGACGGGTTCGGCGGCCCGCCGCTCGACGGCCACGAAGACGACGACGAGCAGGACGGCGAGTACGGAAAGGCCGATGATCTGCGGCGAGTTCCAGTCCCAGGTGGTGCCGCCGAGGGAGGCGACCAGGACCAGACAGGTGGCCACGGAGGCGATGAGGAAGGTGCCGAGGTAGTCGATGACATGCCGTTCGGCCTTGCGCGGGATGCGCAGCACGGCGGCGATGACGAGCAACGCCACCGCTCCGACCGGCAGGTTGACGTAGAACACCCAGCGCCAGCTCAGATGCTCGGTGAACAGCCCGCCGAGCAGCGGCCCGAGCACACTCGTCGCGCCGAAGACCCCGCCGAACAGCCCCTGGTAGCGCCCGCGTTCACGCGGCGGGACGAGATCCCCGACGATCGCCATCGACAGGACCATCAACCCGCCGCCGCCGAGGCCCTGCAGCGCGCGGAACCCGATCAACTGGGGCATGTCCTGCGCCATTCCGCACAGTGCCGACCCGATGAGAAAAATCACGATCGCCGTCTGGAACAGCCGCTTGCGGCCGTACTGGTCGCCGAGCTTCCCCCACAGCGGGGTCGCCGCCGTCGCGGCCAGCATGTACGCCGTGACCACCCACGACAGGTGTTCCAGTCCGCCGAGGTCGCTCACGATCGTCGGCAGCGCCGTCGACACGATGGTCTGGTCGAGTGCCGCGAGCAGCATCCCCAGCAGCAGGGCCCCGATGGAGACCATCACACCCCCGGGCACGCCCTCGTCGACGGGCACGCCGTGACCACGGGGGCCGGACGGGGGCGTGCGCGCGGCGGTGTCGTCGCCGGTGGGGCCGGTGGGGCCGGTGTCGGCGGCGTGGTCGGTTTCGTCGGTCATGCAGACCTCCCGAGGGCCCGAGGACCTCGTACGGCGTCCCCAGTCTCCTCCTCTTTCTCCGTGTCCATCCCATCGTGATCGGTGTGACCGGTTATGGCCTGTCGAGCTGATCCGGAACCTGTGGTTCCCGGGGCGCCTGGGAGATTCTGTGACGGCCATTTGCTTAAACTCTGGAGTCTTCGCGGGGAGGAACGACACGTGAGTGAACCGACCAGTCACATATGCCCGGAATGCTCCACACCCCGGGCCTCGGACGGCACACCGTCCTGCGCGTGCGGCCGCCGCGCGTCCGAGGCCCTGCTCGAAGCCCGTACGGCCGAGGCGGCGGCCGCGGAGGACTTCGACCCCCTCCGGATACGGCCCTATGTGGAGCTGGGCGGCGACCCGGACCCCCGTACACCGGCGCCCGACCGGGCTTCGACGATCGCCATGCCGATGACCACGGCGACCACGGCGACCACCGCGACCGGGACGGGCACGACGAGCGGGACGGACACCTGGATGTTCGACCGGGGCGCCGGGGAGCGTGACGGGGGCGGGGCCGGAACCGGCGCGGCGCCCTCGGCGGAGCACTCCGGACGTCGGCGTCGTCGGCGCCGCCGTACGGGGCTCGTCGTCGCCCTCGCCGGAACCGCCGTCGCGGGGGTGATGGCCGCCGCCGGGATCGCGAGCGGGCTGTTCTCGTACGACGCCCCCGAGCGGGACCGCGCGCTGCCGGACGACCTGCGGGCGAGCGCGCCGGACACCTCGCCGGACGGGGAGGCGTCACCGGTGGAGCGGTCCGGGCAGGGCGGGGGCGGGGAGCCCGCGCCGGCGCCCCCGGGCGGTGGTGGCGCCTCGTCGCCGCGCCCCACGAAGAGCGCGTCCCCTTCTCCCTCGCCGTCCCAGTCGTCGGGCTCGCCGTCGGCGTCCGCCTCGGCCGACCCCACGCAGAGCGCGCCCAGCGCCAGTGCCTCCACCGGTTCGTCGGCCGCCGACGCGGACGACACGGACGAGGCGGACAACAGCCGGCTCGTGCCGCCCCAGACGCTGCGCCTCGGCGACGACGACCCCGAGGTCACCGAACTACAGCTCCGGCTGGGCGAGTTGGGCTACTACGAGGGCGACATCGACGAGAGCTTCGACAGCCAGGTCGAACAGGCCGTCCGCCGCTACCAGAAGGACCGCGGCATCACGGCGAAGGAGGAGGAGCCGGGCGTCTACGGCCCGGTGACGCGGGAGCGGCTGGAGTCCCAGACCAAGGAACCGTGACGGACCGCCCCTTCGCGCCGCGGCACGAAGGAGCGGTCGCCCCTGGCGGCGAGGGCCGTCCGGCCGAGCGCGCTACGTGACGGTGGCCTGCGCCGAATACACCATCAGGGTCACCAAGACGACTTCGATCGTCCGTGGACGCAGCGGCCGCGGCGGACGCGGCGGATGTCGTGCGTGTCGTGGGTGTAGGAGACTGCTCGCACGTCGTCCAGGTCGGGGCGCCACGCGGCGCCCTCCTTGCTGAGAGGTGTCATGTGCCCAGCGTGGTAAAGATCAATGTCCTCACGGTTCCCGTGGAGCAGCGCGAGGTGCTGGAGAAGCGGTTCGCGTCCCGCGCCGGGGTGGTCGAGAACTCCGACGGCTTCGAGTGGTTCGAACTCCTCCGTCCCGTCGACGGCACCGACAACTACCTCGTCTACACCCGCTGGCGTGACGAGGCGTCCTTCCAGGCGTGGATGGAGGGCCCCATGAAGCAGGCCCACCAGGGCGGCGGCGAGCGCCCGAAGCCGGCCGCCTCCGACTCGACCCTCTGGTCCTTCGAAGTCGTCCAGCAGACGGGCCCGAAGACCGAGGCCTGACGCCCCCCGTTCGGGAACCCCGTCGCCCCCGCCCGACAACCGCGCGACCGCGACCGGGCGGGGGCGCATCGGCATCAGGGGGCCCACCGTGGGGCGAGAGAGCGACCGAATGGCCCCCCGGCCCTCACCTCCGCCGTCTCCCGTCGTCAACCGCCCACGTACAGCCGGATCGTCCCGTCCTCGGCCGGCTCGACCCGTACGGATGTCAGGTCGGGCACCACCACGTCCGGGCCGTGGGCCCGCGCGCGCTCGCCGATGCCGACGACCCGCATCCCCGCGGCGCGCCCGGCCGCGATCCCCGCCTCGGAGTCCTCGAAGACGACGCAGTCCTCGGGGGCGATGCCCAGTTCGGCGGCGCCCTTCAGAAAGCCCTCGGGGTCCGGCTTGCTCGCGCCGACCGACTCGGCGGTGACGCGCAGCTCGGGCAGCGCCAGCCCGGCGGCGGCCATGCGTGCCGTGGACAGCGCGACGTCCGCCGAGGTCACGAGGGCGTGCGGCACACCGCCGGCGACGAGGGAGGCGAGGAACTCCGGCGCGCCGGGGATCGGGACGACGCCGTCGACGTCGGCGGTCTCCTCGGCCAGCATCCGCACGTTGTCCGCGAGGTTCTGCTCCATGGGCCGGTCGGGCAGGAGTACGGCCATCGTGGCGTACCCCTGGCGGCCGTGCACCACCTTCATGATCTCGGTGCCGTCCAGCCCGTGCCGCTCGGCCCAGCGCCGCCAGACGCGTTCGACGGCCGCGTCCGAGTTGACGAGGGTGCCGTCCATGTCCAGCAGGAGGGCGCGGGCGGTCAGAACGGTGGTGGCCGTCATCAGCAGCTCCAAGGCGCGAAAGGAAACGCGGTGAGAAACACGGTGAAACCGCGGCGGGAAACACGGAAAGAACGCGGGAAAGTACGGGGCCGCGGACGGTCGGACCCGGCCCGAGGCGGCCCTGAGGGACAAGGCGGCCCCGCCCACCGGTCAGGGAGTGCGGGCGGGAGCCACTTTGTTCCTCCACGGTACAAAACAAACGGGGTTCCCCGCCACCCCCTCACTCATCCCGCCACGGCCTCCCACAGACTCCACACACCGAGCCCGACCATCAGCACGGCGGCGACCTGGGTGATCAGCTTCAGCGGCACCCGCTTCATCAGCGCCTTGCCGCCGACGATGCCGAGCCCGGCGACGGCCCACAGGGCGAGGACCGCCCCGAGCCCGACGGAGAGCGGGTCGTCGTACCGGGCGGCGAGGTTCGCCGTCATGACCTGGGTCAGGTCACCGAACTCGGCGACCAGGATGAGCATGAACCCCGCCCCCGAGACCTTCCAGAAGCTCTGGTTCTCGGGCCGCCGGACCTCCTCCTCGTCCTCCCCCTTCTTCATCAGCAGCACCGCCGCGCCACCCAGGAACAGCACGCCCGTCAGCGCGTGCACGATCTGCTGCGGCAGCAGGGTGAGGACACTGCCCGCCGCCACGGCGAGCGCGACGTGTACGGCGAAGGCGGCGGCGACACCGGCGAAGACGTACGAGGCGCGGTAGCGGGTGCCGAGGACGAGGCCGGCGAGGGCGGTCTTGTCGGGGAGTTCGGCGAGGAAGACGACGCCGAAGACTAGCGCCGTGACACTGAAGCTGATCAAGGTTCCTCAATCGGTCGGGCCGCCCCACCGAGAGAAATCATCCGCTGACGCGACACCTCGGCACGGCAGCACACGGTGCGTCCGTGCCGGGCGGCACGGGCGGTGCACTGCTTGCCGAAGGTCTCGCTGGCGCGGCCCCGACCCACGGGACCCGCCTCCGGGCGCCGGCTCAGACGAGCTGAGCAGTATGTCGACGGTCCGGCGAAGAGCTACTCCCCTTCTGCGGGGTCCATGGTACGCCGGGCGCGTCAGGGGGTGGGGGTGCGGGTCCACTGGCGGCCGCGGGCCCGGTGGGGCTTCTCGCGCAGTTCCCCGCGCCCCTGAAAAGCAGGGGCTGCGCCCCGTGCTTTTCAACCCGCAGCCCCGGCACCTTTCAGGCCCGCAGCCCCGCCGCTCTTCAGGCCGGCGGGGCCGTGGTCTTTTCAGGCCCGCAGGGGCCTGAATCTTTCAGGGGCGCGGGGAACTGCGCGAGAAGCCCCACCGGCCCGCACCCGACACCGCACCCCAGACACCCCAGACACCCCACCCCCACAGGCGCCCGGCCACAATCACGACCACACCCCTTGTCGTGTCATGCACACGTCACTAGCTTCTCACCGGACGCACATCCGCCGGTAACACAGCGACGCGACCCTTCAATCGCTCGCGCCCCACACCCCCGGCCCCACAAGGAGTTCCCATGCGCAGGTTCTACGCGCGTCGACGGCTCAGCATACTCACCGCGCTCAGCGGATTGATAGCCTCCGTCGCGCTCTTCAACGCTCCGACCGCCTCCGCCGCGCTGCCGACCCCGGTCAGCGCCGCCACCGCCCGCACCTACCTCGCCAGCCTGACCGTGGCGACCGAGGACCGCACCGGGTACAACCGGGACCTGTTCAACCACTGGATCACCATCAGCGGCACCTGCAACACCCGCGAGACGGTCCTCAAGCGCGACGGTACGAACGTCGTCACCAGCTCCGCCTGCGCCGCCACCAGCGGCTCCTGGTACTCCCCGTACGACGGCGCCACCTGGACCGCCGCCGCCGACCTGGACATCGACCACCTGGTGCCGCTGGCCGAGGCCTGGGACTCCGGCGCCGACAGCTGGAGCAGCGCCACCCGCCAGGCGTTCGCCAACGACCTGACCCGCCCGCAGCTCATCGCCGTCACGGACAACGTGAACCAGTCGAAGAGCGACCAGGACCCGGCCGAGTGGATGCCCTCGGTCACCTCCTACCGCTGCACGTACGTCCGCGCCTGGGTCCAGGTGAAGTACTACTACGACCTCTCCGTCGACTCCGCCGAGAAGAGCGCGCTCACCAGCTACCTCGCGAACTGCTGACACGCTCACAAGAAAGTGGCCCGGAACCTCCCCGTTCCCCTCCGTCGTTCCGTACCGTACGGGGCGACGGAGGAGAGTGATCGCTGATGACGGGGCTGCGCCTGGGACCACTGCTGAGATATGTGGACGGCTCGTCCGCGACCGTATGGGTCGAGGCGAGCCGCCCCTGCGTCGCCGAGGTGCGCTGCGCCGGCGGCGGGCGCGGCGAGGCCCGTACCTTCCAGATCGCCGGCCACCACTACGCGCTGGTCCCGGTGACGGGCCTCACCCCGGGCACGGCCTCGGCGTACGAGGTGCTCCTCGACGGCGCGCCCGTGTGGCCGCTGCCCGACTCCCCCTTCCCGCCCTCCGAGATCCGCACCCCGGCCGAGGGGGACACCGTCCGGGTCGCCTTCGGCTCCTGCCGCTGGGCCGCGCCGCCCGCCGGGGAGCCGGACCCGGTGGGCCCGGACGCCCTGGACACCCTGGCGGCCCGCCTCGCCACCGAACCTGGCACCGAGCGCCCCGACGTGCTCCTCCTGCTGGGCGACCAGGTCTACGCGGACGAGACCTCCAAGGCCACCGGCGCCTGGCTCGCGGCCCGCCGGAACCTGGCGGACCCGCCGGGCGAGCAGGTGGCGGACTACGAGGAGTACACCCACCTCTACTACGAGTCCTGGCTCGACCCCGAGATCCGCTGGCTGCTCTCCACGGTCCCCAGCTGCATGATCTTCGACGACCACGACGTCATCGACGACTGGAACACCAGCGAGGCCTGGCTCACCGGGATGCGGGCCACCCCCTGGTGGCGCGAGCGCATCCTGAGCGGCCTGATGTCGTACTGGGTCCACCAGCACCTCGGCAACCTCTCCCCCGCCGAGTTGGCCGCCGACCCGGTCCACGCCGCCGTACGCGCCACCCCGGACGGTACGGACGCGCTGCGCGCCCACGCCTCCCGGGCCGACCAGGACCCGGCCTCGGTCCGCTGGAGCTACCGGCGGGACTTCGGGCGCGTCCGCGTCCTGATGCTCGACTCCCGCGCCGCGCGCGTCCTCGAGGAGGGGAACCGCTCGATGCTGAACCCCGGCGAGGCCGAGTGGCTGCGCAGCGAGGCCCTGGACGCGCCCGGCTCGTACGACCATCTGCTCATCGGCACCTCTCTGCCCTGGCTGCTGCCGCACCTCGTGCACGACGCCGAGTCCTGGAGCGCCGCCCTGTGCCGGGGCGAGCGCGGGGACCGCTGGGCGCGGTTCGGGGAGAAGCTGCGCCAGGGCGCCGATCTGGAGCACTGGGCGGCCTTCCCCGCCTCCTTCGAGGCCCTGACACGGCTCGTCGCGGAGGTGGGCTCGGGCCCGGACGCCCCGGCGACCGTCCTCGTCCTCTCCGGCGACGTGCACCACGCGTACATCGCCGAACCGACGTGGCCCACCCCCGGTACCGCCGGTACGCCCGGCGCTCCCGGCGCTCCCGACGCCCGCGTGCTCCAGCTCACCTGCTCCCCCGTGCACAACTCCATCCCCCTCTCGATAAGGCTCGGCTTCCGCTTCGGCTGGAGCGGGACGGGGCGGGCGCTCGGCCGGTGGTTCGGGCGGCACGGGCGGGGTGAGCGGCCGTCGATCGACTGGCGCCGGACGGGCGGCCCGTGGTTCGGCAACCACCTCATGACGCTGACGCTGCACGGCCGTTCGGCACGGCTGCGGCTCGACCGCGCGCGGGCCCGGCGGGGCGGCAAGGCACGACTGGAGACGACGTCGGAGTCGGTACTCACCCCTTAATCCACCCATTGCGCCCGGTTGTTCCCCCTGTTGTCCGAGATGCTCGTGAGGCATCCCACACCTGGTGCGCCTGATGGGTTCCAGGGCTCCGTTCCCATGACGTACGGCGGCATGATGAGGCGGACCGTCCGCTTCCCGGCGGGCGGTCCGCCGCGCCGCACCCCACGATGCGCCCCACACGCACGGGAGTTACCCCCTTGTCCGATTTTCCAGGGATCAGTGACATCGGCAGTGACAACGGCAGTGACGTGTGCATCGCTCTCGTCGGCGCCGGCCCGCGCGGCACCAGCGTCCTGGAACGCCTCTGCGCCTCGGCCCCCGAACTGCTCCGCCCCGGCACCCGGCTGACCGTCCACGTCGTCGATCCCGCGCCGCCGGGCCCGGGCCAGGTCTGGCGCACCGCCCAGTCCCCCCACCTGCTGATGAACACGGTGGCCTCCCAGGTCACGCTGTTCACCGACGACAGTGTGGACTGCTCGGGTCCGATACGCCCGGGCCCGAGCCTGTACGAGTGGGCGGCCGGGGAAGCGGGACCGGGACAGCCGGGCAGGCCGCCGGGGTTGGGGCCCGACGACTATCCGACCCGGGCCCAGTACGGCCGCTATCTGGAGTGGGTCTTCGCCGAGGTGGTGCGCTGCGCGCCGCCCGGGATCCGGGTCGAGGTCCACCGCACCCGCGCGGTCCGCCTAGACGACGCCCCCGACGGCCGCCAGCGGCTCACCCTCGCCACCGGCCGCGTCCTCACCGGCCTCGCCGCCGTGGTCCTCGCCCAGGGCCATCTGCCCACCGTCCCGGACCGGCCCGAACGCGACCTGACCGCGTACGCCGCCCGTCACGGCCTGCGCCACTTCCCGCCCGCCAACCCGGCCGACCTCGACCTCTCGCCCGTCGCCCCCGGCGAACCCGTCCTCCTGCGCGGCCTCGGCCTCAACTTCTTCGACCACATGGCCCTGTTGACGACCGGCCGGGGCGGACGCTTCGTACACGACGAGCACACCGAGCACGCCGGGAAGAAGCCCGGCCTGCGGTACATCGCCTCCGGCCACGAGCCCCGCCTGTACGCCGGCTCCCGGCGCGGCGTCCCGTACCAGGCACGCGGCGACAACGCCAAGGGCCCCTACGGTCGCCACACCCCGCTCGTCCTGACCCCCGAGGTCATCGCGGCCTTCCGCAAACGCGCGGACTCCGGCGAGGCGCCCGATTTCCTCTCGGAGATATGGCCGTTGGTGGCGAAGGAGGTCGAAACGGTCTACTACGAAGGGATATTGGGAAAGCCGACGCGCGACCGCCACGACCGCCACGACCGCCACGACCGCAGCGACCACCGCGACCTCTTCGACGGCGCGAGGCTCCCCACCTCCTCCCCCGCCTCCTTCCCCACCCCCTTCCGTGACCGTTTCCTCTCCGCGCCCCACCGTTCCCCCCAAGAGGCCGCCGTTCTCGACGAGTTCGGGGTGGCGGCGGCGGACCGGTGGTCGTGGGACCGGGTGTCCCGGCCGTATACGGGACGGGAGTTCGCGGACACGGAGGAGTGGCGGGAGTGGCTGCTGGAGTATCTGCGGGAGGACGCGGCGCAGGCGGCGCTCGGGAACGTCGACGGGCCGGCGAAGGCCGCGCTGGACGTGCTGCGGGATCTGCGGAACGAGCTGCGGCTGATCGTGGACCACGGCGGGCTGGCGGGCGCGTCGCGCCGGGAGCATCTGGACCGCTGGTACACGCCGCTGAACGCGTTCCTGTCGATCGGCCCGCCCCGCAGCCGTATCGAGGAGATGTCGGCGCTGATCGAGGCGGGCGTACTGACCGTGCTCGGCCCGCGACTTGAGGTACGGCCGGGGGACGATGCCTGGCTGGCCCGTTCGCCCGACGTGCCGGGCTCGGAGGTCCGGGTGACGACGGTGGTCGAGGCCCGCCTCCCCGAGCCGGAGCTGCGCAGGACCGCCGACGAGTTGCTCGCCGGACTGCTGAGGACGGGAGGGTGCCGCCCGCACCGGGTGGATGGTTACGAAACGGGAGGGCTGGACGTAACACCGCGGCCGTATCGTCTGATCGACCGTCAAGGAGCCGCGCACGAACGGCGGTTCGCGTTCGGGGTGCCCACGGAGGGGGTGCACTGGGTGACGGCGGCGGGCGCCCGACCGGGGGTGGATTCGGTCACGCTTTCGGACGCGGATGCCGTGGCGCGAGCGGTTCTACGTGCGACGACATGCGAAAAGACCCCTCAAGAGCGGGTAAAGAGCTGGCCAGATGTTGAACTTGCAAGCATCGATTAGGCCTGCCTAACGTGGGTGACTCACCGGTAATAACCGTCCCCACCGGTCCCACAAGGACCGGGTCACTACCGAAGGAGTCCCCCACCATGACCGGACGCCTCAACAGCGCCCAGCCATACGCCCTCGGACTGTTCCGCATCGTCATCGGCCTGCTCTTCGTCTGCCACGGCGCCCAGAAGCTCTTCGGCCTGCTGGGCGGCGCCGACGGACAGGGCGGCACCGTCGCCGCCGGCACCTGGCCCGGCTGGTACGCGGCCGTCATCGAACTCGTCGGCGGCTCCCTGGTCATCCTCGGCCTCGGCACCCGCGCAGCGGCGTTCGTCGCCTCGGGCGCCATGGCCTACGCGTACTTCAAGGTCCACCAGCCGCAGGCCCTGTGGCCGGCCGAGAACGGCGGCGAGAGCGCGGCCCTCTACTGCTGGGCCATGTTCCTGCTGATCTTCACCGGTTCCGGCGCACTCGGCCTCGACCAGCTCTTCGCCAAGCGCCAGTCGGCGTCGGCGGACGAGACGGCGACGAACAAGTCCCCTGTGGCGGCCTGACCTACTGACGCGGCAACCGAGGCCGCCGGGGACACGACTCGCCCCCGGCGGCCTCACCCACTCTCCCGAATGAACTCGGTGTGACAGACACATGAGCCCCTGTGGGCCGTCTGTCATACCCGGGGCGTACGCTGTTCGGCTGGCACGGGTTGCCGTGCTGTCGGGGGAAAACAGGAGAGTGCTCGGTGCTTGAGAGTCTGGGTTGGCTGGCCGCCGGCCCATGGATCTACGCCGTCGTGGGCGTGTCCATCGTGCTGGACGTGTTCCTTCCCGTGCTCCCGAGCGGTGTCCTGGTCGTCGCGGTGGCCACGGCGGCAGCGGCGGAGACGGCGGCGGGCGCGATGGCCCGCGAGGTCCCCGACATCCTCGTACTGATGCTCTCGGCGGCGACCGCGTCCGTGCTCGGTGACCTGGTGGCGTACCGGCTGGCCTGGCGGGGCAGCGCCCGGCTCGACCGCGCCATCGCCCGATCCCGGCGCCTGACCACCGCGCAGGAACGTCTCGGCGCCGCGCTCGCGAAGGGGGGCGGCTTCCTGGTCGTCGTCGCCCGCTTCGCCCCCGCCGGCCGCTCCGTGGTCTCCCTCGGCGCCGGCGCCGCCCGCCGTCGCGCCCGCGACTTCCTCCCCTGGTCCGCCGTCGCCGGCCTCACCTGGGCCGCCTACAGCGTCGCCCTCGGCTACCTCGGCGCGCAGTGGCTCGGCCCGACCTGGCTCGCCACGGCCGTCTCTCTGGCAGCCCTCTTCGGCGCGGGAGCGGCAGCGGCGTACTTCATGCGGCCGCCTCGCGCCAGCAGCTGACTCCGGGCGCGGGAGAACTCGGCGGTACGGGTTTCGTCGGCGGGTGCGGGTGCGTCGTGGTTGCTCGCGCAGTTCCCCGCGCCCCTGAAAAGCCGGGGCTGCGCCCCGCGCTTCTCACCCCGCAGCCCCGCCCCCTCTCAGACCCGCAGCCCCGCCGCTTTTCAGACCCTGCGGCCGTGGTCTTTTCAGGCCCGCAAGGGCCTGATCTTTTAGGGGCGCGGGGAACTGCGCGAGAAGCCCCACCGAACCCGCACCCACCCACGCACCCCAGACACCCCCCACCCCCGAACAACCCACCCACCCAAGCGACCACCCATCCCGACACCCCACCCACCCCAAACCACCCCACGGGGTCGAAGGGGCAGCGCCCCTGGGGGATGGGACGGGTAGGGGCGGCGGGGGCGAGGAAACTACCCGGCCCGCCGCGGAGCGCCCCGTACCTCCAACCCCGCCAACAACTCCGCCGTAGCCTCCGCGATCACATCCACCGCACGATCGAAAACCTCACGATTGTGCGCGGCGGGCGCACGGAACCCGGACACCTTACGAACGTACTGAAGCGCGGCGGCCCGAACGTCCTCCTCCGTGGCCTCTTCAGGAAGGACAGGCGGTCGAAGAGTCTTGATACTGCGGCACATGCCCCCAGTCTCCCGCGTCCACCCCCACAACCCCAGCCCCCAGGACAACCAGAAGACCGCCCAGAGGACCAGGCAGAAGGCCGGCCGGCCCCCGCCACCCCCCAACACCCCCACGCACCCCCAAGTGTCACCTTGGACATCAGCAAGTTCCCCCGAGGATTGACTCCACCCTCCACTCCGCGTGATCATCACCAGGCCTGGCCCGACCCACCCGGCAGAAACGAGGGGACCATGACGAACGAACGGCTCACGGTGGCGATCCTGGGCCCCGGCGGCGTGGGCGGCCTCCTCGCCGCCCTCCTGTCCCGCGCCGGAAACCGAGTGATCTGCCTGGCCGGCGAGGCCACCGCACAGACCCTGGCGAAGGACGGCATCCAGGTCACCAGCCCCCGCTTCGGCGACTTCACCGCCCGCGTCGAAACCGCACCCACCCTCCAGGAACCGGTCGACGCCGCCCTGATCGCCGTGAAGCACACCACCCTGACGGCAGCCCTGGACCGCCTCCCCCCGACCGCCCTGACCCCCGGCACCCTGCTCGTCCCGTTCCTGAACGGCGTCGAGCACCCGGCGGCCCTCCGCGCCCACTACGGCGACACCGTCCCCGTCGCCCCCGCCACCATCCGCGTGGAGTCGACCCGCGTCGCCCCGGGCGTCATCGAACACGGCAGCCCCTTCGCGGAGGTCGACCTGACCGGCGACACGGCCCCACGGGAGCGCCTCAACTCGCTTGCCGGGGCCCTGGAATGGTCCGGCGTGGGCACCCGCGTCCTGCCGGACGAGACGGCGGTGCTGTGGGCGAAGATGTCGTTCCTGGCCCCGTTCGCCCTGCTGACGACCCGTCACGGCCTGCCCCTGGGCGAGATCCGCACCCACCACCGTGAGCAACTGACCGCCCTGGTCGAGGAGACGGCGGCTGTCGCCACGGCGGCCGGCGCCCCCGTGGACCCGGCCGAGACCCTGCACCGCTACGACGCCTTCCCACCCGCCACCAAGTCCTCCATGCAACGCGACGCGGAGGCCGGCCGCCCCCTCGAACTGGACGCGATCGGCGGCGCGTTGCTCCGCGCGGCGGAACGCCACGGCGTACCGACACCGGTCGCGGCCGAGCTGGTGGAGGAACTGCGCAAGGCGGGCCACTGACCCGACGAAAGAACCACGAGGCCTCGAAGTCCCTCCGCGTGACTTCTAAGCCACCCCGAAACCCGGAAGCGCCCCCAGGTCTCCCGCCCGTCACCCCGAGACCGCCCGCACCCCACCCCCCACCCGCACCGCGTGCCGGGCCACCGTGTCGGCGAAGGCGCGGGCCGGCGGTGACAGCGCCTCCCAGCGCCGTACGGCCCAACCGACGGTGAGCGGAGGCAGATCGGGGACCGGGACGAAACGCAGCCCGGGGTGGCCGGGGCCGGTCCAGCCCGGGAGCGCGGGGACGACGGCGTGGCCGACGCCGAGTTCGGCGAGGAGGATCGCGGTGTCCCAGTCGGCGACACCGGCGCCGGAGGGGCCGGCTGTGATGCCCAACGCGCGGTAGGCGGCGTCGAGATGGGCGTACGAGGTGGAGTTCTCCGGCAGTCCGATGAGCCGCATCCCGTCCAGCTCGTGCCCCTCGACCCGTTCCCGCCCGGCGAGTTCGTCGTCGGCGCGTACGGCGAGCACCCAGGGCAGCTCCGCCACGGCCCGCTGTTCGATGCCCCGGACGGCGGGCCCGAGGGTCAGCCACGACAGGTCGAGGTCCCGGGTCGGGTCGGCCAGCGCGTCGCAGCAGCCCGCGCTCGACCGTACGGTCTGGAACTCCAGGCCCACGTCCGGGTAGGAGCGCCGGAAGTCGACGATGCCCTGTGCCATGAAGTGCCGCACGGTCGTGCCGCCGGTGGCGATCCGTACGACCCCGCCGTCGCCGCGCACCATCTCGGCCAGCCTGCGCAGCGCGAGGTCGAGCCCGGTGATGCCCTCGGCCGCCGCCTCCTGGAGCACCCGCCCGGCCCGGGTGGGCACGACCCCGCGGGCCTGCCGCTCCACCAGCCCGACCCCGACCTCCCGCTCCAGCCGCCGTACGTGCTGGCTCACCGCCGACTGGGTGCAGCCCAGCTCACGGGCCACCGCGCTGAGGCTCCCGGCCCGGCACACGGCGACGAAGACACGGAGATCGTCGAGGGTCACCCGGCGACGATAGCAACGATCGCCAAGCCGAACCTTGGGGGTCGATCACCCTCCTCAAGGACCTCCTTCACCCGGCCCACCCGTTCGGATGAACCCGCGCGCGAAGTGACAGAAGGAACTCGCATCCCAAAATCGAACAGGCGTACCATTGCCGCGTGGCTAAGACCTATGACTTCCCCAGCGACCTCCTCGCCGGTCAGGAGGAGCTGCATCAGGTCCGGGCCGAGCTCCTGGCACTGCTGAAGCGGCTGCCCTGGTCGGTCGAACCCCTGGACGGCTTCAGTGACGACAACGGCTGGCGCAAGATCGAACGCCCCGCCTCCCCGGGCTGGACACCCGACGAGCAGGCCGAGGTCGAGAAGCTCCGCGAGCGCGAGCGCGAACTGGCGGTCTTCGTGAGCTGCCACCGCTTCTGGTCGGAGGTCGCCGCCGAGGAGAAGGTCGAGGCCCGCACCCGTCTGAAGCACGCCCACGAGTCCTGAGACGCGAAAGACCCCGGCCGATCACGGCCGGGGTCTTCGTCCCGGTGGGCATGGACGGTTTCGAACCGCCGACATCCTGCTTGTAAGGCAGGCGCTCTACCCCTGAGCTACACGCCCGAGTACGAGTCGACAGCCTACATTGCCCGGGGGCGTGCCCCACAAACCCATATCCGGCCCCCGATCGGGGCCGTCCCGGAGGCCGTCCGGGGGGTTATCCCCACCCCTGATCCGGGAGCGGCCCGGATCCTCCCGATCGCGTCCGCTCCGTACGGTCGGGGGACAGCTGAAATCCAGGCCCCAGGGGGAATCGTCATGGCACGCACGGCTCGTACGACGCGCACGGCTCGCAGGTCCCGCACGGGAGCGGTGGCCGTAGCAGGTCTCGCCGTCGCGCTCATGGCGTCCGTCGCCGCGTGCGGGGCGGATGCCGGGGAGGACCGGGATCCGGAGCACCGGAGCTTCGCCCTGGAGGGGCGGACGCTCACGGTCGACTCGGACAACTCGGCGCTCGAACTGGTCGCGGCGGACGTGGACGAGGTCGAGGTGACCCGGTGGTTCGAGGGGCGGGTCATGGTCGGCGGGAAACCGCGGGTGACCTGGGAGATGAAGGACGACCGGCTGACCCTGCGGATGAAGTGCTCCGGTGTGGTCGCCGACTGCTCGGCCAGGCACCGGATCGAGGTGCCGCGCGGGGTCGCCGTCGCCGCGCGGAGCGACGACGGGAGTGTGACCGCGAAGGGCTTCGCGGCGCCGCTGGAGGTCCGGTCGGCCGACGGTGGCGTACGGGTCAGCGACTCCACGGGGCCCCTGGAGCTGCACACCGACGACGGTTCGGTGCGCGCGCTCGGGGTCGAGTCCCGGAGCGTCAAGGTGAGCACGCAGGACGGTTCGGTCAAGCTCGAACTCGGCGTCGTACCGGACCTGGTGGAGTCCCGCAGCGACGACGGCTCGATCAGTATCGCGTTGCCGCGCGACACGTCGTACCGGGTCGAGACCGGAAGCGACGACGGTTCCGTGGACGTGTCGGTGCCCCGTGACAAGGGCAGCTCCCATGTGGTGACCGCCCACAGCCAGGACGGCTCGGTGAACGTGCGCACCTTGGACTGAGAGTGGACCGAGGGTCTTGGGGGAACCTCGAACCGATCGACCCGTGTTTTCGTCCTTGACCGGTGGGAGAATGGCACCGGTCAGGGTGGATGACAGCACGGGAGAGGGATGTGACGGCGACACCTGCAGAGCCGTACACGCCGATTGTGCCGAGCGCACAACAACCCCACAGCCGTGCACCACGACCAGCGGACCCACCCCCGTCCCGACCGCCGTACGCCGGCCCTCGCGCGCCCCGGCCCCGCAGGGCCCCGCGCCCCCGCCGGTCCTCCGCCGGACGGGACGCGGTCGTCCTCCTCGCGCTCCCGCTCCTCGCCGCCCTCGTGCTGCCCGCCGCGTTCGCCGGGGGCGGGACCCGGCGGTGGTTCGGCGGGCGGGCGGAGGGGCAGCGGGCCGAGGCGCAGGCGGCGAAGGACGCCGCGGCGGCCGCGTTCTACGAGCTGGACACCGCCCAGCGGGACCTGCGGATCTCGATAGAGACGATCACGGCGGTGGACGACTCCCCGGGCGCCCGCCGGGCGGCCGAGGGCTTCGAGGCGCTGGGCCGGCGGATCGACGAGGTCAGCCACCAGTACATCAACGCCGTCGACGCCCATGACCTGGACCGGGACGACCTGGAGGCGTCCGCGGCCGCCCGGGCGCGGGCCGAGCTGACGACCGCCAAGGACGAGCTGGGGCGGGTCAAGCAGGAGCTGGACCGGTTCGCCCAGGGCCTCGGCCCGCTGCTCGGCAAGGCCGAGACCCAGCTGGCCCGGCTGGTCCCGGCGGTGGAGCGCGCCCGGCAGGGCCTGCTCGCCGCCTCCAACGCCCTGGACGCCGTACGGGGTTCGCAGCTGAGGGCCGACGACCTCGCCGCCCGTCTCGCGGCCCTCGCGCCCGAGCTGACCAAGCTCAACCAGGGGGCGGGGCAGCACGGCGTACGGGAGACGCTGGAGCGCGCGGACCGGGTCGTACGGGAGGCGGAGGCCGTACGCGCCGAGGCCGAGCGGCTGCCGGAGAAGGCCGCGGAGATCGACCACCGGCTGGTGTCGCTGCGGACCCGCGCGGAGGCGCTGGGCACCCGGGCGGGGCAGGTGCCGCAGGTGCTGAGCGAGCTGCGGCGGCGGTTCGTGGCGGCCTGCTGGCAGGACCTCCAGCAGGTGCCGGACCAGGCCGCGCGGGACGTCGAGCAGGCCCAGCTGAAGCTGCGCGAGGCGCGGGCCGCGCGGGACGCGCAGCGCTGGCCGGACGCGACCTCGCTGCTGTCGACCGTGCGGGCGCTGCTGAACCACACCGACGAGGAGGTCTCGGCGGCGGGCGACCGGCTGCGGCGGCTGAACGCCGTGCAGAAGGACCCCCAGCAGGAGATCGACCGGACGCGGTTCGCGATCCGGGACGCACAGCGGCTGGCCATGACGGGGCGCTCCACGCCCGAGCCGCGGCACGCGCGGCCGCTGGACGACTCCGTGGAGCGGCTGGAGCGGGCGATCGCCACGCTGGAGGGGCGTCACCCCGACTACTGGCACTTCCTGACGGAGGCCGAGGCGGTGCGGCAGAACGTGGCACGGGTGGTGGACCTGATCCGCAAGGAGCGGGGGGCGGGGGCCTGAGTTCTTCGCCCCCGCCGCCCCTACTCGTCCCATCCCTGGGGACTGCGCCCCCAGACCCCCGCCATCGCCCTTCGGGCTCGTCCTCGAACGCCGGACGGGCTGAGAGGGTGCCGGACAGGCCGAGAAGCCACTGGGTTGCCCGCCGGAGCGCCCCGGCGGATGCTGAAGGAGTAGGTAAGCAGGCCTCCGCTCATGCTCGTGCGATGGGAGGCGGACATGGCCACACATGCCACGCACACGGTGCGGCCCAGGGGGCGGCACGCGGGTCCCCGGCGGCGGATCAGGATCGACGAGCATCTGCCCGTCGACCACCGGCTCAGCCGGGTCTACCGGTTCGGGGCGGGCCTGATGGGGCTGTTCCTGCTCGTCTTCGGCATCCTGGGCCTGATCGACAAGGTGGGCTGGTTCGACACCAACGGCGACGAGGTCGTGGGGCTGAACACCAACGGCACGCTGAGCGTCCTGTCGATCGCCGTGGGTCTGCTGCTGCTCGTCGGCATGGTGATCGGCGGCAACTTCGCCTCCACCCTGAACATGACGCTGGGCGTCCTGTTCATCCTGAGCGGCTTCGCCAACATGGCCCTGCTGGACACCGACTCCAACTTCCTGGCGTTCCGCATCCAGAACGTCCTGTTCAGCTTTGTCGTCGGCATCCTGCTGATGACGTTCGGTATGTACGGCAGGGTCGGCACGGCACTGCCGCACGACAACCCGTACTGGCGCGCCCGGCACCCGGAACGGGCCGACGCCCTTCCCGAGACCGAGGGGAAGGGCGCCGACCGAGCACGGTGAGGCCTGAGGCTCAGGTGCGGTACGCGTAGTAGTTCGCGGTCGGGTACGAGGCGATGATGCTCGCGACCGAACGGCGGTAGGTGTCCGCGTCGTGGTACGTCAGGTAGGGGACGCCGCTGGAGCTGCGGTAGGTCGTCATCATGGAGTGGTCCTTGTCCCCGTCCGCGTTGAAGTCCACCTGCAGGACGTCACCGACGTCCATCTGGTAGACGTTCGCGAGCGCGGTGGTCCGCTTGGCGGTCTGGGTGAACCAGGACCACTCGTTGACGCCGATCCAGGCGTCAGCCGTACCGTTCGAGGCGTAGTACCAGGTGTCGTACTCCTCGGGCGTGACCGTGGAGATCTGCTTCCAGCCGCCCGCCAGGAGACCCTGGCTGAGGTAGTTGGTGCAGTCGCCGCCCAGCGAGTTGTACTTGCGGTACGCCGGGTTGTAGTTCTTCCAGTACTTCTCGGTGTACGTCGCCATCGCGTTGTAGTTGTACGCGCCGCCCGTGAGCGTCTTCGGCTTGGCCACCGGGTTGCGGGTGGTGGCGGCCTTCGGGGCGCTGATGATCGCCATCGGCGTACGGCTCAGCTTGGCGTCCGCCGCCGGGGCGACGGGCTCGTTGATGCGGGGAGCTCCGCCGTCCGTGGACCGCATGGCGGTCAGCTGCCATCCGCCGCCCGTCCGCGCGGTGAAGGTGAGGACGTGGTGGGCCTCGAAGCCCGTGGAGGCGGGCTCGTCGCCGCGTATCTTCTTGTACTTGAGGGTCGTGGTCTCGGTGACCTTGACCGTGGCCTTCTTGCCCTTGACCGTGGCGCCGTCGACGGTGACCTTGGTGTCCGCCGACGTGTACGCCTCGCCCAGGCCGGCCAGGCGGGACTTGGTGCCCTTCAGGGCGGACAGCTTGCCGTCCTCGGCCTTCTTCTGGCCGGCGGACAGCTGGACGCCACCGGTGGGCTTCAGCGACTTGCGGGCGGCCTTGCTGCCGAGCAGGACGGCCGTGCGGTCGGTGAGCACGTTGTCCGCGACGCGACCGAAGGCGTCCTTGGTCGCGCTCGTGACCTTGGGCGTCGACGCGGCGGCGCTCGCCGCGGTGACGGGCAGCAGCGCGGAGGCCAGCACGGCCGCCGTGAGGGTCGAGCCTGCGAGGCTCAACGTCCTTGATCTCACTGGGATTCTCCTTGACCCGGGTTGGTCTTACCCGGGAGCGAATCTTTACATGACCTCCTCAACTCAAGAGAGGCCGGGGGGTATAACAAATGGGCAACCGCGCGTTTATTTCACGACTGTCGCCCAGTCGGCGGGAGCCTGGGCGGGGTCGAGTCCGCGCAGGTTCGCCAGGGTCTGGGGCGACTGGACGTCCATCCAGTCGGCGAGTTCGTCGAAGGACACGCACCGCACGTCCTTCTTCACGCAGACGGTCTTGATGACCTCGTCGACGGCGTTCATGTAGATGCCGCCGTTCCACTGCTCGAAGTGGTTGCCGATGAGCAGGGGTGCGCGGCTGCCGTAGTACACGCGGTTGAAGCCGGCCATGTAGGTGTCGATGGTCTCCTGCTGCCAGGTCGGGTACATGGCCGGATCACCCTCGGTCTGGCCCTCCGACTGGTTGTAGAGGAAGTTGAAGTCCATCGACAGCGCCTGGTACTCGTCGTTGTACGGGAGCATCTGCAGCGGGAAGTCCCAGATGCCGTTCTTCTTGCCGGGCCACACCTGGTAGGCGCCGGGCGAGCTGGCGTCGTAGCGGTAGCCGAAGTCCTTGACGGCCTTCACCAGGTTGTCCTGGCCCTCCAGACAGGGGGCGCGGCCGCCCTTGACGGCGTCGACGGTGAAGGGCAGCGGGTCGAGGTCGGTGGCGCCGGTGTTGGTCTTCCAGTTGGCGACGAAGTCGTTGAACTCCTTGATCTCCTGCTTCCACTCCGCGACGCTCCAGTCCTTGCCGCCCTTGTCGCCGCAGAAGTGCCCGTTGAAGTGGGTGCCTATCTCGTTGCCCTCCTCCCACGCCTCGCCGAGCTCTTCGAGGGTGGTGCGGATGTGTTCGTCCGTGGGGTAGCTGATCGCGGCGGCGCCCTTGTCGTGCTGCGGCGGGTCGTAGAGGTCCCGCTTCTCCTTGGGCAGCAGATAGATGCCCGTGAGGAAGAACGTCATATGGGCGTCGTACTTCTTCGCCATCTGCCGGTAGTGCTCGAAGAGGTTGTCGTCGCCGGCCAGCGCGCCGTCCCAGGAGAAGACGACGAACTGCGGGGGCTTCTCACCCTTCTTGAGCGGTACGGCCTTCAACCGGCCCGTCTGCGGGCCGGTGTAGGAGGTCGAGCCGTCCCCGATGATCTTGACCTTGCCGTCCCACTCGGGTTCCTTCTTCGTGGACCCCTTGGTGTCCCCGCTGCCGGCCGACGAGGCGGTCGGCGCGGTGTCGGCCGAACGATTCAGCACCAGGTAGCCGCCGACCAGCGAGGCGACCACGAGGAGCGCGGCCACGGTCAGGAACTGGGGGCGGGTGGTGCGGCGCGGCGGACGCGCCTTGCGACGGCGGCCTTTGTGCGGCTTGCTGCCAGGGTTCATGTACGGCTCATTCTGCGAGGGTGGCGGGTCCGGGTGCGCATCGGTGGTCAGCCGATGCTCATCGCACTGGACCAGATGTCGTAGGGGACGCCGGAATTGGGTGTGCCGGCGATCCCGTCGAGCGGCAGCGGCTCCAGGCTCCTGGTGAGGTCGATGCGGTAGACGACGACGGCGGTCGACACGTCCTCGGCCGTTCCGACGTACCAGGCGGCCTTGTCGTCCTGGGTGGTCCCGCCCTTGCCCGCCACCTCGAAGGAGGCGGCGCCGGGCGAGGTGGGGTGGTCGGAGCGGTAGGCGTCCGTGAGCGCCGAGGTGACCTCGGCGGCCACCTTGGCGCCCATCGCGCGCTTCGGCTTCGGGGTGTTCAGGGCCACCTTGGACCCGTTGTGCGTCACCTTCCGCACGGAGTACGGCTCGGTGTGCCTGCCCTGGGCGGCGAAGGTGCTGTAGCCGCTGGCCATCCGGATCGCGCTGGGCGTGGCGCTGCCCACGGACAGCGCGGGCACCTGGGCCCCGAAGCTGGAGCGGAGCAGTCCGGCCGCCTCGGCGGTCTCGCGCACCTTGTCCAGGCCGGTGTCCATGCCGAGCTGCATGAAGGGGGTGTTCACCGATCCGGCGAGCGCGTCGTGCAGGGTGATCGGGCCCCAGGACTTCTTGCCGTCGTTGTGGGCGGATACCTGGTCGCCGTCCCGGTCCCAGTACGGCCCCTCGGGGGTGGTCACCGGCACGGCGTCGTTCCCGTCGTAGACCGTCTGCGGGGTGACAGGTGTAGCCTCCCCGCCGCGCTCCTTCACGACGCCGTGTTCCAGGCCGGCGGCGTAGACGAACGGCAGGAAGGCCGAGCCGGACGGGACGGTGGTCGCGTTCGACTCGTTGTAGCCCTGGCGACGGTGGTCGGGGCCGCCGTAGACGGCGAGGATCCGTCCGTCGGCGTCGACCGAGGAGGCGCCGAAGTGGGCGGTCCTCGCCTTCTTCGGGGTGTCCTTCGCCACCTCCTCGCGGGCCTTGGTGACGGCGTCGGTCAGCTCGGTCTGCCGGTCCTTGTCGAAGGTCGTGTAGATCTGGTAGCCGCCCCGGTCGAACTCCTGGTCGGTGAGGTTCGCGGCCTTCTTGGCGTACTGGGAGGCCAGCACCACCAGGTAGTCGCTCTGCTTGCCGGTGTCGTACTGGTTCGACTGTTTCAGCGGCTCGGGAAACTTCTTGTACGTGGCGCGCTCCGCCTTGGAGAGCTTCCCGATGGCCACCATCCGGTCCAGGATCCAGTCCCAGCGCTCGACCGCCCGCTCACGGTTGGCCTTGCTGAGGGAGGGGTCGTAGAGGCCCGCGCCCTTGAGGAGGGAGGCGAGGACCGCGGCCTCGCTGACGTTCAGGTCGCTGACGTCCTTGCCGTAGTACGCCTGGGAGGCCCGCTGGATGCCGTAGGTGCCGCGGCCGAACCAGCTGGTGTTGAGGTATCCCTCGAGGATCTTGTCCTTGCTCATCTTGTTGTCGAGCTTGAGGGCGATCATCGCCTCGTCGAACTTGCGGCCGAGGGAACGATCCTGCGTCAGGTACACGTTCTTGACGTACTGCTGGGTGATCGTCGAGCCGCCCTGGGTGTCGCCCTCGCCGACGGTGCGCACCAGCGCGCGGGTGATGCCGCTGACGGAGATGCCGGGGTCGGAGTAGAAGCTCGCGTTCTCCGCCGCGAGGACCGCCCAGCGCACGTCCTCGGGGACGTCCTTCAGCGGCATCGCCTGACGCCGCACCCAGCCGGTACGGGCCATGGGGGTGCCGTCGGACCAGAAGTACACGTTGTCCTGCTGGGTGGCGAAGGTGTTGAGGTCCGCCGGTATGTCCGTGGCGGCGTAGGCGACGGTCAGGAACATGCCGCTGATGCCCACGGCGAGCCCCGCGGCCCCCAGCGACTGCCGCCAGGACGGCACCCAGCGGCGCCAGTCGGCACGGCCCGGACGCGGGTAGTGCGGCCGCATCCGCTGGACGAAGGGGGCGAAAGGGGCCAGTCGCGCGCCGGCGACGGCGGTGAATCTGGCCAGAACAGACGGCCGGGGCGCCTTGCGTCTGCCCCGCTTCCCCGCTTTCGGCTGCTCCTGCGGGAGGTCGAACGCGCCCGGCTCGGGCAGCCGCAGCTGCATGGTCTCGTCCGCCGGGGCAGGGGGGAGCTTCAGCTGCATGGTCAGGTCGGACTCCCGCACCTCCTCCCCGCGCCCCTTGCCCGGGGCACCTCGGCGGCGCGGGCGGCCCTCGCCCTCGGAACCCGTCATGTTCTCCGGGTCAGTCACGTCGGGCTCCCGTACGCGGGCGGCCCCAGCGATGCGCGGCAACTGTTCGGCGGCGCGCGGCAACCTTCTGCCCGCGCGCGGCGACTATCCGACCGGGAGACGTGGCTCCCGGTCGACAAAGGACAGCGGTCACTCCTGTCCCCCCTCCCCACTTGGCATCGCCCGTGTGGATGGTCACAGCCGCCACACCCGCGGCCGTGAGCCCCCTGTTTCCCCCGGCCCTTCGGCCTCCACACAGCGACCACAAATTATCAGTCACTTTCACAACTGCTTCTGTCAGTAGCGTGAAAATTTGGCCAGTGTGATCGACCCCCCAGAACAAAGGCCCCTTCCCGCCCCTCGGACGCCGGTTAGCCTGTGCCCATGCCTCGCTACGAGTACCGCTGCCGGACCTGCGGCGACACCTTCGAACTGAGCCGCCCGATGGCCGAATCGTCCGCCCCCGCGGACTGCCCCGAGGGCCACTCCGACACGGTCAAACTACTGTCCACGGTCGCCGTCGGAGGCTCGGCCGCCCCGTCCGCACCGGCGCCCCGGGCGGGCGGTGGTGGAGGCGGATGCTGCGGCGGCGGCTGCTGCGGTTGATCGACACACTTGGATCAACGGCCGACGGACCGTGATCGTTCACCGGCCCACCGACGTCAGATCTTTCTCAGGCTCTCTTCAGCTTCGCTCGCCTAGCGTGCACCCATGACAGCCATGCAAGCGGAGTCGATGAGCGGCGCGCCCCTGTGGATCATCGGGCTGATGGATCTGCTGGGGGCGCCGGGCGCGGGTCTCGCCGTAGCGCTGGAGAACCTCTTCCCGCCGATCCCCAGCGAGGTCATTCTCCCCCTAGCCGGCTTCGCCGCGAGCACCGGGCAGATGAGCCTCCTGGCCGCCCTGCTGTGGACGACCGCCGGCTCCGTGGTCGGCGCCCTCGCCCTCTACGGCGTCGGCGCCCTCCTCGGCCGCGACCGCACGGTCGCCGTCGCCGCCAGACTGCCCCTCGTCAAGGTCGCGGACATCGAGCGGACGGAGGCCTGGTTCCTCAGGCACGGCACGAAGGCCATCTTCTTCGGCCGCATGATCCCCGTCTTCCGCAGCCTGATCTCCGTCCCGGCCGGCGTGGAACGCATGCCCCTCCCCGTCTTCACCCTCCTCACCACCGTGGGCAGCGCCCTGTGGAACACGGCCTTCGTCCTGGCCGGCTACTTCCTGGGCGCCAACTGGACGGAGGTGACGGCGATAGCCTCGACATACTCGAAGATCGTCCTGGCAGGGGCAGCCCTGGCTGTACTGGCGTTCGCAGTGACCCGATTCCTGAGGAGGGGCAGGCGCAGCCGCCCCTCCTCAGGGGCGCGGGGCTGTATCGATTTGCGGCTCCGCCGCGGGGCGCGACAAGCCACGACCAACCCGCAGCCCGCCGACCACAGCACCCCCACCCCCTGACCGGAACCGGCGCGCAAATAACCTCACCGCTCCCGCGAGGCCCGCAAGAACTCCCGAAGAATCCGCTCCCCGGCCACCACACCCCGCTCGGGCAGGGCACTGACCGCAGGCCCCACAAACCCCTCATCCGCCAGCTCACCATGCCCGGGCCGCCAGGCCCGATCCGCCGCGAGCAACAGATCCGCATCCAGCAGGGAGTCCCCCGCAGCCAAGGTCAACTCCACCCCGGTCCGCCGCGCGACCTCCCGCATCGCCGCCGACTTGGTCAACGGCTTCGGCACGGCGTACAGCTTCCGCCCCTGGAGCGACACCGTCCACCCCCGGTTCTCGGCCCACACCGCGAACCCCTTCACCCACTCCTCGGGCAGCAGCTCACGCTCGACGACGAGATAGACGAACAGGTCCTCCGCGACCCGGAGCTTGCGCAGCCACACCGGGTCCGCCGTGGCCTCCAGCCGCTCCCGCACCTCGGCGAGCGGCACGCACTCGTCCGCGAGCCGGGCGGTGACCCGCTCGTGCCAGGCGGCGTCCGTGACACCGTCCACCAGCAGATGCCCGCCGTTGGCGCAGATCGCGTACGTGGGCTCCGGACCCGGCAGATTGATCCGCTGGTACTGCTTGCGCGTCCGGGTCGTCGTCGGTACGAACACCGCCGCGTCCCCCAGCTCGGCCAGCAGCTGCGCGGCCGTCTCGGTCATGTACGACAGCGGCTTGCTCTCGTGCACCTCGACGGTGAGCAGCCGGGGCGCCCGCGCGTCCGGCATGGTCAGCGCGAGCGCGGCCGACGAGTAGATGAGCGTACGGTCGAGATCGCTCGCGACCAGTACCCGAGGACCCGGCATCAGACCGCCACCGCCTTGCCGTCGGCGCCGGTCGCGCCCCGCGTGTACTGCGGGTGGATCAACCCCACGCATGTGTACGGCAGTTCGGCCACCTCTTCCACCGGTACCCCTCTCTGTTCGGCGAGCAGGCGTACGTGGTCGAGGTCCGCGCCCGCCCCGGCCCGCGCGAGGATCTTCCACGGTACCCGGCGCAGCAGCACCCGAGTGGTCTCGCCGACACCGGGCTTGACCAGGTTCACGTCGTGGATCCCGTACTCCTCGCTGATCCGCTCGACGGCCGCCCAGCCCTCCCAGGTGGGCGTGCGATCGGTGGCGAGCAGTTCCTTGGTCCGGGCGTCGACGGCGTCCGCGACGTCACCGAAGCGAGCGGCTATGGCGTCCAGGAAGTCCACCGACACATCGACGCCGGCCAGCTCCCGGTAGAACTTGGCCCCGTGGAAGTCGTCGGGCCCGACGAGGTCCGCGCGCAGCACGGTCCGTGATATCAGCCCGGAGACGGTCGAGTTGAGGCAGGCGGACGGGATGAGGAAGTCCTCCCGTGTGCCGTACGTCCGCACGCACGACCCGGGGTCGGCGAGCACGGCGATCTCCGGGTCGAAGCCGGTGACGCCGTCGGACTCCTCGAACTCCAGCAGGGCGGCGGCGAGTTCACGGGTGATCGCGCCCTTGCCGGTCCAGCCGTCGACGAACACGACGTCGGCAGGGTTGTGATGGGCGGCCAGCCAGCGCAGCGCGTTGGCGTCGATACCGCGTCCGCGCACGATCGACACGGCGTAGTGCGGCACCTCGATCCCGTGCCGGTACTGGGCCCACCGCCGCATCAGCACGCCCACCGGTGTGCCGGCCCGCGCCAGCGACACGAGGACGGGCCGCGCCGACCGCTCGGCGAGCACGGTCTCGGTGACGATGCCGACCGCCAGCGCGATCCGGTCGGCGGCCCCCTCCAGCGCGCTGTGGAAGAGCTCCTGGTACTGCTCGCTGGGCTGGTACTCCACCGGCAGCGACTCCGCGTAGTGCGCGCCCCCGCTCTGGATCGCCTCCTCCCGTTCCTCGGTCGGCGCCTCCAGCGTCACGTCCGAGAGATCCTGGAGCAGCCAGCCGACCTCATCGGGCGCGTAGGAGGAGAAGTCGGGGCCGCGCAGGGGCTCGGGGAGCATGGAGGACCTTTCGGTGACGGTCGGGGTCGGGGACGTCGGCGCATGGGGCTCGGTGGGGCGGGTGACCGGCCTCGGCGGCCAGGTGGTCGACGGGACGTACGACGGCACCACGGCGAGGAGCACGCGGGGCGTGTGTGCGGCGAGGGTGGCCAGGAGGCCGTCGGCGGCGTGCAGGGCGGGGGTGTCCGCCGTCGAGTCGACGACTGCGACCACCGCGTCGAAGCCACCGCCGGCCACGTTGTAGGCGTACCGCTCCCCCGGCCCGTCCGCGGGGTCGTCGTGCGCGGGGAAGACGATGCGGCTGCGGATCGCGTAGCCGGGGTCGTCGACGGCGAGCACGGGCGACCGGGTGGTGGTGGAGAACCGTATCTCCACCCCGTCCGCGACGGTCTTCTCCAGCTCCCGCGCGAGTGCCAGCGGCGCGTACATCAGCTCCTCGAAGCCGAGGACGAGTACCCGGCGGGCCCCCGGCGGCAGGGTGTCGGCGAGGCGCCCGGCCATGGCGGGCAGCGCGCTCTCCAGACGTGAGCGGTGCGCGGGGGTGAATCCGTGCCGCCCCCCGTCCGGCACCCCGGCCGGCCAGCCCAGCTCGACCCGCCTGACCACCGAAGCGGCACCCGTGCCCACCGGCACCGGGGCCGCCTCGTACTCCGCGACCAGCGCCTGCCCCTTCTCCAGCACCCCGTCCGGCAGCCGCACGGTCCCCTTCGCCGCGGCCACCAGATCCACCCGCGCCCCGATCTCCCGGGCGAACGCGTCCAGCCGCCCCTGGTCGGCGGCCGACCGCATGTCGACCAGCGCCACGACGACGTACCGCTTCCGGGGATACCGCTCGTGCAGCGCGCGAATGGTGTTGAGGACGGTGTTCCCGGTGGAGAACTCGTCGTCGACGAGCACCAGCGGTCCCCGCCCCGCGAGCAGTGTGGGGTCCTCCGGCAGCAGCAGATGCGAGGTCGCGTGGGAGTGGGACTCCTCGAAGCCGCCGGCCTGGTGGACGCCCTCGACCGGGCGGCGGGTGGAGTGGAGGTAGGGCGCCTCGCCCACGCCGTCCGCGACGGAGTGCCCGAGCCCGGTGGCCGTCTCGGCGTACCCGAGGACGACCGCCGTCCGTGCCCCCGCCGGACCCAGCAGCTCCCGCACCCGGCGGCCCAGCGCGAACCCGTGCCCGTGCACGACGGCCGGCGACTGCGGCACATGCTTGCCGAGGACGTTCGACACCAGCAGATGCGCCCGCTTGGGGTTGCGCCGCAGCGCGAGCCCCAGCAGTGCGCTCAGCTCCTCGTCCCCGACCAGTTCGACCCCGAGCCGCTCACCCACCCAGGCACCGGACCAGACCCCGCCGGAGGGGTCGGACGTGCCGGTCGTGTCGTTCGCTGCGTTAATCATCGATTCCTTAGTCGGTACGACGTGAAGACGGTCATCGGCGTGGAGCGGGAAGGTCAGTCGGGCAGACCCGCGGCCAGCAGGTCCACGAACCCGATGTCCTCGTTGGCGACACCGAACACCTCGGCGCGTTGCAGAACCCTTTCCGCCCAGGCGCGGTGCGGCTTGACCTCGTTCATCTTGTTGCGGGAGGCGGACCGCAGGACCCCGCCGCCGTTGCGGTCGGGCCGCAGGATGTCCTGGGCGTCGCCGAACTCCTCGTGGCTGACCACGGACAGCGCGTGCACCGGCAGGACGTGCGAGGGATGGATGCAGGTCTTGCCGAGCAGCCCGTTGGCCTGGTCGAGGGAGATCTCGCGCAGCAGCCCGTCCAGCGCGTGCTCGATCAGCGACTCGCGCAACTGCCCGGCCCGGTTCGCGAGGAAGGGGCTGGTGCGCAGCTGCGGCTTGAACATGCGCTCCTGGACCCGGAAGTACTCCCACACCGGCCCGGTGACCGTGAACCCGGTGCCGTCGGCGCGCCCCAGCACATTGACCACGTCCGCGATCACCGAGGCGACGATCTGGACGTCGTACGCGGTCATGTCGGGCGCCCGGCGCAGGGCGTAGGAGGAGCAGAAGTCGGTGACGCCGAGCCGCAGCGCGAGAACACGGTCGCGGTACTTGTCGACGGTGTGGGCGATGCCCTGGAGCGCCTCTACGCGCGTCTCCCTGTACATCAGCTCCGGCGATTCGAGCACGGGCATCCCGAACAGCCGTCGCCCGCTCGCGGCCTCGGCGGCGGTGAGTGCCTCCAGGAACGCCACCCCGCGCTCCTCGGTGAACTTCGGGAACACGAATCCGGACAGCAGCCGTACGGCCGGGCCGAACCGGTGGACGAGGTCGGGTATCTGCTCGGGGAAGCGGACCCTGATAAACAGCAGCGGAAGTTCGGCGTCCGGCCGCCCGGCGAGGTCGGTGAACTGCCGGACGAGGTTCTCCTCGGCGCCCACGACCTCCGCGTCGTCGATGGAGTCCTCCAGGCACAGCACCATGGAGACCACGCCGCGCCCGGCCTGCTTGACGATGTCGTCGGCCAGCCGCTCCCGGGTCGCCGGGCTGTAGAGCGTGGCACCGAGCGCGGCGGCCAGCACACGGGCCGGGGAGTCCGCGTCGAAGACGCCCGGCTCCCGGTAGAAGAGACGCTGACGCTCCTCAGGGGCGATGTGCCCGAAATGACGCATGTGATTCCCCCGTGATTGCTAGGCGTCCGGTCACGATCGTGGCCGGTAATAGTACGTACAAATGTGTGACATCAGTTCCCGCCGGGCGTGAAGTTCTGGTAACCCGGCCATGTCGGGCACTGGACGCTTTCACCGACGTTTCGGCGCCCCCGCGTTGTCGTGATCAGGACCGAGAGGGCAGGATGACCGCATGACGCACGCGATGCTGAAGGGGTCGAACGTCCCGATCGAAGCCACGGCGGTCCGCGCCGTGCTGCGCTGGGCGGCGGGCCAGGACTCCCCGGACGTCGACGCCTCGGCGCTGCTCCTCGGCCCCGACGGACGCGTACGGTCCGACGAGGACTTCGTCTTCTACAACCAGCCGCGCCACCCGTCGGGCAAGGTGTGGCGGCTCGGCAAAAAGCGTGTGGCGGACGGCCTCACCGACACCATCCAGACCGATCTGGCCGGTGTCGAGTCCGCCGTCGGCCAGATTCTCATCGTGGCCTCCGCCGACGACGTCCAGGGGGAGCCCGTCTCCTTCGACCGCGTACGGTCCCTGCGCATCCTGCTGTACGACGCCACGGTCGCCGACGCCGAGCCGCTGGCGTATTTCGACGTCAAGCCCGAGACCGGCGAGGAGACCGCCCTGATCTGCGGCGAGCTGTACCGCCGGGGCGGCGGCTGGAAGTTCCGCGCCCTGGGCGAGGGGTACGCCAACGGCCTCCAGGGCCTCGCCACGAACTTCGGCATCCTGGTGGACGAGACGGCGGCGGCGGCCGACCGGACGGCCACGGCCCAGACACCGGCCCCCGAGATCTCGGCCCCCCTGCCCCCCGAGCTGCCCCCGTCGGGCGTCCCGTCCCAGCCCGGGTACGGCTACCCTCCGGCGGCCCCGACCCAACCGCCCGCCCAGCCGGCCTACGGCTATCCGCACCCCCAGCCGGTCCCCGCCACCGCCAACGGCCCGGCCTACGGCTACCCACAGCCCACAGCGGCAGCCCTGGACCCCAACTTCCGCCTGCCCCCGCAGGGCCCTCAGTTCATCGGCCGCTGAGGGGCGCGCCCCGCAAGGGGCGCGGGGCTGTGTCTATATGCGGCTCCGCCGCGTGGGCGCGATCAACCCCCACCGACCCGCAGCCGCCGACGCACCTGCCGTCCCGAGCTCGAAGGCGGCCCGGCCAACACGCTCGTCAGCGCTCCGCCTTGGTCTTGTAGCCCCGCCCCCACTGCAGTCCCCACCCGTACAACCGGTCAAGCTCCGCCTGGAACCCGTAGACGAACTTCACCTCCCGGCGCACGGTGATCTCCCCCTTGACGTTCTCGATCATCACCACCGCACACGACCGGGCCTGCGGATGCCTCTCGTCCAGGCCTATCTCGATCCGCGGCCCGTTGCTCGGATACAGCGTCACCACGGCGTGCGTACGGTCGAACGCCGGCGTCTGGTCGTAGATGTAGACGAACACCAGCATCCGCTTGAACGCGTCCCGGTGGTCCAGGTTGATGTACATCGTCTCGCCGGACCCCGACCCGAACCGGTCGTCCCCGCTGAGCCGCATGTACGGCGGGTCGTTGATGTCCCCGAGGAAGCCGCCCAGCGGCTGTACGACGCCCTTCGTCCCGTCGGCCAGCTCGTACAGACAGCCGAGGTCGAGGTCGACGTTGACCATGCTCTGGCTGTGCGCCTGCACCTCCTCCGGCCGCAGGGCCTTGAAGGGGTGCCGCAGCACGCTCTGCCGCTTGGGCCCGCCGATGTCGGACGTCCGCATCCGCCAGGACAGGTTGACGCGCAGATGGCCCGCCGCGGCGTTCTGCTTGGAGAGGGACACCTTCTGGTGCCGCTTGGTCAGCTCGATCGCGTTGGTCGCCGCGTTGCCCGCGTCGAACTCCGAGGCCCGCCCGCGCCAGAGGTTGTCCAGGAAACTCATGCCCGCCCGCCCCACAACTAGCCGTGTCGTCGCGTCAACCACCAGCGGGGCGGCCGACGAGGACGAGTCCTCGTCGGCCGCCCCGCTCAGAGCCTGCCCTCACCCCGCGGGTGGTCACACCCCGGAGGAGACCTCCGACTTGTCGGCGGCGTCAGCTTTTCCCTCTTCGGCCGCCAGCGCCTTGTTGCGGCGCACCGAGGACCAGAAGGACCAGGCGATCAGGATGACACCGACGGAACCGGTGATGAACTCGTTGATCTCGTACTGGATGGTGACGAGGAGGATCGCGGCGAGAGCGCCGATCGCGTAGTGCGCGCCGTGCTCCAGGTAGACGTAGTCGTCGAGGGTGCCCTGGCGGACCAGGTACACGGTCAGCGACCGGACGTACATCGCGCCGATACCGAGGCCCAGCGCCATCAGGACGATGTCGTTGGTGATGGCGAAGGCGCCGATGACACCGTCGAAGGAGAAGGACGCGTCCAGGACCTCCAGGTAGAGGAACATGAAGAACGCGGCCTTGCCCGCGAGGGCCACGGCCGAACGCGGCTTGCCCTCGCGCTCCGCCGCTTCCTCCTCCTCGTGCTCGCGCTCCTCCTCTTCCTCCAGCTTGTTCTCGAAGAACCCGGAGAGACCGCCGACGACGAGATAGGTGATGAGGCCCGCGAGACCGGAGATCAGAACGGTCTGCGCCTTGTCGACATGGGCGCCGCCGTGCTGGTGGGCCTGGGTCGCGAAGGTCATCGAGGTGATCAGCAGGACGATCATCGCGATACAGGCCGACAGCATGTCGATCTTGCCGAGCTTGGACAGCGGACGCTCCAGCCAGCCCAGCCACTTGATGTCCCGGTCCTCGAAGATGAAGTCCAGGAAGATCATCAGCAGGAACATACCGCCGAAGGCCGCGATCGACGGGTGGGCGTCGGTCACGTACTGCTGGTACTGGTCCTTGTCGGTGAGCGCCAGGTCGACGGCCTCGATCGGACCCATCTTGGCGCTGATGGCGACGATGACGACGGGGAAGACCAGCCGCATACCGAAGACGGCGATCAGGATGCCGATGGTGAGGAAGATCTTCTGCCAGAAGGCATTCATCTTCTTCAGGATCCCGGCGTTGACCACCGCGTTGTCGAACGACAGCGAGATCTCCAGGACGGACAGGATCGCGACGATACCGAACGCGGCCCATCCACCGTAGAGAACCGCTGCGACCAAGCCGAGCGCGGTGACCGCGAACGACCAGCCGAAGGTTTTCAGAACCACTGGCTACCCAATCGTGTGTGTACGGGGTTCCCCCGCGCCGCGCGCGGCTTTACGAACTTTTGAACCCGAAGTCTAGTCGGGTACCCCTCGCACCCCACACGGCCCCGGCTTTTGCGCTTATAGCGCTACGAGACGTTCACTCCGAAGTCGAGTGCGATGCCTCGCAGACCGGACGCGTACCCCTGTCCCACCGCGCGGAACTTCCACTCCCCGCCGTAGCGGTAGACCTCGCCGAAGATCATCGCGGTCTCGGTGGAGGCGTCCTCGGAGAGGTCGTAACGGGCGAGTTCCTGGCCGTCTGCCTGGTTGACGACACGGATGAAGGCATTGCTGACCTGGCCGAAGGCCTGACCGCGGTTCTCGGCGTCATGGATGGAGACCGGAAAGACGATCTTGTCGACGGTGGCCGGCACCCGGGAGAGATCGATGATCAGCGACTCGTCGTCGCCGTCGCCCTCACCGGTGAGGTTGTCGCCGGTGTGCTCGACCGAGCCGTCGGGGCTCTTGAGGTTGTTGTAGAAGACGAACCACTCGTCCCCCAGCACCCGGCCGCCCTGGCACAGCAGCGCGCTGGCGTCGAGGTCGAAGGGGGCTCCGGTGGTGGTCCGGACGTCCCAGCCGAGCCCGACCAACACTTGAGTGAGGTTCGGCGCGGCCTTGGAGAGGGAGACATTGCCTCCCTTGGCGAGTGTGACGCCCATGGTGCTGGTCCTCCCCGATTTTCGAGCTTCAGTTGCTCAACTGTTCAGTTGTCCGTACGAGCGCGTCCGGCGCCGCGGTCGGTGATGACAGCGGCGCCGGACGTGGTGAGTCGGTGTCCAGGGGGACTTCCCCCGTGACTCAGACGTTCACACCGAAGTCCTGGGCGATACCGCGCAGGCCCGAGGCGTATCCCTGGCCGATGGCGCGGAACTTCCACTCGGCGCCGTGCCGGTACAGCTCGCCGAAGACCATGGCGGTCTCGGTGGAGGCGTCCTCGGACAGGTCGTAGCGGGCGATCTCCGCCTCGCCGGCCTGGTTCACCACGCGGATGAAGGCGTTGCGGACCTGGCCGAAGGACTGCTGGCGGTTCTCGGCGTCGTAGATCGAGACCGGGAAGACGATCTTCTCGATCTCGGCCGGGACACCCGCGAGGTTGACCTTGATCTGCTCGTCGTCGCCCTCGCCCTCACCGGTGAGGTTGTCGCCGGTGTGCTCGACCGAGCCGTCGGGGCTCTTCAGGTTGTTGAAGAAGATGAAGTTGGCGTCGCTGCTGACCTTGCCCGACGAGTCCAGCAGCAGGGCGCTGGCGTCCAGGTCGAAGTCGGTGCCGGTCGTGGTGCGGATGTCCCACCCCAGACCGACGATGACCGCGGTCAGGCCCGGCGCCTCCTTGGTCAGCGATACGTTGCCGCCCTTGCTGAGGCTGACTCCCACGAAGTCCTCCGTTTGGTTTCAGGGGCGGGGAGCCCCGTCGTGCGTTGGTGTCGGATCAACGTGTCGATCCTAGTGACGGGTTCCCGTTCGCCGTAGGGCTTGGAACCGAAGAATCACAGGGTGTCGAGGGCCGCGAGGTACTCGTTCAGGTCGCGGGCGTCCGGCAGGGCGTTGACGACCGACCAGCGGACGACGCCCTCCTTGTCCACGATGAACGTGCCGCGCACCGCGCAGCCCTTGTCCGCGTCGAACACGCCGTACGCCCGGGAGACCTCGCCGTGCGGCCAGAAGTCCGACAGCAGCGGGTAGTCCAGGCCCTCCTGCTCGGCGAAGACCCGCAGCGTGTGGATCGAGTCGTTCGACACCGCCAGCAGCTGTACGTCGTCGTTCACGAACTTCGGCAGGTTGTCCCGCAGCTCGCACAGCTCCCCGGTGCAGACCCCGGTGAACGCGAACGGGTAGAAGAGCACCACCACGTTCTTCTCGCCCCGGAAGTCCGAGAGCCGCACGGTGGCGCCGTGGTTGTCCTTCAGCTCGAAGTCGGGAGCCTTGTCGCCGACCTGGATCGCCATGATCTTCCTGAGTCCCTTCATGGACCGTTCGGGTGTCCCAGCCTACGCACGAGAAACGGCGCGCCCCCGGAGGGGTGGCCCCGAAGGGGCCCTCTCCAGGGGCGCGGGGAACTGCGCGACAAGCCACGACGAAACCGAGGCCGCCACCGCACAGAACCCATCGAGCTCTCAGGCGAACGTCACTGCTTGACTACTTCTTCGACTTCGCCGCCTTCGGCGTCACCAGCCGGCTCCCACTCCAGTCCTTGCCGACGCTGACGCTCTTCGACGCGGACAGTCCCGCGGTCGTCGCGGCTTCGGAGATGTCGCTGGGCTCCACATAGCCGTCACGCCCGGTCTTGGGCGTCAGCAGCAGGATCGAGCCACCCTCCTCGATGTACGTGGTGGCGTCCACCAGTACGTCGGTCAGGTCGCCGTCGTCGTCTCGGAACCACAGCACGACGGCATCGGCCACGTCGTCGTAGTCCTCGTCGACGAGCTCACTGCCTACGACTTCTTCGATGGACTCGCGGAGCTCCTGGTCGACATCGTCGTCGTAGCCGATCTCCTGGACCACCTGCTCGGGCTGGAACCCCAGCCTCGCGGCAGGGTTCGTCCGCTCCTCCGCGTGGTCCGCGGTCGCGCTCACGGGTTGCCTCCTGATCATGTTCGGGTGGGGTTGCCCCCGGGGAAGTTCAGCCACGCGCGTGCGCGAAGCGTTGGCCGTAGTCCACACGGGCGGGACGGATCGCGCAAGTACCCAGCCTTCCAGACCGCCGAAACGGTGACGATCCGGGCCGTGTCACCGCAACTCTCTGCGCGGATTCTCAGCTTCACGTGACGCACGCCACACCGTTCTGCCCGTTTTGTGCATTCGGCAACCATAGGGGGGTACGAGCATCGAATACCTTTACTACCTTTGCCGAGCAAGCTACCGCCCTGGTTACCTCTCGGTAGAGATGACGTTTGCGTCCCCGAGGTACACGATGGGGGGCGGTGCAGGCACCTAGAGAACACCCATGAAAAACCCTGAAGAGCGGCCCTCTGACAGCTAAGGAACAGCGTGGCTTCCGGATCCGATCGCAATCCGATCATCATTGGCGGCCTTCCGAGTCAGGTCCCTGACTTCGATCCCGAGGAGACCCAGGAGTGGCTCGACTCGCTCGACGCCGCCGTGGACGAGCGCGGCCGTGAGCGCGCGCGCTACCTGATGCTCCGGCTCATCGAGCGGGCCCGTGAGAAGCGTGTGGCCGTGCCCGAGATGCGCAGCACGGACTACGTCAACACCATCCCGACCAAGGCCGAGCCGTTCTTCCCGGGCAACGAGGAGATCGAGCGGAAGATCCTCAACGCGACACGGTGGAACGCCGCCGTGATGGTGTCGCGCGCCCAGCGCCCCGGCATCGGGGTCGGCGGCCACATCGCGACCTTCGCGTCCTCCGCCTCCCTCTACGACGTGGGCTTCAACCACTTCTTCCGCGGCAAGGAGGAGGGCGACGGCGGCGACCAGATCTTCTTCCAGGGCCACGCCTCCCCCGGCATCTACGCCCGCGCGTACATGCTGGACCGGCTCGACGACCGGCAGCTGGACGCCTTCCGCCAGGAGAAGTCGAAGGCGCCGTACGGTCTGTCCAGCTACCCGCACCCGCGGCTGATGCCGGACTTCTGGGAGTTCCCGACCGTGTCCATGGGCCTCGGTCCGCTGGGCGCCATCTACCAGGCGCGGATGAACCGGTACATGGAGGCGCGCGGTATCGCGGACACCTCCAAGTCCCATGTCTGGGCGTTCCTCGGGGACGGCGAGATGGACGAGCCGGAGTCGCTCGGCCAGCTCACGATCGCCGCCCGCGAGGGCCTCGACAACCTGACCTTCGTGGTGAACTGCAACCTCCAGCGCCTCGACGGCCCGGTGCGCGGCAACGGCAAGGTCATCCAGGAGCTGGAGTCGGTCTTCCGGGGCGCCGGCTGGAACGTGATCAAGCTCGTCTGGGACCGCTCCTGGGACCCGCTGCTCGCACAGGACCGCGACGGTGTGCTGGTCAACCGGATGAACACCACTCCGGACGGCCAGTACCAGACGTACGCCACCGAGACCGGCGCGTACATCCGCGACCACTTCTTCGGTGACGACCACCGGCTGCGCGCGATGGTCGAGAACATGACCGACGACCAGATCCTGCACCTGGGCCGCGGCGGTCACGACCACCGCAAGATCTACGCGGCGTACAAGGCGGCGTACGAGCACAAGGGCCAGCCGACGGTCATCCTGGCGAAGACGGTCAAGGGCTGGACGCTGGGCCCGAACTTCGAGGGCCGCAACGCCACGCACCAGATGAAGAAGCTGACGGTCGCCGACCTCAAGGGCTTCCGCGACCGCCTCCACCTGCCCATCTCCGACAAGGAGCTGGAGTCCGGCGTGCCGCCGTACTACCACCCGGGGCGGAACTCGGAGGAGCTCCAGTACATGCACGACCGCCGCAAGGGGCTCGGCGGGTACGTCCCGACGCGTGTCGTGCGGGCGAAGCCGCTGGCCCTGCCGGACGAGAAGACGTACGCGAGTGTGAAGAAGGGTTCCGGTCAGCAGTCCATCGCCACCACCATGGCGTTTGTCCGACTGCTGAAGGACCTCATGCGGGACAAGGAGATCGGCAAGCGGTTCGTGCTGATCGCGCCCGACGAGTACCGCACCTTCGGTATGGACTCGTTCTTCCCGAGCGCGAAGATCTACAACCCGCTCGGCCAGCAGTACGAGGCGGTCGACCGCGATCTGCTGCTCGCCTACAAGGAGTCGCCGACGGGCCAGATGCTGCACGACGGCATCTCGGAAGCGGGCTGTACGGCCTCGCTGATCGCGGCGGGCTCGGCGTACGCGACGCACGGCGAGCCGCTCATCCCGGTCTATGTCTTCTACTCGATGTTCGGTTTCCAGCGCACCGGTGACCAGTTCTGGCAGATGGCCGACCAGCTGGCGCGCGGTTTCGTCCTGGGCGCGACCGCCGGCCGTACGACCCTGACCGGTGAGGGTCTCCAGCACGCGGACGGCCACTCGCAGCTGCTCGCCTCGACGAACCCGGGCTGTGTCGCCTACGACCCGGCGTACGGGTACGAGATCGCGCACATCGTGAAGGACGGTCTGCGCCGGATGTACGGCGAGACCGCCGACGGCAAGCCCGGCGAGGACGTCTTCTACTACCTCACCGTCTACAACGAGCCGATCCAGCACCCGGCCGAGCCGGCGGACGTGGACGTGGAGGGCATCCTCAAGGGCATCCACCGCGTCAAGGCCGGCGAGTCGGGCTCGATCCCGGGGCAGATCATCGCCTCCGGTGTCGCGGTGCCGTGGGCGATCGAGGCGCAGCGGATCCTGGCCGCCGACTGGAACGTCAAGGCGGACGTCTGGTCGGCGACCTCCTGGAACGAGCTGCGCCGCGAGGCCGTCGACGTGGAGCGGCACAACCTGCTGCACCCGGAGGAGGAGCAGCAGGTCCCGTACGTGACGCGGAAGCTGAGCGGCGCCGAGGGGCCGTTCGTGGCCGTCTCCGACTGGATGCGGTCGGTGCCGGACCAGATCGCGCGATGGGTGCCGGGCACGTACCAGTCGCTGGGCGCGGACGGTTTCGGCTTCGCGGACACGCGGGGCGCGGCGCGGCGGTTCTTCCACATCGACGCGCAGTCGATCGTGGTCGCGGTGCTGACCGAGCTGGCCCGTGAGGGCAAGGTCGACCGCTCGGTGCTGAAGCAGGCCATCGACCGCTATCAGCTGCTGGACGTGGCGGCGGCCGACCCGGGCGCGGCGGGCGGAGACGCGTAGTCGCTGCGCTGGGCCGAGCCGGTCAGAACGGCCGGTGGTGTCAAGGGGTGGTGAACCTGTGGGTTCACCACCCCTTCACGTTTCCTACGATGCGGGCATGAAGCAGCGATCGGTACCGGCCCAGGTCCGTTGGGAAGAGCGCACACAGCGGCCTCTGTTCTGCCTGGCGGCGGTGTTCGCCGTGGCGTACGCCGTGCCGATCGTGCGGCCGGACGCGAGCGACCGGGTGAGGTGGTGGTGCGAGGCCGCCGAGTGGGGGGTGTGGGGCGCGTTCGCCCTGGACTACGTCATCCGGCTGCTCCTCGCCGAGCGGCGGCGGGAGTTCGTACGGTCGCACTGGCTGGACCTGTGCGCGGTGGTGCTCCCGATGATCCAGCCGCTGCGGCTGCTGCGGGTGGTGGCGACGTTGCTGCTGGTGGGGCAGCGGGCGCGGATGGCCTCGCAGATACGGCTCACGACGTATGTCGGCGGGGCGGTCTTGGGGCTGTTGATGTTCGGGTCGCTCGCGGTGCTGTCCGTGGAGCGGGATGCCCCCGGCGGGAACATCGACACGCTGGACGACGCGGTGTGGTGGTCGTTCACGACGATGACCACGGTGGGGTACGGGGATCACGCGCCGACGACCGGGCTGGGGCGGGTGCTGGCGGTCGGGCTGATGCTGTCGGGGATCGCGTTGCTGGGTGTGGTGACGGCGAACATCGCGGCGTGGTTCATAGCGCGGTTCGAGAAGGACGACGCGGAGGAGCGGCGGCAGACAGCCGCGATAGCGGAGTTGGCCGAGGAGGTTCGGTTGCTGCGGGCCGAGGTGGCGTCGTTGAAGTCCGTCGAAGGGGTGCCTGAGCAGCGCCGGTGACCGTAGGGGTGGGGGTGCGTCGGCGGGTGCGGGTGCGTGGGGGCTGGTCGCGCAGTTCCCCGCGCCCCTGAAGACAACGGCCCCTGCGGGCCGTTGAAAAAGCAGGGGCGCAGCCCCTGCTCTTTCAGGGGCGCGGGGAACTGCGCGAGAAGCCCCACGCACCCGCACCCGACAACGCACCCCGTTTCTCGCTCACCCCGGGGGTCAGAAGAAGCCGGCCCCCGGTGTCGCCGTGCCGGCCAGCCAGATGATGGCCAGGACGGTGTCGATGGCACCCAGAACGACCGCGATGATCGCGGGGACGGGGCGGGCGCCGGACCAGGTGCGGTTCATGGCCAGCCAGCCGCACAGGATCGCCACGGGGCCGAGAATGATGCCCAGGACGAAGAATCCCGCGATCGCGCAGATGACGCCGATGATCCCGAGTGTCGCGCGATCCGGCCCGCTCCGTGACCACGTCCAGCCACGTGATCGGGGGTGCCTGCGCGTACCGTGTCCGAAGCCCGCCATCGTCAACAACTCCCTGAACCTCGCGGTCAGTTCGAGTACAGGACGGCGAGTACCCCCGCGGAGTGGTTGAAACCGGGGGATGGTGTCGGAACCGTCTGCGCGCGCTGCCCCCCTCCGGCAGCGCGCCGCAGACCCCCGGGTCACTCCGCCGCCAACGACCATGCCGTGCGGAGGACTTGACCCACTGTGACCTGCGGCGCGTACCAGGTGGAAGCGATCTTCAGACTTGTCACCCTGATAGGCGAACGCGGGCGGAAACCCGCGCGCGAGGCAATGGCGGAGTTGCTAGATGTGCGCCGCTCCCGCACCCGCCTCGGCGTTCTCGCCGCGCTTGGTCAGGAACGCCACGAGGACGGCGACCGCGGCCACCCCGGCGGCGACGAGCGACGCCAGGCCCATGCCCGACATGAACGTGTCGTGCGCGACCGTGGCGATCTTCGCGGCGACCTCCGGCGGGGTGCCCTCGGCGACCGGCGGGACACCGACCTGGACGGCCTCGGAGGCCTGGCCGAGCTGGGCCTCGGTGAGCGGCGGAAGGCCGGCGTCGGCCCAGTTGCCCGGCAGATCGCCGTCGACCTTGGAGGCCATCACGGCGCCCAGCACGGCCGTACCGAGGCTGCCGCCGATCTGCATCGCGGCCTGCTGGAGGCCACCGGCGACACCGGACAGCTCCAGGGGCGCGTTGCCGACGATGACCTCGGTGGCGCCGACCATGACCGGGGCGAGGCCGAGGCCGAGGAGCGCGAACCAGAGGGACATCACGGCGCTGCCGGTGTCGGTCTCCAGCGTCGACATGCCGTACATCGCGATCGCGGTGAGGGCCATGCCGCCGGCCAGCGGGATGCGCGGTCCGGCCTTGGTGATGATCGCGCCCGCCAGCGGCGAGCCGACGATCATCATGCCGGTGAGCGGGAGAAGGTGCAGACCCGCGTCGATGGGGCTCATCCCGTGGACGTTCTGGAGGTAGAACGTCACGAAGAACAGGCCGCCCATGAAGGCGATGGCCATCAGGACCATCAGGACGACACCCGCGGACAGGGGTACGGAACGGAACAGGGCCAGCGGGATCAGCGGCTCCTTCACCTTCGTCTCCCAGAAGGCGAAGACGGCGAAGAGGACGATGGAGCCGACCAGGAAGGTCCAGGTCTGGGTGTCGCCCCAGCCCCACTCCGGTGCCTTGATGAGGGCCCAGACCAGGCAGAACATCGCTCCGGAGAGCAGCGCGATGCCGAGGACGTCGAAGGAGCGCGGGGCGTTCTCGGCGCGATGGTCCAGCAGGATCCAGGCGCCCAGGGCGACGGCGAGGATGCCGACGGGGACGTTGATCCAGAACACCGACTGCCAGCTGACGTTCTCCACGAGGAAGCCGCCGAGGATCGGGCCGCCCGCGGTGGAGGCACCGATGACCATGCCCCAGATGCCGATCGCCATGTTCAGCTTCTCGGCGGGGAAGGTGGCGCGGAGCAGGCCGAGTGCGGCCGGCATCAGCAGCGCGCCGAACAGGCCCTGGAAGACCCGGAAGGTCACCACGAAGGCGACCGAGTCCGACAGGCCGATGGCCCCGGAGGCGGCGGCGAAGCCGACCACGCCTATGAGGAAGGTCTGGCGGTGGCCGAAGCGGTCGCCCAGCTTGCCCGCGGTGATGAGGGTGACCGCCAGCGCGAGGAAGTACGCGTTGGTGATCCACTGGACCTCGGCGAAGCTCGCCTTGAGGTCGTCCGCGATGACCGGGTTGGCGATCGCCACGATGGTGCCGTCGAGGGCGACCATCATGACGCCGACGGCCACGGTGAGGAGGGTGAACCAGGGATGGCCGCGCAGGCCCCGGCCCTGGTTCGTCGTCGGGTCCGACGGGACGACTGGCGCCTTGTCCCCCGGTCCCGTCTTGTCGACAGTGGTCTGACTAGTCATACGCGCGAGGCTAATGACAGCCACTGACAGTTGACAAACCAATTCACAAGTCGGTAACTGTCACGTCACTCGCCGCAGGGGCGGGTGGAGACGAGGGTTCATGGAGACGGCGGCCACGGCGACGACGGCGGCGACCGAGGAGCGGCCCGGGCTGCGCGAGCGCAAGAAGCAGCGCACCCACGACGCGTTGCTGCGGGCGGCCCTGGAGCTGTTCACGACCCAGGGGTACGAGGCGACGACGGTCGACGAGATCGCCGAGGCCGTGGACGTCTCGCAGCGCACCTTCTTCCGCTACTTCGCGGGCAAGGAGGAGGCCGCCCTCGCGGTCATCGACCTCACCCAGCGGCACTTCCTGGCCGGTGTGCGCGCCCGGCCCTCGCACGAGGCCCCGCTGGAGGCGATGCGCAACGCCGTCCTGGAGGGCTGGGACGCCATCGGCGAGGCCGTCGACCAGGTCGTCCCCGCCGAGCTCTTCCTGCGCGCCTACGGCATGGTCGAGTCGACGCCCGCGCTGCTGGCCGCCCACCTGCGCCGCGCGGACGAGGTGGCGCGGGAGATGGAGCGGATCATCGCCGAGCGCGAGGGGCTCGACGTGGACACCGACCCCCGGCCGCGCGTGGCGGTGGCCGTCTTCGGCGGTGTGATGCGTGTCACCGAGCGCCTGTGGGCCCTGGGCGGCGACCTCAGCATGGAGGCCATGCGGGAACTGACCGCCGCGCATCTGGACGCCGTACGGCCGTCGTTGGCCGAGAAGTGGCGTACTGACCGAAAGACCTAGGGAACGGCACCTTCGGGACCTTCTCTGCGGCACCGTACGGAACGGGCGTGATCGAAACGTGATCCGCCTCACTCGGTTAACGCGAGACCCTTCCGTTCTCTTAGTGTGTCCTTTCAGTGACTTCCTTCGACTCCTCCCCGCAACTGAACGTCTGGCGCGCACTGCTGGCGCTGGCCGTGGTTTTCGTGATGCTGGCGACCACCGGCTGGACCGCGATCCGCAGCCATCGTGAGGCGTCGCCGCTCCAGGCGTCGCTCTCCGCGTGGCAGCGCGGGACCCTCGACGGCCGCGACCTGCCGGACGCCGAATCGCCCCCGCAGCGCCTGGCCGCCTTCTTCGCCTCGCTCACCGACCGGCAGCGCACGAGACTCGCCCACCGCTATGCGCTCGCGGTCGGCAATATGAACGGCGCCCCCGTCAAGCTGCGCTACCGGGCCAACCGCATCGCCCTCAAGCAGCAGAGCGCGCACGAACGGGAGCGCATGCGCGACGAGCGGCTCTCCGCGAACGGCCGGCACGAGGCCGGCCGCCGGATGCACCGCTTCGACATGCTCGCCGCGAAGCGACGGCACATCCTCGCCTTCGACCCCGAGGGCAACGGCCGGGTCGCCGAGGCCTTCGGCAGCCTCGACAAGGCCGAGCGGGTCTCGGTCGTCGTCCCCGGCGTCGACACCGACCTCCTCAACTTCCAGCGCACCAACCGCCGGTACTCCGCGCCCGTCGGCATGGCCGAATCGCTCTACGACGCGGAGCGCGCGGCGAGCCCCGGGACCCGTACGGCGGTGATCGCCTGGGCCGACTACACCGCGCCCGCCGGCCTCGGCCTCGACTCGGCCACCGCGCTCCGCGCCGAACAGGGCTCGGTCCGGCTGAACGCGCTGGTGCGGAGCCTGCCCGGCGACTCCACCGTGGCGCTGGTGTGCCACAGCTACGGCTCCGTGGTGTGCGGGGTCGCCGCGTCCTCGCTGCCGTCCCGGGTCACCGACATCGCGGTCGCCGGCAGCCCCGGCATGCGCGCCGAGTCGGCCGGGCAACTCGGTACGACGGCCCGGGTGTGGGCCATGCGGGACGCCGACGACTGGGTCCAGGACGTGCCCTACCTGGAGGTCGGCGGGCTCGGCCACGGCGCCGACCCGGTCTCCTCGGAGTTCGGGGCGCGCATCCTGTCCGCGGCCGACGCCCGGGGGCACAGCGGCTATTTCGAGCCGGGCACCGACAGCCTGAGCAACTTCGCCGAGATCGGCATCGGCGCGTACGGGTCGGTGCGGTGTGCGCGGGAGGACGACGCGTGTCTGACGGGTCTGTCCGACAGCGCTGCGGCCTGACGCGCGTAGAGGAGTGTAAAAAGTGCGGTTCGCCTCGGTCGGGACTTCCCCGCTTCGCCCGCATACGATGAGCCGCATGGGTGACGTACTGGCCGGATTTCATGCCGCCTGGGAGTTCGAGTCCGACTCCGTGCTCATCCGCTTCGAACGGGGGATTCGCACGCCGAAGCTCTTCCAGGCGCTCGGCGAGCGACGCGTCCCCCTGGAGGCGATCGCGGGGGTGACACTGACGCCCGGGAAGCGGGGCACCGTCGTACTGCGTGCCGTGCCGCGACCGGGCGCCGATCCGCTGATGGAGGCGGCGGCGGACCAGCTCAAGGAGGGATCCGATCCGTACCGGCTGGTGCTGCCGGCCGAGCGGGAGACGCTCGCGGAGTACTACGCCGACGAGTTGCGGGCGCGGTTGACCGGGTCGGGGCCCGCCGATCGTTTTCTGGTGGCGGCCCCGGAGGTGCCGTTGCAGTTCAAGGCGTACGACGGGAAGGCGTCCTTCGACGGGCGGTCCGTGTCGTTCCGGTGGTTCTGGACGGGGGCGTCGTCGGCGAAGTGGAAGGCCGGGGACCAGAGTTTCCCTGTCGAGGCGCTGAGCGGGGTCGAGTGGCGGTCGCCGGAGATGTTCGAGGGGTATCTGCGGCTGCTGCGGCGGGACGCCGCCGGTGAGCGGCCGGCACAGCCGGATCATGATCCGGCCGCCGTCGTGTTCGGGCTCGGGTACGGGCCGGTGCATGAGTCGTTGCCGTTCGCCGCGGCTGTGCTGGCGGCGGTTCGCTCCGCGGGGGGTGCGGCGGTTGCGGCGGTTCCCGTCGAGGCGGGGCCCCGGCGGGATCCGGCCGACATCGCCGACCGGATCCGGCATCTGGGGGAGTTGCATGAGGCGGGGCTGGTGACGGATGAGGAGTTCAGTGTGAAGAAGGCGGAGTTGTTGGCCGAGCTCTAGCCACGCGCCGTTCGGGGAGCGCCTCGTTGCCGAGTGCGGGTGCGTCGTGGCTGATCGCGCAGTTCCCCGCGCCCCTAAAAGCAGAAGCCCTCGCCGCCCCTGGCTGGACAGTTCGCGTGGCCCCGTCTGAAACTCTGGCCTACTCCCTGCCCGCCGACGTGAAGCGCATGTCCGCGTAGCGGTCGCCCGCTACCTGGGCCGCTATCGGTTCGAGCAGGGCCATGTCGTCCGGGCCCAGGACGATCCTCGTGGCCGCCGTGTTCTCCTCCGCCCGGCCGGGCTTGCGGGTGCCCGGGATGGGGACCACGGGGAGGCCGTGCAGGGGGGCCTGTCGGTGGACCCAGGCCAGGGCTATCTGGCCGAGGGTGGCGCCGTGGGTCTCGGCGACCTTGCGGATCGGGTCGAGCAGGGCCGCGTTGGCGGTGGCGTTGTCGCCCGTGAAACGGGGCTGATGGCGGCGGAAGTCGTCGGCGGTGAGGTCCTCGGCCTTGGCGAAGGAGCCGGTGAGGAAGCCGCGGCCGAGGGGCGAGTAGGCGACGAGGGTGACGTCGAGTTCGCGGGCCGTGGGGACGACGTTCGTCTCGATGTCGCGGCTGAACAGGGACCACTCGGACTGGAGGGCCGCGATCGGGTGCACGGCGTGGGCCGTACGGAGTTCGGCGGCCGTGACCTCGCTGAGGCCCAGATGCTTGACCTTGCCCTCGCGGACCAGGTCGGCCATGACACCGACGGTCTCCTCGATCGGGACGTTCACGTCGCGGCGGTGCATGTAGTAGAGGTCGATCACGTCGACGTCGAGGCGGCGCAGGCTCCCCTCGACGGACTCACGGATGTGCGCCGCGTCGTTGCGGATGATCCGCTTGGTCACGTCGTCGGGGTCGACCGCCAGACCGAACTTGGTGGCGATCACGACCTCGTCGCGGTGCGCCTTGACGAAGGGGGAGAGGAACTTCTCGTTCTCCCCGGCGCCGTACGCGTGCGCCGTGTCGTAGAGCGTGACGCCCAGTTCCAGCGCGCGCTCCAGGGTGGCCCTGGACTCCGCCGCGTCCGAGGGGCCGTACGCGAAGCTCATGCCCATACAGCCGAGGCCCTGTACGCCCACCTCGGGGCCGTCTGCGCCCAGCCGTGCCTTCGCGATCCTGCCGTCCGTCATGAGGCCCTCTCCGACGCCAGGGCGCGCCCGGCGTCAGCATAGAAGTTGATCTTGCGGTCGAGCACGTTCAGGGTGTCCTGCAGCTCGGCGATCCGGGACAGGACGTCGTCCCTGGTCGACTTGAGCAGGTCGAAGCGCTCGGTGTAGGTGTGGTCGCCCTCGCGCACCAGTTCCGCGTACCGGACCATGTCGGCGACCGGCATGCCCGTCAGCCGGAGCTTGCCGACGAGGTCGAGCCAGTCGAGGTCGCGGTTGCGGTAGCGGCGCTGGCCGGTGTGGGAGCGGTCGATGTGCGGCATCAGGCCGATCCGCTCGTACCAGCGCAGCGTGTGCGCCGTCAGACCGGTGAGGTCGACGACCTCGCTGATCGTGTATCTGTCCTGCCCGTCCGGCCGCCGCGGCTTCAGCGGCGGACCGGCACAACTGTCGGAACTGGCGGCACTCGTGGCACTCGTCGTACTCGTGGTGCTCGTGGTCTCCATCACCGTCATGACCCCCACGCTAAAACCTTGGAGCGCGCTCCAAGCAAGCGAATCCGGTAAGAAAACATGGGGACGTGACGTGATCCCGCTCGTTAGCGTGCGGACATGAGTCTTGTACGACGTGCCACGGCCGAGGACGCGGAGGAAGTGCTCCGGCTGCGCCAGGTGATGATCGACTCGATGGTGGCCGGAGGGCCGGGCGGTCCCACGGACTGGCACACCGAGTCGCTGCCCACGCTGCGCCGCCGACTCGCCCGTCCCGACGGGGAGTTCGCGGCCTTCGTCGCCGACCATCCGGAGCGGCCGGACGCGCTCGCCGCGCTGGTGGTGGGGACGATCGACTACCGGATCGGGAAGGCCGGCAACCCGCGCGGCAGGGTCGGGCACGTCTTCAGCGTGGCCACCGACCCGGAGTGCCGGCGCAGGGGTTACGCGCGTGCCTGTATGGAGGCCCTCGTCGACTGGTTCCGCGAGGTCGGCGCCGGATACGTGCATCTGACCGCGTCCCCCGACGCCGAGCCGCTGTACGCGTCGATGGGCTTCCGGCGCCGGCCCGACCCCTTGATGCAGCTGGACCTCTGAGCCGCTTAGGCTCGTGGGCATGTCACTGCAGAGCCTCGCCCTGATCGAGAACTGGCCGGTTCCCACGGCCGCCGCGGCCGTCGTACGGGCCGACGGGACCGTACTCGGATCGCACGGCCCCACCGGGCACCGCTTCCCGCTGGCCTCGGTGACCAAGCCGCTCGCCGCGTACGCCGCGCTGGTCGCGTACGAGGAGGGGGCGATCGAGCTGGACGAGGCGGCGGGTCCGGCGGGGTCGACCGTGCGGCACCTGCTGGCGCACACCTCGGGGCTGGCCTTCGACGAGCACCGGGTGACGGCGGTACCCGGGGAGCGGCGGCTGTACTCCAACGCCGGGTTCGAGGCGCTCGGCGACCATGTGGCCAAGGCGGCGGACATCCCGTTCGCGGAGTACGCGCGGCAGGCGGTGCTGGAGCCGCTGGGGATGACGGCCACCTCGCTGGACGGCTCCCCGGCCAAGGACGGTGTGTCGAGCGTCGACGACCTGGTGCGGTTCGCGTCCGAGGTGCAGGCGCCCCGGCTCCTCGACCCTCGCACGGTCGCGGAGGCGATGACCGTGCAGTACCCGGGCACGAAGGGCGTCCTGCCGGGCTACGGGCACCAGAACCCCAACGACTGGGGCCTCGGCTTCGAGATCCGGGACTCCAAGGCCCCCCACTGGACGGGGACTTCGTCGTCGCCGCGCACCTTCGGGCACTTCGGGCAGTCGGGGACGTTCCTGTGGATCGACCCCGTCGCCGGGATCGCCTGTGTCGCGCTGACGGACCGGGCGTTCGGGCCGTGGGCGGTCGAGGCCTGGACTCCGTTCACGGACGCTGTGCTCGCCGAGGTCGGGAACGGTGTCTGATTCGTGAAGGAAGCGACAACTCTTCGACGGAAGGAGTGGGTGACCGGTCCGAGCGGCCCCCGGCACCGATCCGTCGGCTAACGTCCCCCCTGCACATCAGCCGCACAGCTTTCGGGGGAGCACCATGGGCGAGGTTCGCGCGGGCGGGCAGTTCCGGCCGTTGGAGGCCGGTGACCCGACGACCGTGGCGAGCTACCGGCTCGCGGCGCGGCTCGGCTCGGGCGGCATGGGCACCGTCTATCTGTCGTACACGCCGGGCGGGCACCCGATCGCGCTGAAGACGATCCGGCCCGAGCTGAGCGAGGACCCCGAGTTCCGCCGCCGGTTCAAGCAGGAGGTGCAGGCCGCCCAGCGGGTGCAGGGCCTGTACACCGCGCCCGTCCTCGACCACGACACCGAGGGCACGCAGCCCTGGCTGGCCACCGCGTACGTACCCGGCCCGTCGCTGCACGCGGCGGTCGCCGAGCACGGCGCGCTGCCGCTGAACTCCGTCCTGCTGCTGCTCGCCGGCGTCGCGGAGGCGCTGTCGGTCATCCACGGCGCGGGCATCGTCCACCGCGACCTGAAGCCCTCCAACGTGCTGCTCGCCGCCGACGGGCCCCGGGTCATCGACTTCGGCATCGCGCGGGCCGCCGACGCCACCGCCCTGACCGGCACCGGCGTGTCCATCGGCACCCCGGCCTTCATGTCGCCGGAGCAGGCGGCCGGGAAGCCGGTCACCCCCGCGTCGGACATCTTCGCGCTCGGCCAGGTCGCCGCGTTCGCGGCACGCGGCTCCGGCGCGTACGGCGACGGCCCCTCGCACGCCGTGCTGTACCGGATCGTCCACGAGGAGCCCGACCTCAGCGGCCTCGCCGACGAACTCCGGTTCATCGAACGCTGTCTGGCCAAGGACCCGGCCGACCGCCCCTCCCCCGCCGAGGTCGTCGCCCTCTGCCAGGAGGCGTCGCCCACCCCGCTGGTGCAGTCGGGCTCCTGGCTGCCGGAGGCGATCGGCGCCGACATCACCCGGCGGGTCTCGGCGTCGGCGGACCTGCTGGCCGAGCGGAAGAAGGACAGCGAGGCCGCCACCTCGGCGACCCAGGCCCCGCCGGCCACCGCCCCGGTGACCCAGCTGAGTTCACCGTCAGTGGACCACCACCATATGCAGACGGTCTTCGCGACGCCGACACCGCACTCCGGGCCGACGACCCCGCCTCCGCCGGGTCCGGTCGGCCCGCCGTCGACGCCGTACCATCCGCAGCCAGGGCCGCAGTCGGGCCCGCACACCGTGCCGACCGGGCACCACGCGCCGTACCCGCAGCCGGGGGGCTGGCAGCAGCCGTACCCCCAAGGACATCCGCAAGGTCATCCGCAGGGACACCCTCGCCCGATGCCCGTGCCGCCACCGCGCAACAACGTCGGCAAGTGGATCGGGATCGGTGTCGCGGCGGTGTTCGGACTCGGCCTGCTCGGCAGCTGCGCGTCGCTCGTGAAGGGCCTCACGGATTCGTCGAGCGGGTCTTCGAGCAGCTCCTCCAGCGGCTCGGTCGGCGGTACGTCGGGCGGTTCGGACGGCGGTTCCTCCGAGTCCAAGCCGAAGACCGACCCCAAGCCGGTCACGTTCAAGGGCGTCAACATCCCCGCCAACTACTACGTGCGCTTCGCGGACTCCCCGCCCAAGCCCCTCGACAGCGAGCTGGGCGTGTCGTACGAGGACGACGGGGACTTCTACTACTACTCGGACTCGCTGTTCGAGGACAAGAAGCTGGGCAGCAGCAGCGACAAGCTCGTCCTCCTGAACAACTCCCAGAAGGGCTCCCTCGAAACCTGCCGGAGCGAGACCCGGTACACGGACACCGTCAAGCTCGGCCAGGTCGCCAAGGGCTCCCAGATGTGCGTGCGCACCAACTCGGGCCACATGGGTCTGGTGACCTTCCAGGGCTCGGCGGCGAGCGGCGACCCCAGCGACTACGTCTCGGTCGACATCACGGTGTGGCGCAACGCGGAGGAGCCGGTCACCGAGAACTGACGGGCCGTCACCCGCCGATCTCCAGCTCCCACACCAGCACCTCGACCGGCCCCGAGACGGCGACCAGCTCCAGCCCCTTCTCCCCCTCGGCCCGCACGGAGTCCCCGGGCCCCAGCTCGTGCGGACCGAGCCGTACGGCACCCCGGACGACATGCACATACGTCCGGGCCGCGTCCGGCACGGCGGTCCGTTCCCCCGCCGTGCCCAGCCGCCGGACGTGCAGCATGGCGCCGGCCTCGGTGACGGCGTACGGGGTGGAGTCGGCGATGCCGTGGACGATCTCGTACGCGGGGTCGCCGCCCGGGTCCAGCGGGGCGAGCCACATCTGCACGAAGGTGAGCGGCTCGGAGCCGTCGTTGCGCTCGACGTGCCGGACCCCGCCCGCCGAGCTGAGCCGCTGGACGTCCCCGGGGCGGACGACCGTCTCGTGCCCGGTCGTGTCGCGATGGGTCAGCTCGCCCTCGACGACCCAGGTGACGATCTCGGTGTGGCTGTGCGGATGCTCGTCGAACCCGGCCCCGGGCGCGAGCCGCTCCTCGTTGCAGGCGATCACCGCGCCGAAGCGGAGATTGTCGGGGTCGTAGTGCGCCCCGAAGGAGAACGCGTGCAGGGAGGCGATCCCGGCCTCCGGATCCCCACCGGGGTAGCGCGATTCGGCGCGCCGTACGTCCATCACGTACTCCACGGTAGCGACCCGCGCCGCACGTCGGCCTCCTGATGAGGCAGTCTTGGTCCGTGCCCGAACCCGAAACCAGCAAGCCCGAATCCGCACCGCCCGTCCACGCGCATGTCGCGACATTGAAGCGGCTGGAGAAGTCGTCCGGAAGCCTCGCCGCGCAGGCCATCGCGCGGATGGACGAGACGCTGCCCTGGTACCGGGCGATGCCGCCCGAGAACCGGTCGTGGATCGGGCTGGTCGCCCAGGCCGGTATCGCCGCGTTCACGGAGTGGTTCCGGCATCCCGACGCCCCGCAGGCCATCTCCACCGATGTCTTCGGGACCGCGCCGCGTGAACTGACCCGGGCGATCACGCTCCGCCAGACCGTGGAGATGGTGCGCACGACCATCGAGGTCATGGAGTCCGCGATCGACGAGGTGGCCGCTCCCGGCGACGAGAGCGTGCTGCGCGAGGCCCTGCTCGTCTACGCCCGGGAGATCGCCTTCGCCACCGCGCAGGTGTACGCGCAGGCCGCCGAGGCACGCGGCGCCTGGGACGCCCGTCTGGAGTCCCTGGTCGTGAACGCGGTGCTCAGCGGCGAGGCCGACGAGGGCGCCGTGAGCAGGGCCGCCGCGCTCGGCTGGAACTCCCCCGACCATGTCTGTGTGGTCCTCGGCACCGCCCCCGACGGCGACAGCGAGCTGACCGTGGAGGCCATCCGGCGCGCGGCCCGGCACGCCAAGGTGCAGGTGCTCACCGGGGTCCTCGGCGACCGCCTCGTGGTGATCGCCGGCGGCAACAACGACCCGTTGCAGGTGGCGAAGTCGCTGATCGGGCCGTATGCGGCGGGCCCGGTGGTGGCCGGGCCGATCGTGCCCGACCTGCTGGCCGCGACCCGGTCCGCGCAGGCCGCGGCCGCCGGACTCAAGGCATGTACGGCGTGGCAGGACGCGCCCCGCCCCGTTCTGGCGGACGATCTGCTTCCGGAACGCGCGATCGCGGGCGACCCCAGTGCGCGAGAGCAACTGGTGGAGGAGATCTACAGACCGCTGGAGGAGGCCGGCTCCGCTCTCCTGGAGACGCTCAGCGTCTATCTCGAACAAGCCTCAAGTCTTGAGGGCGCGGCCCGAATGCTGTTCGTCCATCCCAACACCGTGCGCTACCGGCTCCGACGTGTGACTGACGTCACCGGCTGGTCGCCCTCCGATGTACGCTCTGCCTTCACCTTGCGGATCGCACTGATCCTGGGGCGTCTGGTGGATGGGGATCCCCAGCTCTAGGGTTTTGTCGGAGGGCTACAAAACCCCCTCGTGTTCTTCGTCCCTGTCCTCACGGGCGGCCTGAGCCGTCCCCAAGAGAGAGTGTGAGAGTGCTCGTACTCGTCGCTCCCGGCCAGGGCGCTCAGACGCCCGGCTTCCTGACTCCTTGGCTCGACCTTCCCGGTGCCGCCGACCGCCTCGCCGCGTGGTCGGACGCCATCGGGCTGGACCTCGCCCACTACGGCACCGAGGCCGACGCCGACGCGATCCGCGACACCGCCGTGGCCCAGCCGCTGCTCGTGGCGGCCGGACTGCTGTCCGCCGCCGCCCTGGGTGACGTCGTCCCCGGCGCGGTCGCCGGCCACAGCGTCGGCGAGATCACCGCCGCCGCGTTCGCCGGTGTCCTCGACGACACCGCCGCGCTGACCCTCGTACGCAAGCGCGGCCTGGCCATGGCCGAGGCCGCCGCGATCACCGAGACGGGTATGTCCGCGCTGCTCGGCGGCGACCCCGAGGTGACGATCCCGCACCTGGAGAAACTGGGGCTGACCCCGGCGAACGTGAACGGCGCGGGCCAGATCGTCGCCGCCGGCACGCTGGAGCAGCTGGCCGCCCTGGAGGCGGACAAGCCCGAGGGCGTACGGCGCGTGGTCGCCCTCAAGGTCGCCGGCGCCTTCCACACGCACCACATGGCCCCCGCGGTCGACACCCTCGCCAAGGCCGCCGAGGAGCTGACGCCCGGGGACCCCACGGTCACCTATGTCTCGAACAAGGACGGGCGGGCCGTCGCCACCGGCGCCGAGGTGCTCTCCCGTCTGGTCGGTCAGGTCGCCAACCCGGTCCGCTGGGACCTGTGCATGGAGACCTTCAAGGAGCTGGGCGTGACCGCGCTCGTCGAGGTGTGCCCCGGCGGCACGCTCACCGGTCTCGCCAAGCGCGCGCTGCCGGGCGTGGCGACGGTGGCGCTCAAGACACCCGACGACCTCGACGCCGCTCGCGCGCTCATCGCCGAGCACCTGAACTAGGAGCCCTGGATGTCGAAGATCAGGCCGAGCAAGGGCGCGCCGTACGCGCGCATCCTCGGCGTGGGCGGCTACCGTCCGGTCCGGGTGGTGCCCAACGACGTGATCCTGGAGAAGATCGACTCGTCCGACGAGTGGATCCGCTCCCGCTCCGGCATCGAGACCCGGCACTGGGCGAACGACGAGGAGACCGTCGCCGCCATGTCCATCGAGGCGTCCGGCAAGGCGATCGCCGACGCCGGGATCTCCGCCGAGCAGATCGGCGCGGTCGTCGTCTCGACGGTCTCGCACTTCAGCCAGACCCCGGCCGTCGCCACCGAGATCGCCGACAAGCTCGGCACCGCCAAGGCCGCCGCCTTCGACATCTCGGCCGGCTGCGCGGGCTTCGGGTACGGCCTGACCCTCGCCAAGGGCATGGTCGTCGAGGGTTCGGCGGAGTACGTCCTCGTCATCGGCGTCGAGCGGCTGTCGGACCTGACCGACCTGGAGGACCGGGCCACGGCCTTCCTCTTCGGTGACGGTGCCGGCGCGGTCGTCGTCGGCCCCTCCCAGGAGCCGCACATCGGCCCGACGGTCTGGGGCTCCGAGGGCGACAAGTCCGGCACGATCAAGCAGACGGTCCCGTGGAACGAGTACCGGATCGGTGACCTCGAAAGGCTCCCGCTCGACAGCGAGGGCAATGTCAAGTTCCCCGCGATCACGCAGGAGGGCCAGGCGGTGTTCCGCTGGGCCGTGTTCGAGATGGCGAAGGTCGCGAAGGAGGCGCTGGACGCCGCCGGACTTTCCTCGGACGACCTGGACGTCTTCATTCCCCACCAGGCCAACGAGCGGATCATCGACTCGATGGTGAAGACACTCAAGCTGCCGGAGCACGTCACGGTCGCGCGTGACGTACGTACCACCGGCAACACCTCGGCCGCCTCGATCCCGCTCGCGATGGAGCGGCTTCTGGCGACCGGTGAGGCGAAGAGCGGCGACACCGCGCTCGTCATCGGCTTCGGGGCGGGTCTCGTGTACGCCGCGACGGTCGTTACCCTCCCCTAGGCAACCGCTTCGGATCTTGTGGTCCGGCGCGGGAAAACGCACAACCTGCCGCTGACGCGGCGGGCCGCCAACCCTCTGGAAACTACGAAGGAGCGCCCGACATGGCCGCCACTCAGGAAGAGATCGTCGCCGGTCTCGCCGACATCGTGAACGAGATCGCCGGCATCCCGGTCGAGGACGTCCAGCTGGACAAGTCCTTCACCGACGACCTGGACGTCGACTCCCTGTCCATGGTCGAGGTCGTCGTCGCCGCCGAAGAGCGCTTCGACGTCAAGATCCCGGACGACGACGTCAAGAACCTCAAGACGGTCGGCGACGCGACCGACTACATCCTCAAGAACCAGGGCTGATCCGGCGGATCGGGTCCGGCCCGGTCCCCGCGGAGCAGTCCGTCTGCCCCGCCACCCGGCGGTGGCGCCGCTGATTCCTCGTAACCGTTGGAGAACATTCCCGTGAGCTCGACCAATCGCACCGTGGTCGTCACCGGTATCGGCGCAACCACACCGCTGGGTGGCGACGCGACTTCCACCTGGGAGGGACTGGTCGCCGGCAGGTCCGGCGTCGGTCCCCTGGAGCAGGAGTGGGCCGCCGACCAGGCGGTCCGTATCGCCGCTCAGATCGCCGTGGAACCGTCCGAGGTCATTCCCCGGCCGCAGGCCCGCCGTCTGGACCGCTCGGCGCAGTTCGCGCTGATCGCGGCCAAGGAGGCGTGGGCCGACGCCGGTTACACCGAGACCTCGGCCGACGACGGCACCGTCGACGCGGACCGCGTCGGCGCGGTCATCGCCTCCGGTATCGGCGGTGTGACGACACTGCTCGACCAGTACGACGTGCTGAAGGAGAAGGGCGTACGCCGCGTCTCCCCGCACACCGTGCCCATGCTGATGCCCAACGGCCCGTCCGCCAACGTCGGTCTGTACGTGGGCGCGCGCGCCGGTGTGCACACCCCGGTCTCCGCCTGCGCGTCGGGCGCCGAGGCCATCGGCTACGCCATCGAGATGATCCGCACCGGCCGCGCCGATGTCGTGATCGCCGGTGGTACCGAGGCCGCCATCCACCCGCTGCCGATCGCCGCGTTCGGCAACATGATGGCGATGTCCAAGAACAACGAGGACCCGCAGGGCGCCTCCCGTCCGTACGACACCGGCCGTGACGGCTTCGTCCTCGGCGAGGGTGCCGGTGTCGTCGTCCTGGAGTCGGCCGAGCACGCGGCGGCGCGGGGTGCCCGGGTCTACGCCGAGGCCGTGGGCCAGGGCATCTCCGCCGACGGCCACGACATCGTGCAGCCGGAGCCGGAGGGGCGTGGGATCGCCCACGCCCTGCAGAACCTGCTGGACCGGACCGACCTGGACCCGGCGGAGATCGTGCACGTCAACGCGCACGGGACGTCGACGCCGGCCGGTGACATCGCCGAGCTGAAGGCGCTGCGGAAGGTGTTCGGTGACGACACCGACCACTTCGCGGTGTCCGCGACGAAGTCGATGACCGGGCATCTGCTCGGTGGGGCCGGTGGGGTGGAGACGGTGGCGACGGTGCTCGCGCTGTACCACCGGGTGGCTCCGCCGACGATCAATGTGAACGACCTGGACCCGGAGGCGGAGGCCAACGCGGACATTGTGCGCGGGGAGGCTCGCAAGCTGCCGGTCGAGGGTCGTATCGCCGCGCTGAACGACTCGTTCGGGTTCGGTGGGCACAACGTGGTGTTGGCGTTCCGGACGGTCTGATTCGGTCGCTGACGCGAGTGTGGCCCGGGTCCCTTTCAGGGATTCGGGCCACAGCTGTTTGTACGTCGGGTGCGGGTCGGTGGGGCTTCTCGCGCAGTTCCCCGCGCCCCTGAGAGACCGGGGTTGCCCGGCGCTTGGAAGGGGCTGCTACACGACCTGGTGCAGCCAACGCACCGGCGCGCCCTCTCCCGCGTATCTGAACGGTTCCAACTCGTCGTCCCAGGGCTTGCCGAGAAGTTTTGCGATGTCGGCTTCGAGGTCGGTCTCGCCGTTGCGGGAGCGGGTGAGGGCCGCGCGGAGGCGGTCCTCGGGGATGAGGATGTCGCCGTGGATGCCGGTGACGGCGTGGAAGATGCCGAGGTCGGGGGTGCAGCTGTAGCGCTCGCCCTCGGCGGTGGCGCAGGGCTCGGCGGTGACCTCGAAGCGGAGGAGGTGCCAGCCGCGCAGCGCGGACGCCAGCTTGGAGGCGGTGCCGGCCTGGCCCTGCCAGGAGAACTCGGAGCGCCAGGTGCCCGGGGCGGCGGGCTGCCGGATCCAGTCGAGGTTCACGCGCGTCCCGAGAACACCCGCGACGGCCCACTCGACGTGCGGGCACAGCGCACGCGGCGCGGAGTGCACGTACAGGACTCCACGTGTCGTCACCGGGGGCCTCCACAGAGCAGGACATCTTGCGATTCGACGGATCGGCAGTGGCGACGCGGCCACGTGGCGAGGCTACCGTGCGGCGGGGCAAGGAGTGTGACGTACCGTCGGAGCAGGCGCCAGGATGAACGCGGGTTTCACCCGAGGGGACGCCTGTGCGGATGGAACAGTTGCACCTTCCGTCGCATCGCTGTCGCATCGGACCCGAGGCTTTCCCTCACCGGGAACTCCCGTGCGTTGTCATGGGTGGGAACTGGCACGTGTAGGACCGACGAGGGGACCAGGGGATGCGGAAGCGACGCCACCGTTCGAAGGCGGTGTTCGGCGCGGCCTTGGCGGCGGTCCTGCTGGCCGTGACCGGCTGTGACGCCACCGGTGGCGACTCCCCCGGCCCCGAGGGGACGGGCTCGAAGGCCAAGCCCTCCGCGTCGCCCACTCCCACCCCCGCCTGGGACAGCACCCCCGAGTCGCTGGCCGCCGTCGGCGACTCCATCACCCGTGGCTTCGACGCCTGCCAGGTGCTCTCCGACTGCCCCGAGGTGTCCTGGGCGACCGGCGTCGACGCCTCGGTCGACAGTCTCGCCGTACGGCTGCTGGGCGCGTCCGGCGCGGCGTCGCGAAGCTGGAACTACGCGGTGACCGGGGCCCGGATGGCCGACCTGCCGAGCCAGGTGGCGCGGGCGGTGACCCGTAAGCCGGAGCTGGTCACGGTGATGATCGGCGCGAACGACGCGTGCCGCGCGACCGCCGCCGACATGACCCCGGTCGCCGACTTCCGCGCCGACTTCGCGGACGCGATGGCCACCCTGCGGGACTCCCTGCCCAAGGCTCAGGTGTTCGTGGCGAGCGTGCCGGATCTGAAGCGGCTGTGGTCCGAGGGCCGCAAGAGCCCGATGGGCAAGCAGGTGTGGAAGCTGGGCATCTGCCCGTCCATGCTGGCCGACCCCGACGCCCTGACCACGGCGGCCGGAGAGCGGCGGGACGCCGTCCAGGACCGGGTGGAGGCGTACAACGACGTGCTGCGCGAGGTCTGCGAGAAGGACCGCTACTGCCGGTACGACGGGGACGCCGTCTTCGACTACCGCTTCGGGCAGACCCAGCTCAGCCAGTGGGACTGGTTCCATCCGAGTGTGGACGGGCAGGCGCGGCTGGCGGAGATCGCGTACCGGATCGTCAGCGCCAAGGAGTCGTGACCTAGGGTTTCGCGCATGAGCGAACTTTTCGGCACACTTTCCGACGGCACGCCCGTTCACCGGTGGACGCTGGAGCGGGGCGGCACCCGGGTGCGGATCCTGACGTACGGCGGGATCGTGCAGTCGGTGGAGCTGCCCGACCGCGAGGGGCGGACGGCGGACGTGGTGCTGGGGTTCGCCGATCTCGACGGGTACCTGCGGAATCCGGGGCCGTTCTTCGGTGCGCTCATCGGGCGGTACGCCAACCGGATCGCGGGCGGGCGGTTCACGCTCGACGGGCGGGTGTACGAGTTGGCGCGCAACAACCCGCCGAACTCCCTGCACGGTGGTCCGCTCGGCTATGACAAGCGGGTGTGGGAGGCCGAGTCCGTCGGCGACGGGGCCGGGGTGCGGTTGTCGCGGGTGAGTCCGGACGGGGAGGAAGGGTTTCCGGGGCGGCTGGAGGTGTCCGCGACGTACACGCTGGACGCGGACGGGGGTGCGTTGCGGATCGCGTACGAGGCCGTCACCGACGCGCCGACCGTCGTGAACCTCACCAATCACTCGTACTGGAATCTCGCGGGGGCCGGCACCGGGAGCGCGGGTGGGCATGAGCTGCGGATCTCCGCGTCGCGGGTGACACCGGTGGACGCGGATCTGATTCCGACGGGTGAGTTGGCGGAGGTGGCGGGGACTCGGTTCGACTTCCGGGTGGCGCGGAAGGTGGGGAGTGGGTACGACCACAACTTCGTGCTCGACAAGGGGGTCACGCGGAGTGCGGAGGGGGTCGCCGAGTTGTGGGAGGCGGGGTCGGGGCGGGTGTTGAGTGTGGCCACGACCGAGCCGGGGATGCAGCTCTATACGGCGGATCATCTGGAAGGGCGCCCGTTCGGGCCCGGGGGTGGGGTCGCGTTGGAGACGCAGCACTTTCCTGATTCGCCGAACCGGCCGGGGTTTCCGAGTACGGAGTTGCGGCCGGGCGGCGTTTATCGGTCGGAGACGGTTTATGGGTTCGGGGTGCGTTCGTAGTCGTAGTTGTAGTCGGGTGCGGGTTCGTGGGGGCTGGTCGCGCAGTTCCCCGCGCCCCTAAGGGGGCGCTGCAGTTCCCCTACGCCTTGATAGTTGCCGTTGCGCGGGGGTCTGCGATGGAGCGGCCTGCCTCCAGGTCGTACGAACCTGCCACGTACGTCCATGAGTCGGTCGTCTCGTCCCAGATCTCGAAAGCCCGGCGCGGGAGTTGGATAACCGCCTCCTTCGTCTCGCCCGGGGCTGCCTCGATCGTCGCAAAGCCTGCCAGCCAGCGGGTCGGGCGGTTCTCGTCCGGGGGCGTGGGGGCCAGGTAGAGCTGGATGGTCTCGCGGCCCTCGCGGGAGCCCGTGTTGCGGACCCGTACCGTCGCCGTCGTGCCGGTGACGTCCAGGGACTCGTACGTCCAGTCGGTGTAGCCGAGGCCGTGGCCGAAGGGGTAAGTGGGGGTCCTGCCCTGCTTGGCCCAGGCCCGGTAGCCGATGAACACGTCCTCGTCGTAGGCGAGTTCGCCGGAGGTGGGGGTGACCTGGGTGACGGGGGCGTCGGACAGGGTGCCCCAGGTGGTGGGGAGGCGGCCGCCGGGTTCGTGGGTGCCGGTGAGGACGTCGGCTAGGGCGGCGCCGCCCTCCTGGCCTGGGAACCAGGTGAGGAGGACGGCGGCGACGTCGTCGCGCCACGGGAGTTCCACCGGGGAGCCCGCGTTGACGATCACGATCGTGTCGGGGTTGGCGGCGGCCACCGCGCGGACCAGATCGTCCTGGCGGCCGGGGAGGTGGAGGCTCTCGCGGTCGAAGCCCTCGGACTCCACGCGGTCGGTGGTGGCGACCACCACGACGGCCGTGTCGGCGGCGCGGGCGGCTTCGACGGCCTCGGCGATCAGGTCGTCGGCGTCGCGCTGCGGCTCCTGGTGGCAGAGGGAGAAGGCGAGCATCGTGAGCGGGGCGTCGGCGGCCGGTTCCACGACGTGGGTGAGTGAGACCTGTACCGGTGTGCCCTCGGTCAGTTCGACCCGGGCCCGTGGGACGGGGGCGCCGAAGAACGACACGAAGGGATCGTCCGTGTCGGTGGTGTGGACGGCGTCGAAGTGGGTCATGCCGTCGACGGTGAGGGTGTAGGCACCGAGGCCCTTGATGCCGAAGGTGTGCGTGCCGCTCTCGCGCGGGATGAGGGTGCCGGTCACCTCGACGCTGTGCAGGGTGGTGTGGGTGACGCCGTCGGGGAGGGCCGACCCCATCCACTGGATGTGGCCGTTGGGGGTGGAGCGGGTGCCGATGACCGTGCCGGAGCTGTCACGGCAGACGGCCCGGAGGGTGAATCCCCGGTCGGCGGCGACGAGTTCCTCGTTGGGGTCCGCGCCCACGGCGTAGGTCAGCGTGCCTTCGGGGAGGGCGGCGGTGAGGCCGTCGAGAGGGGAGACGATCCGGGGCGGGAAGACGGTGGCGGAGCCGCCGCCGAGGACGCGGGCGTCGCGGGCGGCGGCGCCGATCAGGGCCACCTTCGCACCCGGCCGGAGGGGGAGGGCCGGCCGCCCCTCCGACGTCTCGTTGCGGACCAGGACGAAGGAGCGGCGGGCGATCTCGCGGGCCAGGGACTCGCCGTCGACGGGGGCGGGGAGTTCGGTGACCACCGGGTCGGCGCCCTCCAGGATGCCGACGCGGGCGGCCAGGCGCAGGACGCGGCGGACCGCCTCGTCGACCTCGGCCTCCGTGACCTCGCCGGCGCGGACGGCGGTCGCCAGGGCCTCGCCGTAGACGGTGACCGGGCCGGGCATGGCGACGTCGAGGCCGCCGGTGAGGGCGCCGGTGGTGGAGCGGGCGGCCAGCCAGTCGGAGACGTTGAAGCCGTCGAAGCCCCACTCGCCGCGCAGGACCTCGTTCACGAGGTAGCGGTGCTCGGTCATCGTGGAGCCGTTGACCTGGTTGTAGGCGGTCATGATGCCCCAGGGGTGGGCGTTCGCCACGATCGCCTCGAAGGGGGCCAGGTACAGCTCGCGCAGGGCGCGTTCGCTCACCAGGTTGTTCACCGTGAAGCGGTCGGTCTCGGCGTCGTTGGCGACGAAGTGCTTGACCGTGGTGCCGACGCCGCCCGACTGGACGCCGGTCACATAGCCCGAGCCGATCTCGCCCGTGAGGTACGGGTCCTCGCTGTAGGCCTCGAAGTGGCGGCCGCCGAGCGGGGAGCGGTGCAGGTTGACCGTGGGGGCGAGGAGGACGTGGACGCCCTTGCGGCGGGCCTCCTGGGCGAGCAACACGCCTGCCCTGCGGGCGAGTTCGGGGTCCCAGGTGGCGGCGAGAGCGGTCGGGGAGGGCAGCGCGGCGGACGGGTCGTCGGAGGTCCAGCGCACCCCTCGTACGCCGACGGGGCCGTCGGACATGACGAGGGAGTCCAGGCCGATCTCGGGGAGCGCGGGCAGGGTCCACATGTCCTGGCCGGAGAGCAGCCTCGCCTTGGCGTCGAGGTCCAGCGCGGCGAGGGCCGCCTCCACGGCGGCTTCGCGCGCCTCGTCGGCCGAGGCCTCGTCGACTGGGCCCTCGTCGGCCGGGGTGGGGCGGGTGCCCGGGGTTGCCGCCATCGCGGTGCCTCCTCGTCGAGTCCGGTCTGATCGTCCCGTCTCCCATCGTGCATCCATTACCTGTAGAGCGGTAGGTTTCGTTATCCTGACGTTACTTTTCGCGCTGTCCGATGGGGCCGGATGCCGTACGGTTTCGGCATGAGCGGTACCAGCAACCCGCGCGGGACCAGGGGTGTCAGGAGTGCGGAGCGGCGCGAGGAGATCGTGCTGGCGGCCCTGGAGGTGATCGCCGAGCGCGGCTACCGGGGGGCGAGCCTGGCCGCGGTCGCCGAGCGCGTCGGGCTCACCCAGCAAGGGCTGCTGCACTACTTCCCCACCAAGGACGCGCTGCTCGTCGCCGTCCTCAAGGAACGGGACCGGTGGGACGCCGTGCCCGACAGTCCGCTGCGGCTCGATCTGCTGGGCTCCCTCGTCGAGTACAACTCCATGCGGCCCGGGATCGTGCAGACCTTCTCCGCGCTGCTGGGCGAGAGCGTCACCGAGGGGCATCCCGCGCGGGAGTTCTTCACGGAGCGGTACGGGAGGGTGCGGGGGGCCATGGCCGAGGTGCTCCGCGCCGAGTACGGCGACCGGCTGCCGGGCGGGCTCACCCCCGAGCGGGCGGCGCCGCTGCTGGTGGCCGTGATGGACGGGCTGCAGTACCAGTGGCTGCTGGATCCGGGGGGCGTGGACATGGCGGAGGCGTTCCGGGACTTCCTGGGGCTGTTGGACGAGGGTGGGGAGGGTGGGGTCACCTGAGCCACGGGGCATGGCGTACGACCCTTCCGTCGCGCGATACTGCCGCCGTCCGGAGCGAGACCCCCACGGCACGACAGCGACGGAAGGACCCGAACTCCCTTGAGATTCCTGCCTACTTCCCCACCGCCCCCCTCTCCGACTTCTCGACGAGCACGCGGGGTGACGATAGGACTGGCGGCTCTGCTGGCCGGTCTCTGCGCACCCGCCTCCGCATCCGCCTCCGTCCCGCCCTCGCCCTCGGCATCGGCCGCTTCGGCGGCCCCCACCGTCGAAGAGCAGCGGCTCGATCGGGCCGTGCCTCAGGAGATCCTGCGGCGGTCCGGATTCGACTCCGTGGCACCGGAGTTCGGGCGGGCGCTGGACGGGGCGCGGTCGTACGCGCAGGCCGAGCGGATCGTCGTACGGCAGGGTGCGCGGTTGTGGACGCGGGCGGTGGACCGGGCTCAGGGGCGGGGGCCGGCGGGCGGGGATCTGAGCCGGGACGACGACCGGCCGTTGTACTGGGCGCGGTTGGGGATGACGCGGGAAGTACGGGGGTGGGAGCCGGAGTTCGGGCTGAGTGAGCGTCAGAGAGCGGACCTGCTGGACGCGTTGGAGCGGACTTCGCGCGGGCAGGACTCCCTTCGGTACCCGCATGGCGGCAAGGGCGTGAAGCAGATACTCGTCACCGGGTTCGATCCGTTCACACTGGACCGGGATGTGCGGATCTCCAACCCGTCCGGAGCCACGGCCCTCGCCCTCGACGGCACCGTGGTCCGGACCGCCGACGGGCTCGCGCGTATCGAGACCGCCGTCTTCCCCGTCCGCTGGGCGGACTTCGCGGACGGCACGGTCGAGCGCACGCTCCGGGGGCAGTTGCCCCGCGTGGATCTCTTCGCGACCGTCAGCCAGGGTCGGGTGGGCCGGTTCGACATCGAGCGGACCAACGGGGCCTGGCGCGGCGGCTTCGGCGACAACGACACCATCGGCCGTACCGGGACCATCCCGGTGACCGACCCCGCCACCCAGCCCCAGTGGACGACCACGACCCTGCCGTACGCGGACATCGTCGCCGCGAACACCGGCCGCTTCCCGGTGTACGACAACACGAGCGTGACCGAGATCCCGGCGGGCGGCACGACGGCGGTCGTACGGCCGGACGGACCCACCCCGGGTTCGACCGCGCGGGCCGGAGGCGGCGGCGACTACCTCTCCAACGAGATCGCCTACCGGGCGACCCTGCTGCGCGACCGGCTGGGGCTGGGCGCGTCCCTGCCGGGCGGGCATGTGCACACGCCGGTCCTGCAGTTCGGGGCCGGCAACACCGACCCGGCGACCGGGGCGGTGACCGATCCCGACTTCGTGCGGAACCGGCTGGACATCATCGCGCAGGTGCGGGCGATCGTGACGGTGGCGGTGGACAACTCGGCCGAGTGACGGCTCGGGGCGGCCTCCTCGTCGCCGCCCCGGCCCTCGCCTCCCGTGACCGGGAACCTCGTCGCGTGACGGGGGTCCCGGTCACGCGGCGGATACGGCCACGGTCACGCGACGCATACGACCTCGGTCACGCCACGGGGGCGGCCTCGGTCACGCGCCGACCTCGGGCTTGCGGAACATCGGGGTCGGGTGGCCCTGGGGCGCCCGGTTCCGTTCGTCCTCGCCGGTCGTCTCCTCGCCCAGCAGGTCGCGGGCCATGAGGGTGGCGCCCGCGACCGCGCCCGGCATCAGGAAGACGGCGACGAACGGCACCAGGAAGGCGAGGCCCAGCGGGGTGCCGAAGCCCCAGATCAGGGTCTTACGGGAGCGGAGGAGGGCGAGGCGGTCGCGGAGTTCGACGCGGCGGCGCTGGAGGGCCACGGCGGTCAGTTCCTCGGTGAGGAAGAAGCCGGTCACGAAGAAGCCGATCACGGGGACGACCGTCTGGCCGATGAACGGCACGAAACCGAGCGCGAAGAGCAGGACCGCCCACAGCAGCGCCCGCCCGAGGACACGGAGGCTGTCCCTGGCCGAGATCCACAACTCCCGCATGAGCGGCAGGCCGGACTCCGGCGCGGTGCCGTCCGGGGAGACGTCCCGGTCGACCTTCTCCGAGAGGTTCTCGTAGAAGGGCTGGCCGATGAGGAGCGTGACGGCGGTGAAGGTGATGACCGCGAGGGCCAGGGCGAGGCCGAACAGGACGGCGGTGAGGAGGCCACGGAAGAGGCCGAGCCAGGGGCTGGACCAGTCGTCCGCGAAGGGGGTGGCCCAGGTGATGAAGTCCGGGCCCCAGGCGGCCAGGGCCACCAGGGCGGCTATGTAGAGGACGAGTGTGATCAGGCCTGGGATCAGGCCGAAGCCGTATTGCTTCCCGTGCCGGGCCACCCATCGTTGGCCCTGGACGAGGTACTGGAAACCCACCCCTAGATCGCGCATGGGGCGAACTTTATCGTTCGGGCCCTTTGCGCATCAGAGCTCGGGGGGGGTGGGGTTGTCGGGCGGCTGCGGGTTGTAGGTGGCTGGTCGCGCAGTTCCCCGCGCCCCTTTAGGGCCTGCGGCCCTTCAAGGGCGCGGAGGGGCCCTTCAGGGCGCGAATGGGCCCTTGGCTGTGAAGGCCAGGTCCGCGAAGCGTTCTCCGATGAGGTGGTGGGTCTCGGCGTCGGGGTGGAGGTCGTCCGGAAGGGGGAGGGTGGTGGCGTCGGGCTCGCCGTAGAGGGTGAGGCCGTCGAGGTAGTGGAGGTGGGGGTCCTCGGGGGCGCGGCGGGCCACGATGTCCTCGAGTTCGTCGCGGATGAGGCGGAGGGTGAGCTTGCCGGGGGTGGGGTCCTCCGGGTCGCCCATGGCCCGGAAGCGGAGGCGGCCCTCGGCGAGGTCGGTGAAGTCGGGGGCGCTGGGGCCGGGGGTGTCCTCGTGGATGGGACAGAGGATCGGCGAGACGACCAGGAGCGGGGTGGTGGGGTGGCCGTCGCGGATGGTGTCGAGGAAGCCGTGGACGGCGGAGGTGAAGGCGCGCAGCCGCATCACGTCGTGGTTGACGAGGTTGATGCCGATCTTGAGGCTGATCAGGTCGGCCGGGGTGTCCCGTATGGCGCGGGCGACGAAGGGGTCGAGGAGGGCGCTGCCGCCGAAGCCGAGGTTGATGAGTTCGACGCCGGCGAGGGAGGCGGCGTGGGCGGGCCAGATGGCGGTGGGGCCGGCGGCGTCGGAGCCGTGGCTGATCGAACTGCCGTGGTGCAGCCAGACCCTGCGGCCCGGGTCCGGGGCCGGCTCGACGGGGGCGTCGGTGCGCAGGGCGACGAGTTCGGTGGTCTCGTTGTGCGGGAGCCAGATCTCGATCGTCTTGAGGCGGTCGGGGAGGTCCGTGAAGGTCACGGTGCCGGGCGGGCCGGGGCGGTGCTCCGCCGTGCCGGCGGTCATGTCGACGGTGATGGTGTTGCCGTCCGGCACGCTCGCCTGCGCGGTGAGGTGGCCGTCGACGAGGAGGTCGTAGAGGCCGTCCGGGCGGGGCGGGGCGCCCACATAGGTCCGCTTGGTGCGCAGGGCGTCGAGTTCGACGGTGGTGGCGCGGGTGCGGAAGACCAGGCGTACGCCGGAGGGCTGGGACTCGACCATGGCCAGCTGCGGGTCGGTGCACTGGGCGCGGGCCCACGCGGGCAGCCGGTGCGGCAGTACGCCGTGCTCGGTGCGCTCCAACTCCAGGGCGCCGCGCAGCAGTTCGGCGGTGAGGGGGGTGGTGATCCAGTGGGGGTTCGTGGGCATGGCTCAACCTGACGATCGGTGGGGGCGGAGTGTCCGGCGATGAGTGGTGTGCGGCGCCCGGCGGTCAACGGGGTGGCGGGGCGGGCCAGTTGCGCAGCAGGGCGTCGAGGGCGTCGAGGATGCGGTCCCAGCTCTCCCGCGAGTCGGGGGCGCTGTGGCTGAAGCCGCCGGCCGACTCCAGGCTGACGTAGCCGTGGAAGACGCCGCCGAGGAGCCGGACGGCGTGGGTCTGGTCCGGTTCGGTGAGGTCGTAGCCGCGCAGGATCGCCCTGGTCATCTGCGCGTGCCTGCCGCCCGCGCTGGCCGCTGCCGCCTCGGGGTCCAGGCGCAGTTGGGCCGCCGCGTACCGGCCGGGGTGTGCGCGGGCGTAGTCGCGGTACACGTTCCCGAGCGCCACCAGCGCGTCCTTCCCGGCCCGCCCGGCGAGCGCGGCGGCACCCCGGTCGGCCAGTTCCTCCAGCGCGAGCAGGGCGATCCGGGTCTTGAGGTCCTGCGAGTTCCGCACATGCGAGTACAGACTCGCGACCTTCACATCGAAGCGCCGGGCGAGCTCCGAAACGGTCACCTCGTCGAAGCCGATCTCATCGGCCAACTCCGCCCCCGCCCGAGCAAGCCGCTCCGGGCTGAGCCCTACGCGCGCCATGACCGCGACACCGCCCTTCCGTTCGACGGGGTCGATTATGCGGTTGCCTAAAGCTTTTAGGCAACCGCCATTATCCGTTAGGGGGTGCCAGGGGGATTTTCTTGGCGGTGTCACGGGGCGTACCGGGTGATCATCGACTTCCTGCGGTGCAGACCTCCCGCCGAGTGACAGTCGTGCCCTCTTGTTGCCAGGGAGTCGAACATGTAGACCACCTGTGGTTGACCGCCCGTGGTTGACACCCGCATCGGCACGTCCAAGGAACCCCACTCCAGGAGGTAGCGTGCGTCCGCCGAGATCCGGTTCGAGATTCGCACTGTTCAGCGTCGTCGCCGTCACTGTCACCGCAGGGTCGCTTCTGATCGCGCCGCATCCCGCGGGGGCCGATCCGAGGCCTGTCGTCCGGGAGGGGGACGCGCTGCCGCAGGGGGCGGCGAAGGCGCCGGAGAGTGCGGCTCGGCGGGCGCTGACCGCGCCGGTCGCCGGGCTCGCCGACACGGGTGTCTCCGGGCGTGGTTACCCCCGTGAGCAGGTCCTGTCCCCCGACCCGGAGAACCCCGGCGACAAGTCCATCAAGCTCGGCCTGACGCCTTACCACGCCATCGCGCCGAAGCTGAACGCCCTTCAGCAGCTCGGCGACCGGGTGAGTGTGGAGGTCGCCGGGCGGTCGGCCGGTGGGCACCGGCTGTACCTCGTCACCGTGACCGCCCCGGAGAGCGCGCGCCAGGCGCGCGGTCAGGCGCGGATGCGTGAACTCATCGAATCCGCGCCGCAGTTGGCCGCCAGGAGTTCGGCGGTGAAGAAGACGTACAAGACGCCCGTCTTCTTCAACAACAACATCCACGGCAACGAGTGGGAGGGCACGGACGCCTCCCTGAAGCTCATCGAGCGGCTCGCGACGGCGAACGACGCGAGGACGAAGGACCTCCTCGCCCACTCCCGGCTGTACTTCAACATCACCGCCAACCCGGACGGCCGGATCGCGGGCACCCGCACGAACGCCAACGGCTTCGACATGAACCGGGACTTCGTCACCGCCTCGCAGCCCGAGGTGCGGGCGATGCGGCAGATCGAGATCGACAAGCAGCCGGCCGTCATGCTCGACCTCCACGGGTACGTCAACGGCACGCTCATCGAGCCGACCACTCCCCCGCACGGCGAGAACTACGAGTACGACCTCTTCCTGAAGAACACCTACGCCAACGCCCTGCGCATGGAGTCCGCCGTCAACGGCCTCGGCTACACGCCCCGGAAGGACGGCGTCGACCCGGCCCAGATCCCGTTCCGTGACTCGGCGGAGGGCTGGGACGACTGGCCGCCCATCTTCACCCCGCAGTACGCGGCCTTCCACGGCACGGTCGCCGCGCACACCGTGGAGATCCCGCTCCAGGTGAACAACGCGGCGTACGAGTCGCTGCCGGTCGAGGAGCTTCGCCGCCGGTCCGCGATCAACGTCGACGTGGCGGGCGCCGCCCTGCGCGCGACCCTCGACTTCGTGCGGGAGAAGCGGACTTCGCTGATCGCCGACCAGATCGAGGTCTTCCGGCGCGGTGCCACGGGCGCCGCCCAGGTCCCGGTCTCGGAGGCGACCGTCCCCGGGGTGCCCGGCATCGGGCCCGAGGACGTCTACACGACCGAGTTCCCGCGCGCGTACGTCATCCCGGCGGGCCCCGCCCAGCGGTCCGCCACGGCCGCCGCACGGCTCGTCGACCAGTTGCTCGCCAACGACGTACGCGTGACACGGGCGACCCACTCCTTCCGGCTCGGCGGGCGGTCGTACGCGAAGGGCTCGTACGTCGTCGACATGCGTCAGCCCAAGCGCGGCATGGCCAATGTGCTGCTCGCCGACGGGCGGGACATCAGCGGCAAGGTGTCGGCGATGTACGACATCTCCGGCTGGAGTCTGGGGCGGCTGTGGGGCGCCACCGTGGCGGAGGTGAGGAGCGGCCGTCCGGCCGGCATCCCCACCCGTCCGGTGACAGGCGCCGCCCGCGTCGGGTACGTCGCCCCGCGCGGCGATCTGCGGCTGCGCCTCGACTCGCCGCAGGAGATCGCCGCCCTCAACTCCCTTCTCAGGGACGGGGTTTCGGTGCGGCAGGCCGCCGACGGCAGCGCGCTCGTACCGTCCTCGGCGCGGCGGAAGGCGGAGGCGCTCGCCCGGTCGTACGACGTGGCCTTCGACGCGACCAGGACCGTGAAGGGCACGCCCCTCCACCGGGTTCGTGTCGCCGCCGCCGTCACGGCGGGTGAGCTGTTCGCGCTGCGGGAGATGAACTTCGAGGTCGTCCCGGTGTCGACGGCGGTCCTCAACGCGGGCTTCGACTGGCCGAAGTCGAAGGCCGATGTGCTGTTCGTGTCGTCGGGGCTGTCGTACGGCGGGCTCAACGCGTCCGCCCGTACGGCCCTCACCGGGTTCCTCGCCGGGCACGGGCTGGTCGGCCGGGGTGCGGCCGGCGCGGCGCTCGCCTCGGCCACCGGGCAGTTGAAGGCGACGGCGGTGCAGGGCAACGGGGACGCCAACGGCGTGGTGCGCGTGGTGAATTCGGGCGGTGCGGTGACCGGCGGCGCGCCCGATCACAGCTTCGTCTACGCGCCCGTGTGGTTCACCGATCTCGGCGGCGGCGTCACCGTCGAGCAGTCGTACGGCACCGGGAACCCGCTGGTCTCCGGGCACTGGCGACCGCTGGACGACGGCACCGGCGGCCCGGCCGCGGCGGCGGGCCGGCCCTCCGTGGTCAGCGGCCCGAACGCGGTCCTCTTCGGCACGGAACCCCTGTTCCGCGCCCATCCGAAGGGGGAATTCCCGCAGGTGGGACGGGCGTTGCTGACCGTGTAGGCGCAGTGGGCAACCGGCGCGAGGAACAGGAACAGGAGCGCGAATGACCGAGGGGAACCGGGCGGCCACCGTCCACGGCACGGTCGCCGACGGCTTCGAGGCGGTGCGCGAGAAGTTCGCCGTGTTCGTGGCCGGTGAACGGCCCGACTACGAGGGGCAGTTGACCGCGTATGTGCACGGGCGGCGGGTCGTGGACCTGTGGGCGGGCCCGGAGGAGGAGGCGGAGACGGGCGGCGACACGCTGCACGGCGTGTTCTCCTCCACCAAGGGCGCCGCCCATCTCGTCGTCGCGCTCCTCGTCCAGGACGGCGTGCTGGAGCTGGACCGTGAAGTCGCCCACTACTGGCCGGAGTTCGCGGCCGAGGGCAAGGGCGCGGTGACCCTGCGGGAGCTGATCACGCACCGGGCGGGGCTCGTCGGAACGGACGCCGGGTTCACGCTGGAGGAGCTGGCGGACGACCGTGTCGTCGCCGAACGCCTCGCCGTCCAGCGGCCGTTCTGGCGGCCGGGCACCGCCTTCGGCTATCACGCGCTCGTCATCGGTGCGCTCACCGGCGAGGTCGTACGCCGGGCGACGGGCCGCACGCTCCAGGAGGTGTACGAGGAGCGGGTCCGCGCCCCGTACGGCCTCGACCTCTTCCTGGGGCTGCCGGCCGAGCACGAGCCCCGCTTCCGGACCGTACTGCCGATGACGCCGACGCCCGCGCAGCAGGCCGAGCTGGACTCCGTACCGAGCGGTCCGCACACGCTGTCCTCGATCGCGTTCAACGGCCAGGTACCGGAGCCGGGCGAGCTGACGGACTTCCCCAACGCCCGTGTCGTGCGCGCGAGCGGGCAGTCGTCGGCGGGCGGGGTCGGCTCCGCGCGCGGGCTCGCCGGGATGTACGCGGCGGCCATCAGCACGGTGGACGGCCGGCCGCCCCTGCTGAAGCCCGACACCATCGGGGAGGTCGGCCAGATCCACTCCCTCGGCCATGACCTGGTGGCCCGTGCCCCCAAGGCGTTCGGCCTGGGCTTCCAGGCGACCGCCGAGACGCTGTACCCGTTCCTCGGCGCCGGCACCTTCGGCCACAGCGGCGCCGGCGGCTCCCAGGCCTTCGCCGACCCCCGCAGCGGCCTCGCCTACGGCTACACCCGCCGCCGGATGGCCTTCCCCGGCGGGGCGGCACCGGAGAACGCGGGGCTGGTACGGGCGGTGCACAGCGCGGCGCTGACACCGGCCCCCTGAGGTCCCCGCACACACGAGCGGAGCCCGCACCCCACGTCCAGGGGTGCGGGCTCCGCGTGTGCAACGAACATGAGGGGCGTCCGTCACGGGTGAGGCGGGATCAGAACTTGACGATCAAACCTTGACGATCAGAGCTTGAGGGTCAGAGCTTGAGGGTCAGAGCTTGACGATCATCTTGCCGGTGTTGTCGCCGCGCAGGACGCCGAGGAAGGCCTCCAGGTTGTTCTCGATGCCCTCGACGACCGTCTCGCGGTACTTGAGCTCGCCCGAGGCGACCCAGGGGCCGACCTCCTGGACGAACTGGGGCTGGAAGTCGTAGTGGTCGCCGACGAGGACGCCCTCGACGCGGAGGCGGTTCTGCAGGATCTTGACCATGTTGCGCGGACCCGGGGTCGGCTCGGTCGAGTTGTACTGGGAGATCATGCCGCAGATCACGGCCCGGCCGCGCAGGTTGAGCGCGCCGATCGCGGCCTCCAGGTGCTCGCCGCCGACGTTGTCGAAGTAGACGTCGATGCCGTCGGGGGCGGCGGCCTTGAGCTGCTCCCAGACCGGGCCGTTCTTGTAGTTGAAGGCGGCGTCGAAGCCGTACTCCTCGATCAGCACCTTGACCTTCTCGTCGGAGCCGGCGGAGCCGATGACCCGCGAGGCGCCCTTGAGCTTGGCGATCTGGCCGACCTGGCTGCCGACGGCACCGGCGGCGCCGGAGACGAACACGGCGTCGCCCTCCTTGAAGGCGCCGACCCGCAGCAGGCCCGCGTAGGCGGTGAGGCCGGTCATGCCGAGGACGCCGAGGTAGGTGGAGAGCGGCGCGGCGTCGGCGTCGACCTTCACGGCCTGCTTGGCGTCGAACGTGGCGTACTCGCGCCAGCCGCCGAAGTGCAGCACGTGGTCGCCGACGGCGATGCCCTCGGCCGCCGAGGCGACGACCTCGCCCACGGCGCCGCCCTGCATGACCTTGCCCAGCTCGAACGGGGCGACGTACGACTTCGCGTCGCTCATGCGACCGCGCATGTACGGGTCCACGGAGAGGTACTTGTTCCGTACGAGGACCTCACCCGCGCCGGGCTGCCGGATCTCCGCCTCGACCAGGGCGAAGTCCTCGTCCTTGGGCCAGCCGACGGGGCGGCTCAGCAGGTGCCATTCGCGGCTGGTGGCGGGGAGGGCGGGGGTGTCGGACATGGGGGGCCTTCCTGCGGGTGCGGGGGACATGCTGTGGTGCATACCGTGCGGTTACTTCACTACCTGAAACAACCATGCTCTTGAATATTTCATGTTGTCAAGTAAAGAGGTAGCCTCGATCCATGTCCACGCAGAAGACGACCCCCCGCATCGACCCGCTGACCATGGAGGTCGTCGAGCTCATCGGCACGGTGGTGGCCCGCTACCACGAGGAGTACGAGGACGCCGCCGCCGAGCACACACTCACCGGCGCCCAGGCCCGCCTCCTCGGGCTCCTTTCCCTGGAACCGCTTCCCATGCGCCGCCTCGCCCAGAAACTCCGCTGCGAACCGTCGAACGTGACGGGGATCGTGGACCGGCTGGAGGCGCGAGGCCTGGTGGAGCGCCGCCCCGACCCGAACGACCGCCGCGTGAAACTGGCCGCCGCCACTGCCGAGGGGCGCCGGGTGGCGGGCAGCCTGCGGGACTCCCTGGACTTCGCCCGGGAGCCGCTGGCGGGGCTGAGCGACAGCGAGCGGGAGTCGTTGCGGGATCTGCTGCGGCGGATGCTGGCGGCCTAGCGCACGGGGTGTAGGTGCACCTGTCGGCCCTCCGTCCTACGCTGAGCAGGGGCGTCTTTGCTGGAGGTCATGATGACCAACGGGAAAGCCCGCGACGGTGCGGACGGTGCGAAAGGGTCCCGCAGCGGCGCCGCCGCCGTCGTTCTCCTGTGGATCGCTTCACACGTACTCAGGCGCGCACCGGCGCCGGACCGGGAAGAGCGCTCCCGACTCCCCCGTTCCCAACTCCCCCGCTCCTCCGAGGAGATGTTCAGAGGGCACAGAACCGCCTGGCGCGAGCGAGCCGTCGCCCACATCCTCTATCTGGAACAGCGGGCGGCCCGTGAGAGATGCCGAGTCGTCGAGGACCGGGCCGAGCAGTGTCAGCGGGAGACGACACTGGACGGGATCGCACGGCAACTGGAGGAAGCGCGCCACGCCGTCTCCGCGCGACGCCGCCTGTTCACGGGAGCCGCCGCCCTGGAGAGAACCTGGGCCAATGTGCGCGCGACCGACGTGATGCTGCTCAGGTTGTGTTCGGAGCAGGAGTTGATCGGCCGCGGTGCCGACGTGTTGAGCCACGTCGAGCAGCACCTCCGCCCGAACGACCCGCTGCGGGTGAAGGTGGCCGAGGCCGTCGGCCGCGTGGAGGCGGGGGAACGGCTCCCGGGCGACCGTGAACTGCTCGTCTCCGCCCAAAGTGCCTCCTACGAGGCGCTGGACGGCGAGTTCAGCAGGGTGCGCAGCCTCAGCATCATCCTGCGGATCGCGACCTTCTTCGTCCTCCTCGGCGCGGGCGGGCTCGCGGCCTGGGGCTGGTACTGCCCCGATTCCCTGAACATGTGCTTTCTCCCCCCGAAGAGCGACTTCGCGGCCTGCCCCTCCGGAGAGGTCCGGCGGAACGACCAGGAAAAAGCACCGAGCGACTACGCCGAGTCCGTCGACGTCCTCGTCGTGGAGGCCGCGGGGCTCGCCGGCGCGGCGCTCACGGTCATCGCGTCCCTGCGCCGGATCCAGGGGACGAGTTCGCCGTACATGCTGCCGCTCGCGGCGGCCCTGTTGAAGTTCCCCACCGGGGCGCTGACCGCGTTCATCGGGGTGCTGCTCATCAGGGGCGCGTTCGTACCCGGTCTGAGCGACCTGGACTCCAGCCCGCAGATCGTCGCGTGGGCCGTCATCTTCGGCGCGGCCCAGCATCTGGTGACCCGTTTCGTCGACGCACGCGCGCGCGAGACGCTGTCGGACGTGGGGCGGCCGCCGTCCGAACCGCCCGAGCGACGAGCCCCCGACGGAGGGCAGAGCCGTGCGTGAGCCGGATGAGCTGACCATCGCGCTGGAGGAGGGCTTCACCGGCCAGCACGTCGTGGTCGTGGTGGACGGGGACGTCGTCCTGGACGATCCGGAGGTCCGCACCCGGCTGCAGATCGGCCTGGCCCGCTCGGTTCCGGTCCCCCTGTCGGAGGGAGACCACGCGATCGGTGTGCGGGTCGACGGCGTCGAGCGGCTGGACATCCGTGTCGACGCGGGTGTCACCCGATGGGTGCGGATCGATCGTGCCGCCGACGCCGCTCTCCACGCCGTGACCGGCAGCGGTCTTCGCGGCTATGCGTGAGGCCCGTCGCCGCACGACCGGATGACCCTCAGGCCCCCTCGGTCCGGTTGCGGCTCTCCCCCGCCGGGCTTTGACTGGCCAGTGGGAACAAACCCGCCTGTCGGGTGAATCACAACATTCCGTGCGTCGTCCGACGTCGTGTTTCCCCGCATGATGCCCCCCGCAGCCGCTTCCGACGGCTCCGGCTCATGGGCCGACGTCGCTCAGGCCACGTTTCCCCGGTCCGGAACGGTCCGGGCTCCCGGCCGTTCACCGTTCACCTTCATCCGCCCGTGCTCCGCACGGGCGGAAGCGGGAGGCAGCATGACCACCCAGGAATCCAGCCAGCGCAGTGAGTTCGACCAGCTCGTCAGCGCGGTGATGGGCACGATCACCCGCCGTCTGGGCGGCGAGGAGCAGGCCGCGCGCGAGGCGGCGGCGGAGGCCGGAGGCATCGCGGCGACGGAGCGCAGCGGCGTGTATCTGCGCCTCGACCTCCCCGTGCCGCCCGGGGGCCTCGCGCAGGCCACCGAGGCCGTTCGCCCCGTCGAGGCCGCGCCGGTGCCGACGGCGGCGGTGGGCTTTCCCCTGATGCCGGCCGTGTCGTCGGGCGACGGCGAAACGCTCGCCTCGCAGCAGGCCGTGTCCGGTCAGGCCCCGGCGCCGGCCGAGATCGCGGCACCCGAGAGCGCCGTGGTCTCCTTCGAGGAACTGCGCGTGGACGTGGACGGCCCGGCCCCCACCATGACGGTCTCCGGCACGGTCTGGCGGCTCACCAGCGGCCGGCTCACCTGGCTCGCCAAGGTCCGCAAGGAGCCGAACGGCACGTACGCCGGGCCGATCAAGTACCGCGACGGCAACACGGCCCTGCGGCCCGGCACCGCGATCCGCGTCCAGCTCACGGGCACTCCGCCCCTGCAGCCCATGGGCGCGCTGGTGACCTTCGTACGGCCGGACGCCCCGGACGAGGTGGTGCGCTACGCGCAGGTCACGCCGCACTTCCGGGAGGTGGAGATCGAGTACGACCGGGTCTCCGACGCCGAACAGACCGTCGAGTACGCGTTGCACGACCACCCCGTGCGGCCGCCCGACCTCCCGAACACCACCCTCACCGTGGAGGACGCGTTCAGCCGGCAGGGCATCCATGTCACGCGGACCCGGGGCAGCAACGAGATTCCGCTCTCCGAGTCGGTGAACGGCACCTGGTCCGACATCGAGATGCACGACGCCATGCAGCGGCACTGGTCCGCCTGGAAGCCCGGCCCCACGGGGCAGGGGGTCGCCCAGTGGCAGGTGTGGACGCTCTTCGCCGGTCGGCACGACGAAGGCCCCGGCCTGGGCGGCATCATGTTCGACGACATCGGCTCCGCCCAGCGGCAGGGCTGCGCGGTGTTCTCGAAGTCGTTCATCTCAGAACGGCCGCCGAACGACCCCGACCCCGAGGCGTTCGCGCGCCGGATGGCCTACTGGACGGCGGTGCACGAGATCGGTCACTGCTTCAACCTCGCGCACTCGTGGCAGAAGTCGCTGGAGACGCCCTGGATCCCGCTGCGCGACGAGCCCCGTGCCTTCAGCTTCATGAACTACCCGCACGATTTCCCCGGCGGACCGCGGGCGTTCTTCGCCGGCTTCCGGTACTTCTTCTCCGAGGACGAACTCCGCTTCCTGCGGCACGCTCCCGCGCGGTTCGTGCAGCAGGGCAACATCCCCTGGTTCGACCACCACGGCTTCGAGCAGGCGCGACGCAGCGCCGGTACGGGGCCGTTGCAGCTCACCCTGCGGTTCAACCGCGGCACCGACCGGCAACAGGCCTACCGCTTCGGCATGCTGGAGCCGGTGATCGGGGAGCTGAAGCTGACCAACACCTCCGGCGTCCCCACGATGGTGAACCGCGCGACGCTGCGCAGTGACGAACTCAGCATCCTCGTCCAGCGGGACGGTACGACAGAGGCCCGCGTGGTGCAGCCGTACCTGCGCTACTGCCTGCGTCCGGAGCCCGTCCTGCTGCAACCGAACGAATCGCTGTACGAGCAGGTCGTCCTCTCCTCGGGTCTCGGTGGCTGGCAGATCTCCGAGCCCGGCGCCTACCAGGTGTACGCGGCGCTGCGGTCGGCGCGCGACGGGGCCTCGACCGCCACCGACCCCGCCGGCGGCCAGATCCTGGCGGACCCGATCACCGTCCGGGTGGAGCGTCCGGCCAGCCGTGATCAGGAACGCCTCGCTGACGACGTGTTCACCGACACCGTGGGACGTGTCCTCGCGCTGGGCGGCAGCCGCGTCATGGATGACGCCAACGACGTGCTGCGCGAGGTCACCGAGCGGATCCCCGACGCGGCGGTCGCCAGGCACTCGGCCGCGTGTCTCACCACCGCGGCCGCCGTGCCCGGCAAGGTCCTCACGACCCGGAACGGCGCGGTGAGCGTCGAGGCGGCCGGGACCGACGCCGAGGCGGGCGGACAACTGGCCGAGCACGCCTACGGCGACCTCGGGGCCGCGGCGGACACCTTCGGCCACATCCGTCTGACGCACGACGTGACGCGTTACGCGGTCGGCCTGGACGAACTGGGCCGACGCGACTCGGCGACCCACCTGCTGGACGGGCTCGCCACCACCCTGGAGGAGCGTCAGGTCAAGCCCGAGGTGGTGCGCAAGGTGCAGTGGGAGAGGCAGCAGATCGCGGAGGGCCACGCCGACCGGTGACTCCGCAGTGACAGACGGCCCCTGACGACATGTCAGGGGCCGTCGCCCGTCAGCCGGTCAGCCCGTCGCCCGTGGCCGGTTGGAGCGCGTCGCCGCCGTACGCTCGGTCTTTCCGGTTTGCTCGGTTGAGATCGAGCCCGACCATTCGTCGCGATGTCGGCGCACACCGCGCGGTCCGCCGCACGGTGGGTGCGACGGACCGCGGGAGCCGACGGGCCGGGAGCTCCTCGGTTCAGGTCTGTTTGCGTGCCGTCATCGCCCGCTGGATGAGGATGAAGGCGCAGAGGAGCACGCCCGTGGCGATCTTCGTCCACCAGGAGCTGAGGGTGCCCTCGAACTGGATGATGCTCTTGATGAGGCCCAGGACGAGGACGCCGAAGAGGGTGCCGATGACGTAGCCGGAGCCGCCCGTGAGGAGCGTGCCGCCGATGACGGTCGCGGCGATCGCGTCGAGTTCCATGCCGACGGCGTGCAACGGGTCACCGGACTGGATGTACAGCATGAACAGCAGGCCGGCCAAGGCCGAGCAGAAGCCGCTCACCGTGTACACGGCGATCTTGGTGCCGCCCTGCGGGAGACCCATCAGCATGGCTGACTGCTCGCTGCCGCCGATGGCGTACACCCGGCGTCCGAAGCGGGTGTAGTGCAGCACGTAGAACGCGATGGCGATGACGACCAGGGCCGCGATCGCACCGATCGACAGCTCCCCCAGGCCGAGCGGCACCCGCGTCTCGGCCAGACTGCTCACCGAGGAGTCACTGATCGAGATCGACTCCTTGCTGATGACCAGGCACAGGCCGCGGAAGAGGAAGAGCCCGGCGAGGGTCACGATGAACGGCTGGATCTCGAAGTTCTGGATCACATAACCCATCAGGAAGCCGCCGAACGCTCCGACGGCCAGGGCGAGGAGGACCGCGAGCGGCAGCGGCACCCCCTGGCGCTCCACCAGCCAGGCCGTGAACATCGTCGTGAAGCCGATCACCGAGCCGACGGACAGGTCGATGCCGCCGGACAGGATGACGAAGGTGACACCGACGGCGGCCACCAGCAGATAGCCGTTGTCGATGAACAGGTTGAGGAAGACCTGCGGTTCGCCGAAACCGTAGTTCTGGTAGCGGCTCAGGCCCGCGATGTACATCGCGAGGAAGAGCGCGGCGGTCACCAGGACCGGCAGGCGCCGGTCGCCGAGCAGGGCGGAGACCTTGGACGTGGGCGCCGGTGCCGTACGGCTGTCAGGGGACGGCGGGGTCTTGGTGGTCGCGGTCATCACGACACCTCCATCTTGGGGGCCGCGTCGGCGGGCGTCGTGGCGGTCTTCGCCGGTGCCGCCGGCGACGTACCCGTGCCGCCGCTCTTCGCACCGGACTTGGGGCCGAACTTGGCGCCGAAGACCTTCGCGCGGAACTTCGGGGACTGGAGCAGGCAGACGACGATGACGACGGCGGCCTTGAAGACCAGGTTGGTCTGGGTGGGCACGCCGATCGTGTAGATCGTGGTGGTGAGGGTCTGGATGACCAGGGCGCCGATCACCGTGCCGCCGATCGAGAACCGGCCGCCGAGGAGGGACGTGCCGCCGATGACGACCGCCAGGATCGCGTCCAGCTCGATCCACAGGCCGGCGTTGTTGCCGTCGGCGGCCGAGGTGTTGGAGCTGATCATCAGGCCCGCGATGCCCGCGCACAGGGCGCAGAAGACGTACACCATGATCTTGATGCGGCGGGAGCGGATGCCGACCAGGCGGCTGGCCTCGGCGTTGCCGCCGACGGACTCGACGAGGAGGCCGAGGGCCGTCTTCCGGGTCAGGGCCACGGTGACGGCGACGACGGCGGCCACGACGAAGATGGAGAAGGGCAGCGTCAGCCAGTAGCCGCCGCCGATCAGCTTGTACGGCTCGCTGTTGATGGTGATGATCTGGCCGTCGGTGATCAGCTGGGCGACGCCCCGGCCCGCGACCATGATGATGAGGGTCGCGATGATCGGCTGGATGCCCATCCTGGCGACCAGGAAGCCGTTCCACAGGCCGCAGACCACCGCCGCCACCAGACCGATGCCCATGGCGAGGAACACCCCGGCCAGCGCGTTCTGGTCGGCCTGGTCGCTGATGTACGAGCAGGTCAGGGCGCCGGTGATGGCGACGACCGCGCCCACGGAGAGGTCGATGCCGCCGGTGGCGATGACCAGGGTCATGCCGACCGCCACCAGGATCAGGGGCGAGCCGAAGAGCACGATCGAGACGAGGCTGCCGTAGAGGTGCCCGTCGGTCATCTTGATGGAGAAGAAGTCGGGGGTGAAGGGGACGTTGATCAGCAGCAGGGCCACCAGGACCGCGACGGGCCAGAACAGGTGGTGGTGTGTCAGCGCCCGCCAGCGGGATGCCGTGCCGGTCGTGGCCGTCGTCGCCACGGGTGGGGTGCTCACTGGTGTTCTCCGCTCGCGATGGTCTCCAGGATCCTGCTGGTGGTGATCTCCGGCCCGTTGGTGAGCTTCGCGACCAGCTTGCGGTCGCGCAGCACGCCGATGGTGTGGCTGAGGCGGAGGACCTCCTCCAGCTCGGCCGCGATGTAGAGGACGGACATGCCGTCCTCGGAGAGGGAGACGACCAGTTTCTGGATCTCGGCCTTGGCTCCGACGTCGATGCCGCGCGTCGGCTCGTCGAGGATCAGCAGCTTCGGCTGGGTGATCAGCCAGCGGGCGAGCAGCACCTTCTGCTGGTTGCCGCCGCTCAACTGGCCCACGCGGGCCTCGGGGTTGGCGGGCCGGATGTCGAGGGCCTTGATGTACTTGGCGACGAGTTCGTCGCGCTGGGCGACCGGAATGGGGCGGGTCCAGCCGCGGGACGCCTGGAGGGCCAGGATGATGTTCTCCCGGACCGTCAGATCGGGGACCAGGCCCTCGGCCTTGCGGTTCTCCGAGCAGAACGCGACCCCGGCGCCGATGGCGTCGTTCGGGGCGTTCATCGGGACCTGCTTGCCGCCCACGGTGACCTTGCCGCTGTCGGGCTGGTCGGCGCCGAAGAGCAGCCGGGCGAGTTCGGTGCGGCCCGAACCGAGCAGGCCGGCGAGGCCCACGACCTCGCCCTTCTTGATGTCCAGGTCGAAGGGGGCGATACCGCCCGTGCGGCCGAGGCCGTCCGCGTGCAGCAGGGTCTCGCCGACGTCGGCGTGCAGCTGCTGCTCGTGCAGCTCCTCCAGCTGGTCCAGGTCCTTGCCGATCATCAGCTGGATCAGGCCGACCTGGTCGAGTTCACTCACCAGGTGCTCGCCGACGAGGGTGCCGTTGCGCAGCACGGTCATGCGGTCGCAGATCTCGTAGATCTGGTCGAGGAAGTGCGAGACGAAGAGGATCGCGACGCCCTCGTCCTTCAACCGCCGCATCAGGCGGAAGAGTTCGAGGACCTCGTCGCGGTCGAGGCTGGACGTCGGCTCGTCGAGGACGAGGACCTTGGTGCCCTTGCCCTCCTCGCCGCCGGTGCCCACCGACCGCACGATCGCGACCAGTTGCTGCACGGCCAGGGGGTACGAGGACAGCGGGGCCGTCACGTCGATGTCGAGGCCGAGCCGGTCGACCAGCTCCGCGGCCTCCTTGCGCAGCCGCTTCCACTGGATGCGGCCGAAGCGGGTGGGCTCACGGCCGATGAAGATGTTCTCCGCCACCGACAGGTTGGGGCAGAGGTTGACCTCCTGGTAGACCGTGTTGATCCCGGCCAGCTGCGCCTGCAGCGGGCTGGCGAACCGCACGGACTCGCCGGCGAGGGTGATCGTTCCTCCGTCCAGGGTGTAGACCCCGGTGAGCACCTTGATCAGGGTGGACTTGCCGGCGCCGTTCTCGCCCATCAGAGCGTGTATCTCGCCGGGGAAGAGCCGGAAGTCGACGCCCGACAGAGCCCGTACCCCCGGAAACTCTTTGACTATGCCCGTCATCTCCAGGACGGGCCGCGGCTCTGCCATGGCAGCGCTCCTCATGCGATTCATCGAATGCGTTCGGCCCGCAGGGAGCCCCTGGACCGGGGGTCCGGTCGGAGGGGGCTCCCTGCCGGTGGGTGCGGTGGGGCAGTACGTACCGGCCGGATCAGTGGGTCCCGGTCGGATCCGTACGTCCCGGGCGGGTCAGTACTTGCGGGTGGGGAGGGCGTCCTTCGCCTGGTCCTGCATGAAGTCGCTCTCCTTGGTCTTGATCCAGCGCTCGACCTTCTCGCCGTTCTTGACCTTCTCCACGACCTCCATCAGCTGGGGGCCGAGCAGCGGGTTGCACTCGACGATGGCGTTGATCTTGCCCTCGGACATGGCGATGAAGCCGTCCTTCACGCCGTCGACCGTGACGATCAGGATGTCCTTGCCGGGCTTCTTGCCGGCCGCCTCGATGGCCTGGATGGCACCGATGCCCATGTCGTCGTTGTGCGCGAACAGCACGTCGATGTCCGGGTTGGACTGCAGGAAGGCCGCCATGACCTGCTTGCCGCCGGCGCGGGTGAACTCGCCGGTCTGGCTGACGACGATCTCCCAGTCGTCCTTGTGCTCGGCGTCCATGACCTCCTTGAAGCCCTTGGCGCGCTCGATCGCGGGGGCGGCACCGGTGGTGCCCTCCAGCTGGGCGATCTTCACCTTGCCCTTGTGGCCGGCCTTCTCCAGGACCTTCTCCAGGATCTTGGCGGCGCGGCGGCCCTCGTCCGTGAAGTCGGAGCCGACCAGGGTGACGAACAGGGACTCGTCGGAGGTCTCGACGGAGCGGTCGGTCAGGACGACCGGAATCTTCTTGGCCTTGGCCTCCTTCAGCACCGCGTCCCAGCCGGTGACGACCACCGGCGAGAAGGCGATGACGTCCACGCCCTGGGTGATGTAGCTGCGGATCGCGGAGATCTGGTTCTCCTGCTTCTGCTGCGCGTCGGAGAACTTGAGGTTGAAGCCCGCCTCCTCGGCCGCCGACTTCACCGAGTCGGTGTTGGCGCTGCGCCAGCCGCTCTCCGAGCCGACCTGGGAGAAGCCGAGGGTGATCTTCTTGCTGCCGCCGCCGGAGGAGGAGTCGGAACCGGTGGAGGTGCCGTCCTCCTTGGCGCAGGCCGCCAGACCGGCCGTGGCCACCACGCCGACCGCCGCGGTGAGGAAGTTACGTCTGTTGAGCATGTCTTCTCCTTTGAAGAGCCGGTCCGGGGACGGACCGTTGGTACTCGTGGTGGACCGGCCGCACTACGTCCAACCTGTCGATCATTGTTCGAAATGTCGGCCACGCTGATGGAGGGAAAGGGCTTGGTCGTTCGGTGCCGCGTCAGCCCGGAGCGGTCCCCGGCTGGGGAAAGTACGGGAAAGTGCTGGCGCGGACGACGAGTTGGGGTTCGATGGCTATCCGGGACGGCCCGGCAGGGGTCCGGCCCTCGATCAGGTCGAGCAGAAGGGCGATGCTGCGCTGGCCCACCGTCGAGAAGTCCTGCCGGACGGTGGTGAGCGGCGGGGCGAAGAACTCCGACTCCGGGATGTCGTCGAAGCCGACCACCGCGACGTCCTGGGGCGTGCGTACGCCCGCCTCCCGCAGCGCGCGCAACACCCCCAGCGCCATCTGGTCGTTGGCGACGAAGACGGCGGTGAGGCCGCGGCCCACCCAGCCGGCCAGTTCCTGGCCCGCCCGGTAGCCCGACAGCGGGCTCCAGTCCCCGCGCAGCGGCTGCGGCGGTTCGACGCCCGCCTCTTCGAGGGTGGCCCGCCAGCCGGCGGTCCGGTCCGCCGCCTCCTGCCAGTACTCGGGTCCGGCGAGATGCCAGACCTTGCGGTGCCCGGCGGCCAGCAGATGCCCGGTGGCCAGCCGTGCGCCCAGATGCTGGTCGACGTTGACGCTCGGGATCTCCGCGCCGGAGCCGGTGCCCACGGCCACCACCGGGAAGGGGTGGCGGAGTTCGGCGAGGGCCTCGACCGCCGACCGCTGCGGGGCGAGGGCGATCACCCCCTCCACACCGCCGTCACTGAGGCGGTCGAGGGCTTCGGAGAGGGTCTCCACGGTCAGTTCGCGCAGACCGACCGTCGAGACGAGGTACCCCTCGGCGCGGGCCGCCTCCTCCAGCGCGAACAGCGTGCTGGCCGGCCCGTAGAGCGTGGTGTTGGAGGCGACCACGCCCAGCGTCTGGGTGCGCCGGGTCACCAGGGCCCGTGCGGAGGAGTTGCGGCGGTAGCCCATCTCCTCGATCGCGCGCTGCACCCTGGCCCGGGTCTCGTCCCGCACGTTGGGGTGGTCCCCCAGGACGCGGGAGACGGTCTGGTGGGAGACACCCGCCTGGCGTGCCACGTCGGCCATGGTGGGCGGCCGGAGCTGCGAGTGGGTCACGGCCACACCTCCTCGGTGGACGACGGTGGACGGATCGGGTGGTGCGGACGGGTCCCGTGTTGCCGATAACTCGCCTGTCGCGGGCGAGCCGGGTGCGGCGGGCGGATGGTTCCGCGCCGTCGGCCTCACGCCGGGATTCCGGAAAGCCCCAGGTCAGCCACTGGTAAGGCGAGTTGGGGCGCTGCTGGCACGGCGCTCGTACCTCCTCGGATGCCCTGGGGCGTCGACTGGTGAATGCGGAGGTCATTGTGAGCGCTAACAATTCATGGCGGTCAAGAGGGCTGCGTCAGGGAGGTCGTCACGGTTGGATAACGCGACGGTCGACGGGGGCCGGGGAACGGCCGCCCGGGACATGACGAAGCCCCCGGGCACGGACCCCTGCCCGGGGGCTTTCACCTGCGGTGATGGCTAGGAACACCACCACAGGAACTGCTTGCACGTCGCCGAGGGACTGGGCTCCGGGGCGGGTTCGTCCTCGGTCGGCCCGGCGGTCGGGGTGTCGGTGTCCTCGGGGTCGGAGGTCGGGTCCTGTGCCGAAGGAGCGGGGCTCGCGGTGGCGTGGGACTCCGAGCGGTCCTTGGGCTTGTCGGTGTCCTCGGCGTCGTCCTCGGTGTCGGACTTCTCGGACTCGGAGGCCGACGGGGAGGCCGATTTGTCCGGCTTCTTCCCGTCCTTGTCGGCCTCGGTGGGGTCGCCCGAGCCGCGTTCGGCCTTTTCGGGGTCGTCCGCCGAAGCCGTCGGGGACGCGTCGGAGGCGTCGTCCACCACGGCGGCGCGGGGCTCCGTCGGGGGTGCCTCCATGCCGAGTTCGGCGAGGCTCAGTCCGCCCGCGGCGAGCAGCAGCCCGGCCCCGACCATCAGCACCCGCCGGCGCCGGCGCCGGTGCGCGGCGGCCTTGCGGTCGCGCCGGCCGACCCGCACACCGCGGCCCCGGCCCTGCGACCGGGACCGGGCGCGGCGTCCGCCGCCGGGGGTCTCGGGGGTGTCGTCCTCGAACGCGTCCTCGCGTTCGTCCACGGCCGTGTCGTCCCTGGCGGCCAGCGCGTCCGCGTGGGTCCGGCATTCTTCGGCCGACGCGCCGCACCCCGAGCAGGAGAGGGCGCCATTGAGGTGCCGTTGGCACGGGTGGCAGTAATCCATGACGCCGGAAGATTATGTTCCGCAGCGGTGACGTTCCCGGGTGGGCCCGTGAAGGTTGTGTAGGGGCCTCGTGTACCGGCCTGCGGGGGCGGGTACGGTCCTGATCATTTGCGCGCGTTCCCGGCCATCGGCGCCATCGACGCGAAACCGTTGTGCGTTCGACCCATTGACACTCCGACCGGGTCATCCTTACTGTCGCGACCAGCATTTCGAACGAGCGACGAAATTTCGAACAGACCACAGAGGACAGGGAGTACCGTGCGCATCACGGGAATCAGCACGCACGTGGTCGGGACGCCGTGGCGAAACCTGACCTACGTCCAGGTGCACACCGACGAGGGACTCACCGGCGTCGGCGAGACCCGCATGCTGGGCCACACCGACGCGCTGCTCGGCTATCTGCACGAGGCGAAGACCAATCACATTCTCGGCTCCGACCCGTTCGCTGTCGAGGATCTCGTCAAGCGCATGAAGTACGGCGACTACGGGCGGGCCGGCGAGATCGTGATGTCCGGCATCGCCGTCATCGAGATGGCCTGCTGGGACATCAAGGGCAAGGCCCTCGGCGTCCCCGTCTGGCAGCTGCTCGGCGGCAAGGTCACCGACAAGGTCAAGGCGTACGCCAACGGCTGGTACACCACCGAGCGCACGCCCGAGGCGTACCACAAGGCGGCGCAGGGGGTCATGGAGCGCGGGTACAAGGCGCTCAAGATCGACCCCTTCGGGACCGGCCACTTCGAGCTGGACCACGAGCAGAGCCTGTACGCCGTCTCCCTGATCGAGGCCGTGCGCGACGCCATCGGGCCGGACGCCGAGCTGATGCTGGAGATGCACGGCCGGTTCTCGCCCTCGACCGCCGTCCGGCTCGCCAAGGACCTGGCGCCCTTCAAGCCCGCGTGGCTGGAGGAGCCGTGCCCGCCGGAGAACCTGAAGGCGCTGGAGAAGGTCGCCGCCAAGGTGGACATCCCGGTGGCCACGGGTGAGCGGATCCACGACCGGATCGAGTTCCGGGAGCTCTTCGAGAGCCAGGCCGTGGACATCATCCAGCCCGACGTCGGCCACATCGGCGGCATCTGGGAGACCCGCAAGCTGGCCGCGACCGCCGAGACCCACTACACACTGGTCGCGCCGCACAACGTGGGCGGTCCTGTGCTCACCGCGGCCTCGCTCCAGGTCGGCTTCACCTCCCCGAACTTCAAGATCCTGGAGCACTTCAACGACTTCGCGGACGCGGAGATCAAGAAGGTCGTCTCGGGGGCCCCGGAGGTCGTGGACGGCTACTTCCACCTCTCCGACAAGCCCGGCCTCGGGGTCGAGCTGGACGTGGACGCGGCTGCGGAGTTCCCGCAGCAGCAGGCCCGGTTCGACCTGTGGGCCGAGGGCTGGGAGCAGCGCAAGCCCAAGGGGACCGAGTGAGCGCCTCGCCCGACGCGGCCTCGGCCGTCGTCATCGAGGCGCCGGGCGAGCACCGGCTCGTCCCGCACGAGGCCCGGCAGCCGGAGGCCGGCGAGGCCCTGGTCCGGGTGCACGCCTCCGGGATCTGCGGCAGCGACCGCGAGGTCTTCCAGGGCAACCGTCCGGAAGGATACGTCCGTTACCCCCTCACACCGGGCCACGAGTGGTCCGGGACGGTGGCGGCGGTCGGTGACGGTGTCCCTTCAAGTCTTGTCGGCCGCAAGGTCGTCGGCGAGGGCTTCCGGAACTGCCAGGTGTGCGACCGCTGCCACGCGGGCGAGACCACGCTGTGCTCGGCGGGGTACGAGGAGACCGGGTTCACCCAGCCCGGCGCGATGGCCACGACCCTCACGCTGCCTGCCCGTCTGCTGCACGTCCTGCCGGACGACGCGGATCTGACGGCGGCGGCGCTGCTGGAGCCGGCCGCGTGCATCGCGGCCGCCGCGCTCAAGGCGAACGCCGTTCCGGGTGAGCGGGTCGCGGTGGTGGGCACGGGAACGCTCGGCATGTTCGCCGTTCAGTTCCTGAAGGCGGGCTCGCCCGCCGAGCTGCTCGTCGTGGGGACCCGTCCGGACCGGGCGGAGCTGTCCAAGCGGTTCGGTGCGACGGACTTCCGTACCAAGGACCAGGAACTGCCCGGCGACTTCGACGTGGTCATCGAGACCGCCGGGTCCGCGGACGCGGCACGCACGGCGGCCGCCCTGCTGCGGCGCGGCGGCCGGCTGGTCCTCACGGGCATCCCGGCGCCGGGCGCGGACGGGCTCGATCCGACGGATCTCGTCGTACGGCAGCTGGAGGTGCACACCGTGTTCGGCGCGGCGCCGGACGCCTGGGCGCACACCGTGCGGGTCTTCGGAGCCGGACTGCTGGACCCGCTGCCGCTCGTCACGCACGAGCTGCCGCTGGAGGAGTTCTCGCAGGCCATCGAGCTGGTCGGGTCGGGCGATCCGACGGTCGGAAAGGTCCTGCTGCGGCCATGACACACCCCTGAGCCGTACGCCGGTACGGGGTACCTGACGACTTCGTACCGGCGTACACCCAAGAGCTTTGCGCACCAAGAGCCGCGAACCCCGTCCGAAATATCGAATCTGATCGAGTCAGAAGGACAGCTTGTGACCGACACCACCGCTCCGGCGCCGCGCCGACCCGGCGAGCAGGCCCTCGCCGCGCTCGGGCTGAACGCACCCGCCCTCGACCCTTCCGACGCCTCCCCGCACACCTTCCCCGAAGGCGGTCGCTGGCGCACCGAGGTGCCCTCCGTCGAGGGGCCCGAGGCGCTGGGCGTGGTCCTCAAGGAGGCCTCGCGGCTGGATGTGCCGATCCACCGGATCAGCCAGGGCAGCGGCATCTGGATGCTCACCGACGCCGAGATCACCGAGATGGTGGAGGCGACGGCCGAGCGCGACATAGAGCTCTGCCTGTTCACCGGCCCGCGCGGCACCTGGGACATCGGCGGCTCCACCCGTACCGACTCCAAGGGCGCCGGCCTGAGGGCCCGTGGTCACGACGCGGTCGCCGGATGCGTCGAGGACGCCGTGCGCGCGACCGAGCTGGGCGTGAAGTGCCTGCTCGTCGCCGACGAGGGCGTGCTGTGGACGCTGCACCGGGCGCGGGTCGAGGGGATCATCCCGGCCGACACGACCTTCAAGGTGTCGGCGCTGATCGGGCCGGTCAACCCGACCGCGTACGCCGTGTACGAGAACCTCGGCGGCGACTCGATCAACGTACCCAGCGATCTGACGCTCGATCACCTCACGGAGATCCGGCGGGTGTCCGGCGCTCCCATGGACATGTACATCGAGGCCCCCGACGATCTCGGCGGCTATGTGCGGATGTACGAGGTCGCCGAGCTGATCCGGCGCGGCGCACCGATCTATCTGAAGTTCGGCCTGTCGAAGGCCCCCGGGATCTACCCCTACGGGCACCACATGCGGGACCTCACCCTGTCCACGGCCAAGGAACGCGTCCGTCGCGGCCGGCTCGCCCTGGACCTTCTCGCACGGCACGGAGCGGACGGCGACATGGCGCCGCTCGGCTCGCGGCTGCCGGGCGCGCTGAAGCGTTTCGGAACGCCCTCATAACGTTCCGGAAACCTCCCTTCACAGAACCCGACGCAGTCACACAGACTCCGACACAAATTCTCGCCCGCCCGGGTCCCGGAATCAGACATCAAGGAAGATGATCATGCGTACTCGCCGAGCCGCCCTCGCCTCCATAGCCACCGCCGCGTCCCTCGCCCTGACCCTCTCCGCGTGCGGTCAGAGCGGCTCGGGCGGCAGCGAGGAGAAGTCCTCGGGCAGCACCAAGGGCGCCACCATCGGCATCGCGATGCCGACCAAGTCCTCCGAGCGCTGGATCTCCGACGGCAACAACGTCGTCAAGGACCTGAAGGCCAAGGGCTACAAGACCCAGCTGGTCTACGGCGAGGACCAGCCCGAGACCCAGGTCTCGCAGATCGAGAACCTGATCGCCCAGGGCGTCAAGGCGCTGATCATCGCGGCGATCGACAACAAGTCGCTGGACAACGTGCTCCAGCAGGCCAAGGACGCGAACATCCCGGTCATCTCCTACGACCGGCTGATCCTCGGCAGCGAGAACGTCGACTACTACGCCTCCTTCGACAACTCGAAGGTCGGCGAGCTCCAGGCCAACTACATCGTCGACAAGCTCGGCCTGAAGGACGGCAAGGGCCCCTTCAACATCGAGCTGTTCGCCGGCTCCAACGACGACAACAACACCAAGTACTTCTTCAACGGCGCGATGAGCGTGCTCAAGCCGTACATCGACAGCAAGAAGCTGGTCGTCCAGTCCAAGCAGACCGAGCTGACCCAGGTCACCACCCTGCGCTGGGACGGCGCCACCGCCCAGGGCCGCATGGACGACATCCTCACCGCGTCGTACAAGAGCGAGAAGGTCGACGCGGTGCTCTCGCCGTACGACGGCATCTCCATCGGCATCCTGTCGGCGCTGAAGTCCGACGGCTACGGCACCAAGAGCAAGCCGCTGCCGGTCCTCACCGGCCAGGACGCCGAGCTGGCCTCGGTGAAGTCGATCATCGCGGGCGACCAGACGCAGACCGTCTACAAGGACCTGCGCGAGCTGGCCAAGGTCACCTCGAACATGGTCGACGCCGTGCTGAACGACAAGAAGGTCGAGACCAACGACACCAAGACCTACGACAACGGCGCGAAGGTCGTCCCGGCCTACCTGCTGGAGCCGGTCAGCGTCGACAAGGCCAACTACGAGCAGGTCCTCGTCGACGGCGGTTACTACACGGCCGACCAGCTCAAGTAAGCGTCGACCCTCACGGATTGGAAGGCACGACCATGGCGGGACCCGTCCTGGAAATGCGCTCGATCGTCAAGACCTTTCCTGGTGTCAAAGCGCTGTCGGACGTCTCACTGACCGTCCGCCAGGGCGAGGTCCACGCCATCTGCGGTGAGAACGGCGCCGGAAAGTCGACCTTGATGAAGGTGCTCTCCGGCGTCCATCCGCACGGCAGCTACGAGGGCGACATCCTCTTCGAGGGTGACGTCTGCGAGTTCAAGGACATCCGGGCGAGCGAGCACCGGGGCATCGTCATCATCCACCAGGAACTGGCGCTGGTGCCGTTCCTGTCGCTCGCGGAGAACATCTTCCTCGGCAACGAGCACGCCACGCGCGGCGTCATCAACTGGAACGACACCCTGCGGCACGCCAGCGAGCTGCTCGGCCGGGTGGGTCTCAGCGACCACCCGGAGACCCGGGTCGCGGACATCGGCGTGGGCAAGCAGCAGCTCGTGGAGATCGCGAAGGCGCTGTCGAAGAAGGTGAAGCTGCTCATCCTGGATGAGCCGACCGCGGCCCTGAACGACGAGGACAGCGGCAAACTCCTCGATCTGATCCTGGAGCTGAAGAACCAGGGCATCACCTCGATCATCATCTCCCACAAGCTCAACGAGATCCGCCGGGTCGCCGACTCGGTCACGATCATCCGCGACGGGAAGTCCATCGAGACCCTCGATGTGAAGGCCGAGGAGACCACCGAGGACCGGATCATCTCCGGCATGGTCGGCCGCGACCTCGACCACCGCTTCCCCGAGCGCACCCCGCACGAGCCGGAGGCGGGCTCGGCCCCGGCCCTGGAGATCCGCGACTGGACCGTGCACCACCCGATCGACCAGCAGCGCAAGGTCGTCGACGGTGTGTCGATCAACGTCCGGCGCGGCGAGATCGTCGGTATCGCGGGCCTGATGGGCGCCGGCCGCACCGAACTCGCGATGAGCGTCTTCGGGCGGACGTACGGCCGGTACGCGGGCGGCACGGTCCTCAAGGACGGCAAGGAGATCCGTACCAAGTCGGTCGCCGAGGCGATCGGGCACGGCATCGCGTACGTCACCGAGGACCGCAAGCACTACGGCCTCAACCTCATCGACACCATCAACCGGAACATCTCGCTGACCGCCCTGAACAAGGTCTCCAAGCGCGGTGTGGTCGACGAGCACGAGGAGCGGCAGGTCGCCGAGCGGTACCGCAAGTCCATGAACATCAAGGCGCCGACCGTCTTCGAGCCGGTGGGCAAGCTGTCCGGCGGCAACCAGCAGAAGGTCGTCCTCAGCAAGTGGATCTTCGCGGGTCCGGATGTGCTGATCCTGGACGAGCCCACACGCGGCATCGACGTCGGCGCCAAGTACGAGATCTACACGGTCATCGACAAGCTGGCCGCTGAGGGCAAGGCGGTCGTCTTCATCTCCTCCGAGCTGCCGGAACTGCTCGGGATGTGCGACCGCATCTACACGATGGCCGCAGGGCGGCTGACCGGTGAGTTCCCGCGTGCCGAGGCCACGCAGGAATCGCTGATGCGTCAGATGACGAAGGACAAAGAGGTAACCCGATGAGCACGGATGTGACCGCCAAGAGCCCGGCCCCCGCGCCGCCCGGCAAGAGCGGGGGCGCGGCGGGCGGAGGGCTGCTCCAGCTGATGCTGGACGGTATGCGGCGCAACATGCGGCAGTACGGCATGCTGATCGCGCTCGGCCTGATCGTGGCGTTCTTCGCCGTGATGACCGACGGCGACCTGCTGCTGCCGCGCAACGTCTCCAACCTGGTGCTGCAGAACAGCTACATCCTGGTCCTCGCGATCGGCATGATGCTGGTCATCGTCGCGGGCCACATCGACCTGTCGGTCGGCTCACTGACCGCGTTCGTCGGGGCCTTCGCCGCCGTACTGACCGTGCAGCACGACATCGCGTGGCCCGTCGCCATGGTGCTCTGCCTCCTGGCGGGTGCCGTGGCGGGCGCGATCCAAGGGTTCTTCATCGCGTACCTCGGCATACCGTCGTTCATCGTCACCCTCGCCGGCATGCTGACCTTCCGGGGTGTGACGGAGATCCTGCTGGAGGGGCAGACCCTCGGTCCCTTCCCCGAGGGCCTCAAGAAGATGGGCAACGGCTTCCTCCCGGCGGTCGGCCCCGAGACGAACTACCACAACCTCACCCTGCTGCTCGGTCTCGTCCTGATCACCTTCGTGGTGATCCAGGAGGTCCGGGGCCGGAAGCGTCAGCAGGAGTTCGCGCTCGACCTGATGCCGACCAACCTCTTCCTGCTCAAGCTCGTCGCGATCGTCTCCGCCCTGACGGTCCTCACGCTGCTGCTCGCCAGCTACAACGGCGCGCCCATCGTGCTGATCATCCTCGGTCTGCTGGTGGTCGGTTACGGCTACGTCATGCGCAACACCGTCTTCGGCCGGCACATCTACGCGATCGGCGGCAACCTGCCGGCGGCCAAGCTGTCCGGCGTCAAGGACAAGAAGGTCACCTTCTACGTCTTCCTGAACATGGGCGTGCTCGCGGCCCTGGCGGGACTGGTGGTCGCCGCCCGCCTCAACGCGGCCGGACCGAAGGCGGGTCTGAACTACGAACTGGAGGCGATCGCCTCCGCGTTCATCGGTGGCGCGTCCATGAGCGGCGGTGTCGGTACCGTCCTCGGCGCGATCATCGGCGGTCTCGTCCTCGGTGTCCTGAACAACGGTATGAACCTCCTCGGCGTCGGCTCCGACTGGAAGCAGGTCATCAAGGGCCTGGCCCTGCTGGCGGCGGTCGGCTTCGACGTGTGGAACAAGCGCAAGTCCGGTTCGTAGACAGGGTTCGCAGGCAGGTTTTCGAGCAAGTCGTCGGGTCCCGCGTGCCACGAGCGCGCGGGACCCGTCGGCTTTCCCACGTTTCACGAGAGGCAGGAAACCGGTGAAGGAACTCTTCGGCAAGCTCGCCGACGGCACCGAGATCCACCGCTGGTCGCTGGAGAACGGCGGCACCCGACTGAAGGTCCTGTCGTACGGCGGGATCGTGCAGTCCCTGGAGATCCCGGACCGGGACGGCCGGTACGCGAACGTCTCCCTGGGCTTCGACACCGTCGAGGACTACGTCTCCGGGTCGCCCTACTTCGGCGCCCTGATCGGCCGGTACGGCAACCGCATCGGGGCGGGCCGCTTCACCCTGGACGGCGAGACGTACGAGCTCTCCGTCAACGACGGCGACAACAGCCTGCACGGCGGGACGGACGGCTTCGACCGGGTCGTGTGGGACGTCGAGCCGTTCACGGACGGCCCGGACGTCGGTCTGCGGCTGACCCGCACCAGCGCCGACGGCGAGATGGGGTACCCCGGCACGCTGGACGTGACGGTCGCCTACACCCTCACCGAGCGCGGCGAGTGGCGTATCGACTACGAGGCGACCACCGACCGGGCCACGGTCGTCAACCTCACCAACCACGTCTACTGGAACCTCGCGGGCGAGGGCGGCGGCTCGGTCCACGGCCACGAACTGACGATCGCCGCCGCCCGCTACACCCCCGTCGACTCCGGCCTGATCCCCACCGGCGAACCGGCCGACGTCACGGGCACCCCCTTCGACTTCCGCGCGGGCAAGACGATCGGCGAGGACCTCCGCGCGAACGACCGACAGCTGCTGTACGCCAAGGGCTTCGACCACAACTGGGTGCTGGACAAGGGCGCCACCACCGAGCCGGAGTGGATCGCCACGCTCACCGACCCGGTGTCCGGGCGCACGCTGCGGATCTCGACGACCGAGCCGGGGCTGCAGTTCTACTCCGGGAACTTCCTGGACGGCACACTCGTGGGACCGGCCGGGAGGGCCTACCGGCAGGGCGACGCGCTGTGTCTGGAGACCCAGCACTTCCCGGACTCGCCGAACAAGCCGTCGTACCCGTCGACCGTGCTGCGACCTGGGCAGACGTACCGCTCGACGACCGTCCACACCTTTGCCTGACGGCCCGCCTTCACAGCTGATTCACAACTTCCTACCGGATTCTCAGCGATTGAACAGAGCCGCCCCAGCCTCCGTATGTATGAGCGGCCCGTGCTCCCCCGCACGGGCCGCCCTTAGTCGTCGGACCCGGTCGTCCCCAACGGGTCCGCCCCCTACGGAGGTTCCATGGCCGACAACGTCACCTCGTTGTTCCGCAGCACCGCGGCGCACAGCCCTTCTATGGCGGCGCTGACGCGTGAGGGCGGCGACGGGGTGGGTCCGGTGGACTTCTGTATCCCGTGCAATCCGTACTTCCCCACCCCCGCCATGTTCGACGACATGGCGGGCAAGCTGCGCGACATCATCACGTACTACCCGAGCAGCGCCGACACGATCACGGCGGAGCTGTGCAATCTGCTCCAACTGCCGCCGCAGTGCGTGGCGATGGGCAACGGCTCGACCGAACTCATCACCTGGCTCGACCATCTGATGGTCCGTGAGTCGCTCGCCGTCCCCGTGCCCACCTTCGGCCGCTGGACCGACCAGCCGATGGAGACGGGCAAGCGGGTCGACATGTTCCCGCTCCAGGAGTCCAGCGGCTTCGCCCTGGACCTCGCGCAGTACGCCGAGTTCATCCGCGCCCGCGGCACCCGGGTCGCCGTCATCTGCAACCCGAACAACCCCGACGGCGGCTTCCTGCACCGGCACGCGCTGGTGCAGTTCATGGACGCGATGGCCGACCTGGATCTGATCGTCATCGACGAGTCGTTCCTGGAGTTCGCCGACGCCGAGTCCGAGCCGTCCACGGTCCAGGACGCGGTCATGCGGCCCAACGTGGTGGTGCTGCGCAGCCTCGGCAAGAACTTCGGTCTGCACGGCATCCGCTTCGGCTATCTGGTCGCCAACCCGGCGCTCGCGGGCAAGGTCCGCTCGATGCTGCCGAAGTGGAACCTCAACTCCTTCGCCGAGCACGTGGTGTTCATGCTGAAGAACCACGGCGCCGAGTACATGGAGAGCCTGCACCAGGTCCGCCGCGACCGGCTGGACATGGCCCGCCAGCTCTCCGCCCTCCCCGGGCTGACGGTCTACCCGTCGCAGGGGAACTTCCTCTTCGTGCGCCTGCCCGTGGGCGCCGAGGGCACCGTGGTCCGCGACCGGCTCCTCACCGAGCACCGGGTCCTGGTCCGCGAGTGCGGCAACAAGGTCGGCTCGTCCAGTCGCTTCCTGCGACTCGTGGTCCGGCCCCAGGTCGACGTCCGTCGCCTGGTGTCCGGCCTGGAGTCGGTTCTCTACGGGTCCAGGAGGGGAGCCGCCGTGCCGGAGCTGAGCACCGGGACCAGCTACAGCTCGGGTACGGCGGCCGTGGACCGGCTGATGGGCGAGACCAGCGGCACGGGGATGCAGAACCTCGCCGCGCAGGCCATGAGCATGCCGGCCCCGGCGCCCGCGTCCTCCATGCAGTTCGCGTCCCCCGCGCCGGCGCCCGCCGCGGCCATGCCGGCGCCCATGCAGCCCTCCATGCAATCGTCCATGCAGTTCCCGTCCCCGGCGCCCGCACCGGCCCCGATGCCGATGCCGGTCCCCGCACCGGCCCCGATGCCCGCCGCACCGGCCGCCGCCATGCCGGGCCCGGGCATGCCGAGCCCGGGCATGCCGGTCCCCGGCCTCCAGCCCGTCTCCCAGACCGGTATGCCCGGCCTCGCGGCGGCCGCCCAGGGCCGCCGCGTCAACGGCGCGGCCCAGGGCCTCACCGCCGCCCAGGTACGCGGCCGCACCCAGCCGGAGCCGCTGGAGGAGCCGCAGGGATGGCCGGCTGCGGGGGCGGTGTACAACCAGGTGGGGTGAGGTCCGGCCTCCCCCGCCCACCGAATGACCCCATGAGGCGACGCCTCCGACAGGCCCTGTACGGGCCGCTGTCGGGGGCGTCGCCTTGTCGGGCCCGTCCGTCGGGGCACGTCCATCGGATGCCCGTCCGCCGGAGGCCCGGCGTCGGTCCCGGTGGTGTCGGTCCCGGTGGTCTCAGTCCTGGCGGTGTCAGTCCTGGTGGAGCTTGTTGCGGCCCGGGCCTCCGGAGAGCGTGTCCTTGCCCTTGCCGCCGTACAGGATGTCGTCGCCGCTGTTGCCGTAGAGCTTGTCGTTGCCGTCCTCGCCGTACAGCCTGTCGTTGCCCTTGCCCCCGTGGAGGCCGTCGTTGCCGGCCCGGCCGTACAGGGTGTCGTTGCCGGAGTCGCCGTACAGGCCGTTGGAGTTGGCGCCGCCGCTGAGGGTGTCGTGGTCGGCGCCGCCGTGGCAGTTGTAGGTGCAGCCGGTCATGGTGTCGTTGCCGCGTCCGCCGAAGGCGCCGAGGCCCCACACCCCGCCGCCGCCGTCGATCCGGTCGTTGCCGTTCTCGCCGTACAGCACCACGGACTTGTTGCCGAGCAGGATGTCGTTGCCGGTGCCGCCGTAGATCGCCGCGTACGCGGAGTTCGCGGCGGCGATGGTGACCGTGTCGTTGTTGTCGCCGAGGCTGACGTCGTAGATGTCCGAGTCGTCGGAGTTCATCGGGATGGGGACCGCGCACTCGGCGACCGTGCGGTCGGCCGGCTTGGGGTAGGCGCACTCCTTCGCGGCGAGCGTGATGGGGTACCGGTCGTTCAAGGTCAGCACATAGTCCGCCTCCCACTCCGTCCGCTCCACGATCTTCGCCGACACCGTCAGCCGGTTCGCCTGGCCGGGCGCGGCCTTGAACCACAGCTCGCCCTTCTCGTGCACGAGCGAGGCGGCGGGCGCGGGGGCGGCCTGGGCGAGGGGGGCGGTGAGGAGGGCGCCGGCCAGGGCGAGGGTGAGTGCGGTGGTGGCACTGACGGCGGTGGCGGCTCTGTGCCGGGGAAGTCTGTGGACGGGCATGGCGAGGTACCCCTTCGCGGAGCGGTGAGTTGAGTAGAGATGAGATGAGTACTCGTTACGACACCGCTCCGGAACCGGGGGTTGTACGGAAAAACCCTCCCGAACACCCACCGGGGCTGTTTCATCCGGGGTACTCGGGCGAGAGTTCCGGAGTTCACCTCATGGCCACCCCGCGTACCCGGCCCGCCCGGCGAAGTGAACGACGGGCGTGCCGATTCCGTACTTCCTGGCGCGGGTGGGGCATCTCGGTCACACCTGTCACGTCGCCGGAACAAGAACGCAACCCATCCGGCCCCGTACTCACCGGTGCGCGCCATACGATCAAGTCCGATCTCCAAGTCCCGTACTCACGCCGGAAGTAGGTGCACCGTGCGTCACAAGGCACGGACATTCGTGGCGGCCACGGCCGCGCTGGGGCTCGCGGCCGGGCTGTCCGGCTGCGGCGGGAACGCGGACGCGGAGTCGGGCACGGTGTCCCTGACGGTCGTCGCGACCAACTACGGCGACAGCGTCCGCAAGAACTCCGAGGGCTACTGGGACCGGGTCGCCCTGGCGTTCGGCGCCGAGCACCCGGGCATCGACGTGGACGTCGAGGTCTACGACCCGGACGAGGTCGACGAGAAGGTCGCCGCGCTGGTGGAGCGGGGCGAGGCACCCGACATCGTGCAGACGGACAGCTACTCCGAGTACGCCGCGCGGGACCTGCTCTACAGCGCCGACGACGTGCTGTCGGTCCCGGTCCAGGCCTCGTTCGTCCGGAGCCTCGCCAATGCCGGGGAGATGGACCGGGCGCAGTACGGCCTGCCGTTCACCGCGAGCACCCGGCTGCTCTACTACAACAAGGACCTGTTCGAGCGGGCCGACCTGGAGCCGCCGAAGACCTGGGACGAACTCCGCGACGCGGCACGGGCGTTGAAGGCGCAGGGGGTCGAGTACCCGATCGCCGTGCCGCTCGGCCCGGAGGAGGCGGAGGCCGAGACGCTGATGTGGCTGCTGGCCGGCGACGGCGGCTACACCGACTCCACGAACAGCTACGACATCGCCTCCCCCACCAATGTGGCGACGCTGACCTGGCTGAAGGAGAACCTGGTCGGCGAGGGGCTCACCGGCCCGGTCGCGCCCGGCGACCTGAACCGGGGCGAGGCCCTCGACGCCTTCCTCACCGGTGACGCGGCCATGGTCAACGCCCCGCTGTCGCTGATCCGCCGGATCGAGGACTCCTCCGAGCCCGTGCCCTACGGCGCCGTCCCGCTGCCGAGCCGTGACGGCGAGGACACGCCCGCGATGGGCACCGCGGACTGGGTCATCGCCTTCAGGAACGACGAACACCGGGCCGCCATCGGCCAGTTCCTCGACTTCCTCTACGCCGACAAGTACGTGACCGAGCAGGCCGCCCAGTACGAACTGCTCCCCGTCACCACCTCCGCCGCCGACGCGATGCGCGAAGACAAGGACCACCAGCCCCTGTGGAGCGGTCTCGACACCCTGCAGAACCTCCGCCTGTACCCCGTCGCCGAGACCAACTGGTCCGAGGTGGCGGCCTCGATCCGTGCGCGGATCGGCAAGGCGGTGGCCCCCGGCGGGGATCCGCGGAAGGTACTGGAGTCGATCGCGAAGACGGCGGAGTGAACCCCCTAGCCCCAGGCTGAACTCGCGCTGAATACGGCCGCCACCCTGGTCGTGGGCGCCGCCGCCGCGCCCGAAGCCCCCGCCGTCGGGACGACCGAGACCGGGGACACCGCTCCCGTCGCCGCCGCGGCCGTCTGCACCCTCACGAAGGAGATGACCGAAGGCCCCTACCACCTCGACGGACAGCTCGTCCGCGCCGACATCAGCGAGGACAAGACCGGCTTCCCGCTCCAGCTCACCCTCACCGTCGTCGACGACGACACCTGCGCGCCCCTCGGCGACGCCCTGGTCGAGATCTGGCACTGCGACGCGCTCGGCGAGTACTCCGGATTCGTCGGCAACAACGGCCACGACGAGCCCGACAACGGCACGTTCCTGCGCGGTGCCGTCCTGTCGAACGCCGCCGGCGTCGCGAGGATCACGACGGTCTACCCCGGCTGGTACCGGGGCCGGTGCGTCCACATCCACCTCAAGGTGCACACCGACGTCGCGCTGACCTCCGACGGCTCGTTCACGGGCGGCCAGGAGCTCCACACCGGCCGGCTCTTCTCCTCACCCTGACGGCCCTGGGCAGTTCGCCGACGGCCGGGTACGCGGGGTCGCTGACGGTGGGGGTGGAGTCGAGCTGACCCAGGACGGCACCGGCCCCCTCCCGGACCGTGCGGGTGGGGGCCGGTGCCGTTCGACGGGCCGGGGAGGCGGCCCGACCGATCGGTGGACGCAAACCGATCAGCCGAGGTCGGGCTAATGCGATCGCCAACCGATCGAATTCATACGGTTTCGACCAGGCACGATGTCCTCTCGATCTCCTGGGTACTCATCGGGCGAGCACGGCTAGCGTGGGCGAGGTACGGCGGTTCGTCTTTGACGCCCAGCGCCCCGTGCCCGTACCCATCGACACCCATCGAGAGGAGGCGGCCGTGACGCCGGGCGGGGAGACGGACAGCGGAACCGACACGATCGGCGGCCCGGGCGGTGACACCCCCGGCCGCGGCCCCTGCCCCGCCCCCGAAACACTCCTGCTGAAACGCCACTTCACGGGGGAGAACCTCCCCCAGGTGCGCGCCCAGGTGGAGGACACGGCCGCGGCGGCGGGCCTCGGCGGGGTACGCCTCGGTGAGTTCACCCTCGCCGTCAGCGAGATCGCCGCCAACGCCGTCGAACACGCGGGCGGCCAGGGCCGCCTGGAACTCCGCCGTCTCCCCCATGAGCTGGAGTGCCGCATCACCGACAACGGCCCCGGCTTCACCCCCGCCATCCCCGAACTCCTCCCCGGTCTCACCGACAACTGCCCCGGCCGCGGCCTCTGGCTCGCCCACCTGGTCACCGACCGTCTGACGGTCACGACGGACCTGACGGGAACGGGGGCCGAGGTGACGCTGGCCGTGCGGCTGGGGCATAACCTCGTGTGCGGAGACGTCAGATGTGACGTGGATCGACCTTGAGGAGGCGGCCGTGTTCGGACGGGGCATGCGGTTGCTCGCGGGTGCCGTGACACTGGCCTGTGTGGTGCTCGTCGGCCCCAGTGCGCCGAGCGACGCCCTCTTCGCCCGGTCACGGCCCGTCGAGGCCGTCCGGGACGTCGTACCGAACCGGGTCATGACATGGAACATGTGCAACCCCTGCAAGGAGAGCAACGTCGACCGGGCGTCGGAGATCGCCAGATACGCGCCCCAGGTCATCGGGCTGCAAGAGGCGTGCGTGCGGGACGTCGAGCGGATCCGGGAGTATCTGGAGAACCTGTACGGGCTGGTCTACCACGTCGAGTACGGGGCGGTGCTCCGGCACTGGGGCCGCTGCGGCGGGGTGCCGTGGAGCCCGGGCGGCTACGGTCAGGCGGTCCTCTCCGCGGCACCGATGACGGACGCCGTCGACGTGGCCTACCCCGACGGCGGCTCCGAGGCCCGCGGATACATGGCGGTCACCACCGAGGTGGGCGGCCGGTCCGTCCGGGTCTTCAACACCCACCTCGCCCAGCGGCGTCAGGAAGCGGTCCGGGCGGACCAGACCGCCGTACTCGCCGAAGCCGTCGTCCGGTACGACCGCTTCATCCTGGTCGGCGACTTCAACGCCGTGCCGGAGGCCCCCGAACTCACCCCGATATGGGCCCTGGCCACGGACACGGACCCCGCGTGCCGTCCCTCGCCGGCCGGCGACTGCGGGCTGACCACCGACTGGCAGAGCAAGTTCGACTACGTCTTCCTGCGCGGCCTCACCCCGCGCGAACACCGCGTGCACCTCACCCCGTACTCGGACCACCATCTGGTCCAGGCCGACCTGGACTGAGAGGCGAGTCGGCCGGCGGTGCGCGTCAGCGGGTGCCGGACGGGGTCGGTTCGACGGCCTCCCGATCGTCCTGGCCGGTCGCCCGGTTCCCCGCGCCCCTTTGGGACGCTGGGGTCGCCGTCTCCTCCGCGTCCTCCACCTTCTCCTTCAGGTGCTCTCGGATCGAGTACGCCAGGGCCGCCGCCCACAGGGCGTACACGGCGGCGTAGACGACCGCGCTCACCGCACCGGACGCCGCGATCCAGTCGCTCTTCAGGAGCGTGCGGACGTTCGTCGCGATGATGACGCCGCCCACCGCCGAGCCCAGCACCCTCGGCGGGACCAGGCGGACCAGCCACGCGGCGACCGGCGCGGCGATCAGACCGCCGAGGAGGAAGGCGGCCACCCAGGTCCAGTCGAGGCCCTGGGAGCCCAGGGAGAAGAGGAAGCCCAGACTCGCGGAGACCGCGACGAGGAACTCGCTGGTGTCGATGGAGCCGATGACCTTACGGGGCTCCATACGACCGCTGGCGAGGAGGGCCGGGGTGCCGACCGGGCCCCAGCCGCCCCCGCCGGTGGCGTCGAGGAAGCCGGCGGCCAGGCCGAGCGGCGCCAGGAACCGCTTCCGCAGCGGCCGGCCGAGGCGTTCCCGGGGCAGGCCGCGCAGGGTGAAGCGGGACAGGACATAGAGGCCGAGGCCGAGCAGGATCAGCGACATCACCGGTCCCGCCACCTCGGTGGACAGCTGGGAGAGGACGGTCGCGCCCAGGAACGCGCCCACCGCGCCCGGTACACCGATCCTGATGACGACCTTCCAGTCCACGTTCCCGAACCGCCAGTGCGCTGCGCCCGACATCACGGTCGTGCCGATCTCGGCGAGATGCACCGTGGCCGAGGCGGCGGCCGGGTTGGTGCCCAGGGCGAGCAGCAGCGTCGTCGAGGTCACGCCGTAGGCCATGCCCAGGCTGCCGTCCACGAGCTGGGCGCCCAGGCCCGCCAGCGCGAGCAGTACCAGCGTCCGCATCCGTTCCCTGTCCCGTCTTCCGTTTCCGTCGCCGCTTCTTCCCTGTCTTTCCCACCGGTTAAGTAGGGATCGACCGGGCGGCAACGCTACGGGGCCGAGCTGAGGATTGGCTGAGGACGAGGTAACGATCCTGTGCGGCCGCCCGCCGGGCCTACGGGGTCAGGGGGCAGGGGCAGGGGTCACCGGGTCACCGGGTCACGGGATCGCGGCGTCACGGGTTCTCCCAGGCCGCCGGTTCCGCCGCCAGGTCCTTCACCGGCTCGGGGAGGGTGCCCGCCGCGATGTCGGCCACGGTGACGCCCTCCAGGATGCGGCGGACATTGGCCCGAAGCGCGATCCACAGCGGCAGCAGCGGTTCGGCGGAGCCGGTGTAGGTCAGGCCGGTGGGACGTTCGCCGCGCACCGAGACGATGGGCCCGTCGACGGCCCGGATCACATCGGCGACGGTGATGGCAGCGGGCTCGCGCGCCAGTCGGTACCCACCGCTGCCGCCCCGCCGACTGGTGACGAGGCCGCCGCGCCTCAGGTCCCCGAGGATGCCTTCGAGGAACTTGTGCGGAATCTCCTGCACGGTCGCGATGACCTCCGCCTTCACCGGCCCACTGTCCTGCCGTACGGCAAGCTCCAGTACCGCGCGTACCGCGTAATCCGCCCGTGCCGAGATCCTCATGGGCAACATTGTCGACCACCCGCGCCCTCGAAGGGGCGCGGGGAACGGCGCGAGCAACCACGAACGACCCGCACCCGGCAGCGGACAGTCGCCCCGAGCTCTCAGCCGAGCCGGATCACATTCCACGACAGCGGCTCAAGAACCACGCTCAGCACACCATCCTGAACGGCGGCCCCCTCCCCCACCCGCGGCCCGACCCGCTCAGGCTCCGCCAACGTGTTCCGCGCGTCCGGATCCGCGTCGGCCAGCACACTGTGCTCGACGACCCGGCTCAACTCCAGCCCGTTCAGCGCGACTTCCAACGGCAGCGCCCCCGTACGGCTCCGGTTGACGGCGAAGACGGTCACCGACCCGTCCTCCGCCCGCACCGCCGTCGCGTGCAGCAGATCCGCCTCGCCGTACTTCTTCGTCTCGTACGTCGGCGAGTCCACCCGTACGTCGAGCACCTCGCCCCGCCCGTACTTCGAGGCCTGGGCGAACGGGAAGAACGTCGTCTGCCGCCAGGCCGGGCCGCCCGGCTCGGTCATGATCGGGGCGATGACGTTGACGAGCTGGGCGAGGCAGGCGACGGTGACGCGGTCGGCGTGCCGGAGCAGGGCGATGAGCAGGGAGCCGAAGACGACGGCGTCCGTGACGCTGTAGTTGTCCTCCAGGAGGCGCGGGGCCTCCGCCCAGTCCCGTGCGCCGGAGTTCTCGATCTCGTGCCACTCCGAGATGTACCAGACGTTCCACTCGTCGAAGGAGAGGTTGATCCTCTTCTTGGACTTGAGCTTCGCGCCCACGTGGTCGGCGGTGGCGACCACGTTCTCGATGAAGGACTCCATGTCGACGGCGGAGGCGAGGAAGGAGTCGACGTCGCCGTCCTCGGGCTGGTAGTAGGCGTGCAGGGAGATGTGGTCGACGAGGTCGTACGTCTCCGTCAGGACCGTCGCCTCCCACTCGGCGAAGGTCGGCATGGACTGGCTGGAGGAGCCGCAGGCCACGAGTTCGACACCCGGGTCGATCTGGCGCATCGCGCGGGCGGTCTCGGCGGCGACCCGGCCGTACTCCGTCGCCGTCTTGTGACCGGTCTGCCAGGGGCCGTCCATCTCGTTGCCGAGGCACCAGAGTCTGATGCCGAAGGGGTCCTTGTCGCCGTGGGCGACGCGCAGGTCGGAGAGGGCCGTGCCGGCGGGGTGGTTGGCGTACTCCTGGAGTTCGAGGGCCTCGGCGACGCCGCGCGTGCCGAGGTTGAGGGCCATCATCGGCTCGGCCTGGGGGCCGATCTTCTTCAGGAAGGCGATGTACTCGGAGAGGCCGAAGCGGTTGGTCTCGGTGGAGCGCCAGGCGAGGTCGAGGCGGCGGGGGCGGTCCTCGGCGGGGCCGACGGAGTCCTCCCACTTGTAGCCGGAGACGAAGTTGCCGCCGGGGTACCGGATCGTGGTGACACCCAGTTCCCGGACCAGGTCCAGGACGTCGGCGCGTAGGCCCGCCTCGTCGGCCGTGGGGTGGTCCGGCTCGTAGATGCCGGTGTAGACGCAGCGGCCGAGGTGCTCCACGAAGGAGCCGAAGAGTCGGGGGTTGACCTCGCCGACCTTGAACGCGGGGTCGAGGGTGAAGCGGGCGGTGCGGGTCATCGAGGGCGGCCCCTTCGGTGTTCGATGTTCGGTACTGCGGATGGTGATCGTCTAGCCGAACGGGACGCTATGGTCGAAGTCGGGGCGAGTCAATGGGGTGGGGTGGGCTTGCGGATGGGCCTGCGAATGGGCGCCTATTCGACTGCCGGGGGCGGTGGTCGGGCGGGTGCGGGTTGTTCGTGGTTGCTCGCGCAGTTCCCCGCGCCCCTGAAAGAAGCAGGGGCTGCGCCCCGTGCTTCTCAGGGGCGCGCATTCCGGGTAGCGCAACCATCGTTCGTCAAAATTCAACGATCGTTGGAATCTCATGGTGTGGGCGTCTTGTGCCACGTAGGGTCGGCCCGTGCCCGAGCTCCCCGATGCCCTTGCCGAGACCCTGAAACGACTCGACGCCCGTATCGCCGGGAGCGGGGCCGACCGGGGCCGGCTTCTCGATGTGCGCGTGCTGGCCGAACGTACCGCTCTCGGTGAGGACGAGGTACGGGCGTTGCTCGACGGGGGCGAGCCGGTGGCCGGCCGGGTCGACGACCGGGTGCGTGGGCGGGTGCGGGCGCTGCACGAGGCGTATGTCGCGCGGAGCGGGAAGCGGGCCGGGGAGGTCTGCCGGGAGGTCGCCGAGCGGCTCTCGATCAGTCCCGAGTGGGCCAGACAGCTGCTGCTCGGCAAGAAGATGCCGAACGTGCCCGATCTGACCGAACTCGCCGGGTTCTTCGGGATCGAGGAGGGCGTCCGGTTCTTCACCGACCCGGCCGCGACCGTCCTGAACCGTGAACTCCTGCGTGTACTGGCGGGACTTGAGGGCGGCCCTGACGACGACGGGCCGCTGGTCGAGTTCGCCACCCGGCACGGGGTCGTCACGCTCGCGCTGCGCGGCCATCGGCTGACCCGTCGCAAGCAGGAGGCTCTCGCCGTCATGCTCGAAGGGCTGCTCGGTGTCGACGACGAGGAGGCCCGGTGATGAGCCGCGACGGGGGCACGGGGGCCGGGCGGGGCACGGGTGTCGGGGGTGGGACGGGAGCCGGGCGGGGCAGGGGGGTCGCCGCGTTGCGCGGGGCCGTCGCCAGGGTGCGGGCCGCGTTGCTGCCGTCGCCGTCCGCCGCCGAGATGCGGAAGCTGACCGCCGGGCTCAGCAAGGCCGTCCGGGGAAGGCTCGACGCGCCCGTAGACGTACGGGAGTTGGGCGCGGCGCTGTGCGCTGAGATGAGCGCGCGGCGGGGCGGGCGGCCGGTGAAGCTGCGGTTCGAGCGGTTCCCGGACGGAATCGGGGTGACGGGGCTGTGGATGGAGTTCCCCGACTTCGATCTGGTGATCGTCGAGGAGCGGGCCGAGACCGTGCAGCAACTGGTCATCCTGGGCCATGAGTTGTGGCACATGCACGCCGGGCACTGTCATCACCAACTGCCGGGCCCGGATGCCGCCACGCTCGCCCTGTCCGGGGAGACGGGTGCCGTGGACGGGCGGCCGGGTGACCCCGGCGAGGGCGGGGCCGCGCTGCCCCCGCTCTCCCCCGAGCTGTCGGCCGCGCTCGGGCAGGGCGGTACGCCCATCGCGGCGCGCAACGGCTCGCACGAGTCCGACGAGCAGGAGGCCGAGGACTTCGGGCACCGGCTCGCGACCGCCTTCCGTTCCTGGGTGGACACCGGGCAGGGCGGGGCCGCCGGACCTGACGGTTCGGCCGATCCCGTCGGGCAGGCCATCCAGGCGTCCCTGGGTTATCGCAGGCACCGCAGATGAGGGGGACGGCCGTGCCCGCGACGACGACCGGGGCACTCGGCTCCACCGATCCGGCCGACTTCTTCGGTGAGCTGTACATCTCGTTCTGGATCCCCACGGCCGTCCTCACCGCCGCCCTGGTGATCAAGCTGCCCAGCATCGTGAAGCTGTGGCGGGACTCGCTGCTGCGGGCGGTCGGCGGGCTGCTGCTGCTCGCCGCCTGTGTCTTCGTGTTCGCGGTGCCGTCGGTCATCGCGTGGACCAACCGGGTCGTGGGCGTGCCGAACGTCGCCGCGCCCTGGGTGTACTCACTCATCACCGCGTTCTGCGCGTGCTGTCTGCTGCTGATCGTCGCCTGGCGCAACGGCCCGGCGGCCCGGTCCCCGGCGACGCGCCGTCTGATGCGGTGGGTCGTCGGTGTGTACGCGGGGGTGATCGTCGTGCTGTGGGTGCTGTTCGCGCTGGCGGACGTCCCCCGCGAGCGGCTGCGCGACCTCGACACGTACTACGCCACCACCCCCTTCATGCGCGAGGAGATCCTGCTCTACCTCCTCGCGCACACGGCGGCCTGTCTGATCACCTACCGGCTGATTCGGAACTGGGCGCGCGCGGACGGCCTCGATCTGTGGCTGCGCGGAGGTCTCAAGGCGCTGGGCCTGGGCTGCGTGCTCAATCTGGTGTTCGACGCCTCGAAGTTCACGGCGGTGGTGGCCCGTTGGACGGGGCACGACCTGGACTGGCTGAGCACGCATGTGGCGCCGCCGGTCGTCGCCCTGGCGGCCATCTTCATCGCGGTGGGCTTCATCCTGCCGCACGGCGGCCAGTATCTGCAGGACCGCTGGCGGGTGCGGGCCGGCCTGCGGCGGCTGCGGCCCCTGTATCTGCTGATCCGGACCGTCGACGGCTCCCGCGTCCCGTTCGCGCTGCGCGCCACCCCGGAGTTGCGCCTCACCCGCCGGGAGACGTTCATCCGGGACGGTCTGCTCCGGCTGACCCGCCATCTCGACAAGGATCTGCGGCGCCTCGCGTACGACGCCGCGCTGGACCTCGGTCATACGCCCGGCCGTGCGAAGGCCCTCGCCGCCGCCGTCACGATCCAGGACGCGGTGGCCACGCGGCGGCGGTCGCCGGACAGCGGGCCGGCGGTCACGCTCACGACGGACCCGCTCGCGACGGGTCCACTCACTACAGCTCCACGCACTACAGGTCCGCTCACGGCAGGTCCGCTCACGGCAGGTCCGCTCACGACAGGTCCGCTCGTCTTCCCGGGGTTTGCGGCGGGCTCGGGGGAGTTCATGGTCTCCTCGGACTTCACCGACCTGCTCCAGGACATCGAGGCCGTGTCGCTGGTGCTCCGTGAGCCGGTCGAGATCGAGGCGGTGCGCGCGCTCGCCGTCGCCTCCCGAACAGACTCCCGAACAGAGAGCAGTGTGCCGGTACATGAGTGAACGTCCCGCCGCCGTCGACCCGTCCTCCGGGTCGTCACGGTCCGCCCCGCCCGTGCGCACCGCCGTCGTGCTCGGTGGCTCCCTCGCCGGGATGCTCGCGGCCCGTGCCCTCGCCGGGTTCGTGGACGCGGTCACGGTCGTCGAGCGGGACGCGCTGCCCGAGGGGGCCGGTCCGCGCCGGGGTCTGCCGCAGGCGCGCCACGCCCACATGCTGTGGTCGGGCGGGGCCCGGGCGGTGGAGGAGCTGGTGCCGGGAACCACCGGGCGGCTGCTGGCCGCCGGGGCGCACCGGCAGGCGGTGACCACGGACATGGTGGTCCTGTCGCCCCAGGGGTGGTACCGGCGCTGGCCCGTGTCCCACCACTGCCTCCTGGCCGGGCGGGATCTACTGGACGCGACCGTCCGTGCGGCGGTCCTCGCCGACGACCGGGTCGGGCTGCTGGATCGCACCGAGGTGCTCGGGCTCGTCGGCGACGGGGCGGCCGTGACCGGGGTACGGGTCCGGCACGACGACGGCACCGAGCGGGTCCTCGATGCCGGGCTGGTCGTCGACGCCACCGGCCGGGCCTCGCGCGCGCCCCACTGGCTCGCGGCACTCGGGCTGCCCGCGCCGGAGCGGCGGGAGGTCGACTCCGGTCTCGCGTACGCCAGCCGGGTCTTCCGTGCGCCCGAGGGGGCCCGGCGGGGGTTTCCGGTGGTCGCCGTACAGGCCGACGCGCGGCGGCCGGGGCCCGGTCGGTCCGCCTTCCTGGTGCCCATCGAGGACGGCCGGTGGATCGTCATGCAGTCCGGGACGCGGGGCGGCGAGCCCTCCCCCGCCAACGAGGACTTCGTCCGGTTCGCCCGGGAGGAACTACGGCATCCGATCATCGGTGAACTGATCGCCGGGGCCGAGCCGTTGGGCGACGTCGCGTTCACGCGGTCCACGGCCAACCGGCGTTGGTTCTACGAGCGGATGTCCCGCTGGCCGGAGAACTTCGCCGTCGTCGGGGACGCGCTCGCCGTGTACAACCCGGTGTACGGGCACGGGATGGCGGTCGCCGCCCAAAGCGCGGTCGCCCTACGGGATGTGATCCGGCGTCAGGGCTGGGGCTCACCCGGTCTGGCACGGCGGATCCAGAAGGCCGTGGCCCGGCCGGTGGGGGTCGCCTGGGACCTGGCCATAGGGCAGGACGTGTTCTACGAGGGGGCGACCGAGGCCGGGCCCACATGGCGGGACCGGCTCGTGTCCGCGTACGTGGACCGGCTGGTGCACACCGCCACCGGCAACGGCCGCATCGCCCGCCGCCTCACCGACGTGACCTCCCTGGAACGCGGCCCCGAAATCCTCCTCACCCCCACCACCCTCCTCGCAGCAGCCACCGGCCCCCTCAAACCAAGCCTGAAGGAGGCCCCACTGACTCCGGAGGAACGCAAAGCCGCCGGCATCTGACCGCGACCGCCCGGCCCGCACGGCTGCGGGCGGTACGGCGGGGACACGGTCGGTACGGCACCGCCGGGCAGCGCCGTCGCGGATGGGCGGCGCTGTGGCGGGGATGGGGTGAGGTGTGGGGTGGCTGTCAGCCCTCGAATGCCGGCTGGGGTAGGCCCTTTCCTGCGCCCGGGATCACCAGTAGGGAGCCCGAGAGGGGGTGGGGGGTGGCCGTGCCTGTGCGGGCTGTGGTGATGTAGAGGTCGGTGAGGTCGGGGCCGGCGAAGGCGCAGGCCGTGGGGCGGGGGGTGGGGAGGGGGACGACGCGGTCCAGGGTGCCGGTCGGGGTGTAGCGGCGGACGGCTGCGCCTTCCCAGAGGGCGACCCAGACGCAGCCCTCGGCGTCGACGGTGAGGCCGTCGGGGTAGCCCGCGCCGTCCTCGACGGTGACGAAGGGGCGGCGGTTGACAGGGAGCCGTACGCCGTCCCCGGTGTCCGTGTAGTCGAAGACGTCGATGCGGCGGGTCGGGGAGTCGATGTAGTACATCAGCCGGCCGTCCGGGCTCCAGCCCGTGCCGTTGCTCACGGCGACGTCGTCCAGGACGGTCGAGGCGAGGCCCGCCGCCGTGAAGCGGGACAGGGTGCCGCCGCCCGGGGCCTCGTCGTAGCGCATGGTGCCGGCGAAGAGGGAGCCGTCGGGGGCGACGGCGGCGTCGTTGGCGCGGCGGCCGGGGACCGGCTCGTGGTGCAGCCAGCGGAAGGAGCCGTCGGGGTCGGTGAGGCCGACGCCGTCCCGCAGGTTCAGGACGAGACCGCCGCCGACGCGGGGCTTGACCGCGCCGACGTGCTGCTCGGTGACGAGGACCGTGCGACGGCCGGAGGCCGGGTCGTAGGTGTGGACCCGGCAGCCGAGGATGTCGATCCAGATCAGTCGCTGGGTGTCGGCGTCCCAGGTGGGCCCCTCGCCGAGGGCCGCGTACTCCCGTACCGCGACCTCGTATCCCGCGTGACCCGCGTCACTCGTGTGACCCGTGCGGCCCCTGTGCGGGCTCATGCCACGCTCCGGTGGCCGAGGCGCTCGGACAGCTCGGCCGCGCCCTTGGCGGCGAGCTGCTCCAGCTCGACACGGCGCTCGTCGCTCCAGCGGATCATGGGGACGGAGATGGAGAGCGCGGCGACGACCTTGCCCGCGCGGTCGCGGACCGGCGCGGCGACGCAGGAGACGTCCGGGTTGGACTCGCGGTTCTCCACGGCGAGACCCCGCTCACGGATCCGGGCCAGGGCCTCGCGCAGAGCGGCCGGGTCGGTGATGCTGTTGGGGGTCATGGCGACCAGGTCGGCGTCGTCCGGGATCCGGGCGGACAGCTCGACGTCGGGAAGGGAGGCGAGGAGCATCTTGCCCACGGAGGTGCAGTGCGCCGGAAGGCGGCGGCCCGCGGCGGAGACCATGCGCACGGCGTGCGTGGAGTCGACCTTGGCGATGTAGATGACGTCCGTGTACTCCAGGATCGCCACATGCACCGTCTCGTCGCAGGTCTCGGCGACGGATCTGGCCACCTGCTGGCCCTCGGCGGCGAGGTCCAGCTGCTCGGCGTAACGGCTGCCCAGCTGGTACGGGCGGACGCCCAGGCGGTAGCGGCCCGGCTGGCCCTGGACCTGGACGATGTACCCCCGGGCGGCGAGCGTGGTGACCAGCTCGTGCACGGTGGTGCGGGGCAGCTGGAGTCTGCGCACGATGTCGGGGGCGGAGAGTGTGCCGTCCCCGTCCAGGAAGAGCTCCAATATGTCGAGCGCCCGGGTCACGGCAGGTACTAGGCGTCCCACGGTCGGCCCCCTCCCTCTGTTCTGTCTGCGGCGAGTGTTCGAAATTTCAACTGTCGATCGGCATAACGAACACAGGCTAGTCATAGTGCCCCTGGCCGGGCAATGGCCGGGAACACTCGGGGTTTCCCCGGGCGGTGACCTCTCGGCGCCGGAGGAGCTCGGCGGTTTCGTCCACCACGGAGCGGCGTTGTCGAGTGCGGCCCGGTGGGGCTTCTCGCGCAGTTCCCCGCGCCCCTAAAAACTTCAGGCCCTGGCGGGCCTGAAAGACCACGGTCCCGCAGACCCGAAGACGATGGCCCCGCAGGCCTGAAGACGATGGCCGGGCGGGCCTGAAAACGACGGCCGGGCGGGGGAAAAGCACGGGGCGCAGCCCCTGCTTTTCAGGGGCGCGGGGAACTGCGCGAGAAGCCCCACCGGAGCCGCACCCGCCAACGAACCCGCACCCCCGCCCCCCGAGGCGCCCTCATCGCCGCCCGCGCGGATCCCCCAGCTCCCCCCGCAACCGTTGCGCCCGCAGCACCAGCTCCAGCTCGAAGCGGCGATCGGGGTCGTCGATCTCGTCGCCCCAGAGTTCACGGATCTGCCGGAGACGGTACCGAACGGTTTGCGGGTGCACACCAAGGCGGGTCGCGATCTCGGGCGCACCGCCACGCGTCTCCAGCCAGGCGAGGAGCGTCTCGGCGAGGCGGCGGCCGTGCGTGGGGCCACAGTGGGCCAGCGGCGCGAGACACCGCAGGGCGAGGTCGTCGATGAGCTCCTCGGGCTGGAGGAGGACGAGGGCCTCGGTGTGCTCGGTGCAGTGCAGGACCTCGCCGCCGGGCAGCAGCCGGCGTTCCATGAGGCGTACGGCGGCCTCCGCCCAGCGCAGCGACTTCGCCGCGTCGGCCAGCGGCACCGGCGGGCCGATCGCGCCGGACCAGCCGGTCAGGGCGCGGTGGAGGAGTTCGGGCCGGCCGGCCGCGTCCGGTTCGGGGACGACCATACGGGGCTGCTCGTACTCCATGTCGAGCAGCACGCCCTGGCCGACGGCGGGGGCCATGGCCTCACGGGCGGGGCGTAAGAGGACCCCGACGGCGACCTTCTCCGGGAGGGTCCAGCCGATCCGGGCCGCGCGTTCGGTGAGCGCGTCGGCCGGGTCGCCCCTGTGGTGCTCGGCCAACAGCAGTTCCATCAGCCGGCGTTGCAGCCGCAGACGCTCCCCCGCCTGCCGGGCCGCCGCCTCCGCGTAGCCGCGCACCGACTGGTCCACCAGGCCGTCCAGATACTCGTAACCGGCGTCGACGAGCTCGTACATCGCGGGCGGCGGGATCTCCACGCGCTGGCCGATCTCCGCGAAGCGGCGCCAGGCGAGGCGTACGCCGAGGCGGTAGATCGCCTGGAGCGAGTCGAGGCTGCGGCCGTTCAGGCCCTCGCCGCGGCCGAACTCCTGGAAGACGCCGGGAGGGACACGCGGGCGGCCCTCGGCGGTCTCCAGGTGCTGGACGAAGACCTCGATCGCGCGCCGGATGCCGATGAGGGCCATCGGTTCGCCGGAGTCGTCGAGGACGACGGGCAGATGCGGGTACTCCCGGCGGATCTCGCACAGGATCTCCTCGGCGAGGGCGGGGGCCTCGGCCATGGCGATCGCGGCGAACTCCCGCACCTGGAGCCGCGGCACGTCGTGCCAGGCGGAGCGGACGGTGACGGTTGCCGGTACTCCGGTCACCCCTCAGCGCCCCTGATCCTGACCGGCGTTCTCGTACGTGATGAGCGGGGTGTTCGGCTGGTCCGGGGTCGCGTCGAGCAGCGCGACGATGCCGAGCGCGGCCCCCACGGCGAGAGCGGCGGCGGCCACCATGGTCAGTGCGGCGGCGAGCAGTCTGGACATCGCAGGGGCAGCCTCTCGGTCGACAGGTCGTCCCCACCCAGGGCACCCCGCGGACCCAGTGTCAGCAATGCATTGACACTGCGTCAAGACTCCGCCTACGGTTCCCGGCCCATACGCAACCCATCGGTAGCCCGATGCGCAGCCCCCTGCCCCGCCCCGTCCGCACGCGCACGTTCCCTGGGCGTCGCCTCTGCCGCGCGCCTGCCCGAGCCGCACCTCCCAACGCCCCCTGGAGTGCCCGGATGCGCCGTACAGCCTCACCGCTCTCCCTGGTCCTACTGGGCCTCGGCACGTTTCTGCTGGTCCTCGCGCCCCTGCTGGCCTGGTACGTGCAGCCACGGGCCGCCGTGAACCCGATCGACATCGACACGACCGCCGTCTACGCCGGCACGGGCAGCGTCTTCGACGTGGAGCAGGTGAAGACCGTGCCGGACCAGGAGATCACCGTGACCCAGCGGGTACGCGGAGATGTGGCCGAAAGTGAGCGCAGCGGGGCCGCCGTGTGGGACGTGATCACCTCGGTCGACACCGAGAAGTCACTGCCGGCGGCCGACCCGCACGACGCCCTGGACTTCACCCCGCACCGCTGGGTCAGCGACCGGAAGACCAACCGGCCGGTGCACTGCTGCGACGAGAAGCCGTACATCGAGGGCGAGGCGTACCTGAAGTTCCCCTTCGATGTGCAGGAACGCTCCTACCGCTGGTGGGACAACACGCTCGGCGGGACGGTGACGCTCCACTACGAGGGCCGCAAGAAGATCCGGGGCTACGAGGGGCTGCGCTTCACCGCGAAGGTTCCGGCCACCAAGACCGGCACCCGACTCGTCCCCGGCGCCCTCGTCGACGAGCCGAACCGGCCGCAGGTGCTCGCCGAGGAGTGGTACGCCAACCACGGTCTCGAACTGGTCGTCGACCAGAGCACGGGGCGTGTGCTGTACGCGCAGACCGGGCCGCGCCGGACCCTGCGGGCGCCCGGCGGCGACGAGGACGCGGCCGTGCTGCTGGACAGCCGGAAGCTCGCGTTCACCCCGGCGACGCAGAAGTTCGCGGTGGACCAGGCGGAGAAGGACAGCGGACTGCTGCGGCTGGTGGGGCTGACGGTGCCGATCGGTACCGCTGTGCTCGGTTTCGTCCTCGCCGCGGTGGGCGCCGTTTTGGTCGTACGCGGCAGGCGGCGCCCCGATACGCCCGAGTCGTCCCAGGAACCGATCACGATGTGACAGGGCGTCAGTTCAATAAACCCCGGAAATTGTCACGCCGGTGAGTAGCAGCTTCGAACCGCTGGGCGAAAACTGTCCACCCCACCCGAGCACAGCCCACCCACACCCCGCCGACAAGCACCCCACAGAACGAGAGACCCGCACGACCCACCCGGACCCCTCCGCACCGGAACATCCCCCACAGCGAACGTCCTTCTCCCCGCTGAGTTCCGCACCCCGAGACGAGTTGGAGCACCCATGCCCCAGCACGTGCCGTTCTCGCTGGTCGAGGTGTTTCCGCGCCTCGACCGGCATCGGTCGGCAGGCCCCCCACAGCCACGCCGTATCGTCTTTCTCGCCCGCCGTGACCTCGGTAATCCGGCGGCGGGGGGCTCCGAGCTCCTCGTCGACCGGCTCGCCGACGGCCTGACCCGGCTCGGCCACCAGGTCACCCTGCTGTGCGGCGGCCCGGCGGCCTACCGCGACTACCGCGTCGTGTCGGCCGGCGGCGACCTGAGCCACCATCTGCGTGCCAAGTCGGCCTTCGCCCGTCAGGTCGGCGACTGCGACCTCCTCGTCGAGGTGTGCAACGGCATGCCCTACCTCGCGCCGCTCTGGCACCACGGCCCCACGATGTGCCTGGTCAACCATGTGCACACGGATCTGTGGCAGCTGCGGTTCGGCGGCGCCCTGGCGCCCGTCGCGCGCCTCGGCCGAAGACTCGAACACTGGTCGCTGACGGCCGCGCAGCGCCAGAACCTCCTGGTCGCCGTGTCCTCGTCCACCGCCGGCGCGCTCCGCTCGATCGGGGTGGAGCGGGAGCGGATACGGGTCGTGCACAACGGGGTCGAGGAACCGGGGCCGCGTACCGAGCGGTCGCCCGAGCCGCTGTTCGTGGCGGTGGGGCGGCTGGTCGAGTACAAGCGGATCGATCTGCTGCTGCGGCTGTGGGAACGGGTCCGTCCGGTCACGGGCGGGCGGCTGGTGATCGTCGGCGACGGGCCCGAGCGGTCACGGCTGGAGGCGATGGCCGGGCCGGGGGTCGAGTTCGCCGGGCATGTGTCCGAGGTCGAGAAGCATCGGCTGCTGTGTGCGGCCTGGTTGCTGCTTCATCCCTCCGCGGTGGAGGGGTGGGGGCTGGTCGTCACCGAGGCCGCCGTACGGGAGACCCCCTCGGTCGCCTTCGATGTGCCCGGACTGCGGGATTCCGTCGTGGACGGGGAGACCGGGGTGCTGGCCCGGGGGGAGTCCTCCTTCGCCGCGGCCTGGTGTGCGCTCGCGTTGTCGACCGATCGGCGGGTGCTGATGGGGAAGGCGGCGCGGGAGCGGGCCGCGCAGTATCGGTGGGAGCGGACTGTTCGGCAGTTTCGGGCGGTGGCTGCGGAGGCTGTGCGGGGTTGGACGCCTTGAGCGCCAAATGGGGTGCCTCGGATGGTCGTTGGCGGCTGCGGGTGCGTCGTGGCTTGTCGCGCAGTTCCCCGCGCCCCTTCAGGGGCGCGGCAGCCGGCGCTCCCTTTAGAGATCCCTCTTTTCGTCGCTCCATCAGCCTCTTCCGAGCCTTCATGCGGGAGCAGGACGACCCCGAGTACTGCTACGCGTTGCTCGCCCGTGACGCCGTCGATCAGGTCGAGGCGTACGGCGGTGGACCCGTCGACGGGCTGACCGTGGTCGATGTCGGGGGCGGAAGCGGGTACTTCACCGAGGAGTTCCGGCGGCGGGGTGCGCAGGCTTATCTCTTCGAGCCGGATCTACGGGAGTTGGGGACGAAGCCGCCCGAGGGTGCCGTCGTCGCCGACGGGTATCTGCTGCCGTTGGCCGACGGGGTCGCGGACGTCACCTTCACCTCCAATGTGCTGGAGCATGTGGCCGATCCGCCGACCTTCATCAGTGAGCTCGTCCGGGTCACCCGGCCCGGTGGGCTGATCTATGTGTCGTTCACGAACTGGCTGTCCCCGTGGGGCGGGCACGAGTGGGCGCCCTGGCACTACCTGGGGGCGGAGCGGGCGCGGGCCCGCTATCGGCGCCGTACCGGGAAGGACGCCAAGCACACCCTCGGCGAGAACCTCTTCGCCGTGCACATCGGACGCACTTTGCGGCAGGTGCGCGGCCGGGACGACGTGACCGTCGTGTCGGCGCGCTCCCGCTACTGGCCGTTTCTCGCGGAGACCGTCGTGAAGGCGCCGGGACTGCGTGAGTTCGCCACCTGGAACCTTCTCCTCATCCTCCGGCGGTGTCCACCATGACGAGCACGGTCCAGGCTCCACCTCCCGCGCCGGTACGGCCGGCGGGCACGACCGAGGGACCCCCCGAGGGCCCTCGGTCGCGGCGCTGGCTGCTGGGGTTCTGGGCCGTGGTGTTCGTTCTGCTGGTCGCGGCGCAGCCCGGGCGGCAGACCTTCGACACCAAGCTCGGAGTCACCACCGACCCCTGGCAGTTCGTCTCCGACCTCGGCCAACTGTGGCACGACCGGGGCGGGTTCGGCGGCATCGCGGACCAGTACGTCGGTTACCTGTGGCCGATGCTGCCGTACTACGGGCTGACCGATCTGGTCGGACTGCCGGTGTGGCTCGCCGAGCGGCTGTGGCTGTCACTGATCGTGTCGGTGGCGTTCTGGGGTGCGCTGCGGCTGGCGGAGCGGCTGGGGGTCGGGAGTTCCGCGTCGAGGCTGCTGGCCGCCGGCGCCTATGCGCTGTGGCCGGTGTTCACCACCGTCGTCGGATCGACCTCGGCCGCCGCGCTGCCGGGGGCCTTCCTGCCGTGGGTGCTGCTGCCGCTGACGAACGAGCGGTACAGCGCGCGGGTGGCCGCCCTGCGGTCGGCGCTCGTGATCCCGTTCATGGGCGGGGTCAACGCGACCGCGACCCTGGCCTCGCTGCTGCCCGTCGGGCTGTATCTGCTCACCCGGCCACCGGGCACCAGACAGCGGAGGCTGATCGCGTGGTGGGTGCCGGGGGTGATCCTGGCGACCGCGTGGTGGGTGGTCCCGCTGCTGCTGCTCGGTGTGCACGGGGAGAACTTCCTCCCGTACGTGGAGAGTTCGCAGACCACGACGGCCACGATGTCCGCCACCGAGGCACTGCGCGGTGCCGGGAACTGGGTGGGGTATCTGCACTTCGGTGAGGCCTGGCTGCCCGCCGGGTGGTCCGTCGCCGCCTCGGTGATCGTGATCCTGTCGTCGGCGCTGGCGGCGGGGCTGGGGCTGGCCGGGCTCGCGCGGCGGGACATGCCCGAGCGGCGGTGGCTGGTGCTGACCGTGCTGGTCGTCGCGCTGATCACGCTCGCCGGGTACGGCGGTGCGTTCGGGGCGCCCTTCCACGGGGTGGTCCAGGACTGGCTGAACTCGGGGCTCGCGCCCTTCCGGAACATCTACAAGTTCCAGACCGGGCTGGCGCTCGCGCTGGTCCTCGGGCTCGCGCATCTGGTGGGAGTGGCCGTACGGGCGCACGGGGCCCGCCGGGTGCGGGGGCGCCGCTTCGCACCGCTGATCGCGGCCGTGCTGGTGATCCCGGGGCTGCTGTGGCCGTACCTCAACGGGTCGGTGCTGCAACCGGGTTCGTTCCAGGCACTGCCCAAGTACTGGCAGTCCACGGCCGATTGGCTGGAGAAGTACTCGCCGGACTCACGGGCCCTGGTCGTCCCCGCCACCGCGCACGGCATCTACACCTGGGGCACGACGGTCGACCAGCCGCTCGACGTGCTCGCCGAGTCCCGCTGGGCGCAGCGCGACTACGTGCCCTTCGGCACCCCCGGCAACCGGCGCGCGATGGACGCCGTCGAGCAGGCGCTGCTGACAGGAGGCGAAGTCCCGGGCTTGGCCGACTACTTGAGCCGGGCGGGGCTGTACTACGTCGTCGTACGCAACGACCTCGACCCCGACCAGATCGGCTCCGTACCGACCACGACCGTGAAGCGGACCCTGGAGCAGTCCGGATACGAGCGGGTCACCGGGCTCGGGCCGACGATGACCGGCGGGCGGATCGCCGAGGGCACCCCACTCCAGGTCGAGGGGCTGTACGCGCGGCAGCGGGCCGTGGAGATCTACCGCCCGACCGAGGACGTACCGCGTCCCGGGCAGGCCGGGCTGAAGGCCATCGCGGACACCGCCGTCGTCTCCGGCGGGCCCGAGTCACTGCTGCCGCTGGCCGCCGACCCGGAGCTGCGGGACCGGGCCACCGTGCTGACCGGCGACAACCACCCCGGTCTCGGCACCCCGGCCGTCCAGGTGGTCGGCGACGGACTGCGGCGCGCGGACACCCGGTTCGGCCTGGTCAACGCCAACACGTCGTACACGTATACGGCGAACGAGCGGAACCCGAGCGGAAGCGTGCAGAACGCCGGTGAGCAGCCGAAACAGATCCTGCCGGTGTCGGGGCTCGACCACCAGACGGTGGCCGAGCTGCGCGGCGCCGAGTCGGTGACGGCCTCGACCAGCGGTAACTGGCTGTTCCATCTGCCGCAGTACGACCCGGTGAACGCCTTCGACGGCGACCGGAACACCGCCTGGGCGGAGGGCGCGGCCGGGTCGGCGAACGGGCAGTGGCTGCGGATCGACTTCGACGGCAAGCAGGACATCCCGGAGACGTTCGAGGTCACCCCGCTGCCGCAGGACGGGGTGCGGTCGGCGCCGACGCGGATCAAGGTGGAGACCGAGCGGGGCTCGCGCTCCACGAACCTCCAGGCCGACGGCTCGACGCAGACGGTCAACGCCCGTCCCGGCGAGACGAGTTGGCTGAAGATCACGATCCTCGACTCGGCGCGGCGGCACGCCGGGATCGTCGGCGCGGGCTTCGCCGAGGTCGACATCCCCGGTGTGAAGGTCACCCGGATGCTGCGGCTGCCGACCGACGCGAAGGACGCCGAGGCCTCCGCCGAGCTGGTCTCGATCCAGCGCGCCGCCGACCCGACCGGCCTCTCCCCCACGGGCACCGAGCCCGGCCTGCACCGCACGTTCGCCACCACCACGGCGGGGACGTACGAGGTGAAGGCGACGGCCGTCCCCGTGCCGGGCGAGGAACTCGACAAACTGCTGTACAAGGTGGCGCCCGAGCAGCAGACCCAGATCATGGCGACCGCCGAGTCCACGGCCTCCCTCGGAGCCGGGCTCTCGCCACGCAATCTGACCGACGGGGACCTGACCACGGCGTGGATCGCGGGCGACGACCCGACGATCCACCTGAGCTGGAAGGACAAGTGGCCGGTCGGCTCGCTCGTCCTGGCCCCGGCGGGCGGCCTGTCGACCCGGCCGACCCAGGTCGAGATCAGCTCCCCGGACGGTGCCGTCATCGCCGCCGTCGACGAGAACGGCTGGGTCCGCTTCGACCCGATCAACACCGACCGACTCGACATCACCATCACCGAGACGGCCCCGCTGACCGTCCACAACCCCGTCGCCGACGAGGACCTGCAACTCCCGGTCGGTCTCACGGAGGCGTACATCCCGGCCCTCGACCAGTTCCGCACCCCGCAGCCCGCCCCGACCCGGGACTTCGAGCTGCCGTGCGGCGAGGGCCCGGCCGTCGAGGTGGACGGGACGCCGTACGAGACGAGCGCCAAGGGGACGGTACGGGACCTGGTGGAGCGCCGGTCGATCGAGCTGACGCTCTGCCAGAGCAGCGGCGCCGGGGGCGGGTTGCAGCTGGACGCTGACGACCGGCACACCGTCGAGTCCGAGGACTCGGGCGCCCTGGCCGTCACCACCATGACCCTCACCCGGGGCTCGGTCGCCCAACCCGCCGTCCGCGGACGCGACTTGGGCATCCGCGACTGGCTCGGCGACCGCCGCGCGGTCACCGTCGGCGACGGCGCGGCCTCCTACCTGACGACGTACGAGAACTTCAACGACGGCTGGAAGGCCACCCTGAACGGCCGTGAGCTGACCCCCGTGCGGCTCGACGGCTGGCAGCAGGGCTGGCGCGTCCCCGGCGGCGCGGGCGGCACGGTCAAGCTGTCGTACGAGCCGTCCGTGACGTACGACGCCGGGCTGATCGGTGCCGGTGTGGGCCTCGCGGCCCTGATCGGGCTGGCCCTCTGGCGCCGCCGGGAGCCCAACCCCGACGCGCCGCAGCCGATCCCGCCGGGCCCCGGCCTCTGGCTCGGCACGATCGCCCTCACCGTCGTCGGCATCGTCATCGCGGGCTTCCTCGCCCTCCTCGTCCCGCTGCTGGCCCTCCTCGCCTGGAAACGGCACACCCTGCTCGTACCGATCGCCTTCCTCGCCCTGGCCGGCGCCGGCCTCGCCGCCGCCTTCGGAGCGGGCGAGCCGGTCGCGGCGGACGAGGGCGCGTTCGGTCATGTGGCCCAACTCCTCGCGCTGACCGGGCTGTTCGCGGCGCTGGTGAGTGTGGGCGCGGATGCCGTGACCGCGCCGGAACGGCCCGGCTCGACACGGCGGTTCGAGGTACCGCCGGGGGCCACGGCACCGACGGCGCCGTTGCCGCAGCGGCGGCGGGTGGACAAGACGCTGAACGGCGGGCCGGGAGCCGGCGGGAGTGCGGGAACGGGCGTGAGTGCGGGCGGCGGGTCCGTGGCGAGCCCGACGATCTCCGCGCGCGGGCCGGGGAGCCCGCAAGGAGAGACGGACCCGGAGACGGCCACGGCGACGGACACGGACACCCCGACCCGGCGGATTCCGTTCACGAAGCCGAAGTCCAAGGCGACGCCGCCTCCGCCGCCTCCGCCGTCTCCGCCTGCGGCCGACAACGACGACGGCGGTACGGGGAAGGGGGGCCCGGCATGACGGCACTGCACCACCCCGCACGGGACGACGCCGCGCCCGGGCCCGTCCGGATCCCCTTCCCCGTGGTCGACGAGGTGTCCCGGCACTGTCTCCAGGAGGAGGAGCCCGAGACCGTCCACATCGAGGTCCACCTCCCCGGCCGCCTCGACCCCGACCGCCTGCGCACCGCCTTCACCGCCGCCCTCCGCCACCATCCCCGGATCCTCATGCGCGAGGCTCCGGGCCGGTGGTACCGCCGCCGCTACGAGTGGGAGCTGACGGCGGAGCCGGAGGTGGAGGTGGTCGCCTTCCTCCCCGCCAGCCCACACGCCCTACGGGACGCACGCACAAGGGCCCTGATCGAAGCACCCCCGCTGACACTGTCCCCGCCGATCCGCCTGGAGGTGGTGGAGGGAGCGGGACCGGCGGTGGGAAGCGAGGCATGCGACGACGTCGGGCACGCCTCCCGCCCCACCGTCTCAACTGCGGGCAACCGCCCCACCGACGTAACTGCGGGCAACCGCCCCGCCGACGTAGCTGCGGGCAACCGCCCCGCTGACGTAGCTGCGGGCAATCGTGCCGCTGGGGCGATGGGGGTCCCCCCGCTCGAGCGAAGTCGAGAGTGGGGGAGGGTGGGCGCAGCGGCACCTCGTACCGCCGAGCAGCGGACCCAACCCCCGGCCGACCCCACCCCCGGGCGCCCAAGAAACACCGGCACAGGCAAGAACACCGGCACCCGCACCGTCCTCTTCCTCACCATCAACCACACCGCCCTGGACGGCCCCGCCTGCCTCCGCATCCTGGCCACCGCAGCGGAGCTGTACGGCGGCAAGGACAACGCCCCCACCGCCCCACCCATCCGCCCCACCCCCACCCAGACCGAACCGACCCCGGCCGAGACCGACGCCCCCTCCAACTGGTCCCGCCCCGCCCGAGTCGCCCCCGGCACCCCCGAACCCTCCCCCGGCAACGGCCTGCTCGTCACCGAACTCCCCGTCCCCCGCCGCCCGAAGTCCGCCCCCTACACCGTGAACGACCAGCTCATGGTCACCACGGCCCTGATGCTCGCCCACTGGAACCGGGAACACGGCGCCCACCCCCGCCCCCTGCGCATCACCATGCCCGTGGACGACCGCCCGAGGGACACGGACATGCCGATAGGCAACGGCACCCGCCTGGTCGAAGTCCCCTTCTCACCGGCCGAGTTGGACCCGTCCCACACCCCTCTCGCCACGCTCCTCCACCGCACGGCGGACCGCACCCGCGCCCTGAAGTCCGCCCCACGCCCCCAACTGGGCCACAGTGCCTCCCTGTTGACCGCCCCGGTGGTCCCCGTGGCGTGGCGCGCCGCCCTCACCAGGGGCCTGCGCAGAGCCGCCGCGCCCTGGACCTCGACGACCCTCCTCAGCAACATCGGCCGCGTCCCCTACGCGCTGGACTTCGGCGAGGAGGCCGGCCGCGCCCACGCCGTCTGGTTCTCGGCCCCGGCCCGTATGCCCCGGGGCCTCACCGTCACGACCGCCTCCACGGCGGGCCGTCTCCATCTGGCCCTGCGCTGGTCGCGCGCCCTGCTCAGTCACGGCGACGGCGCCCACCTCCGCGACCTCTTCGAGCACTATCTGCACGCGACGGCAGAGGACACCGAGTGATGCCGCGAGCCACCCCGACCACGTCACCCGCCCAGCCCCCGACACAGACCCCCACACCCACACCCACCCCGACCCCGACACCGGCTCCAACCCAGTCCCCGCTCAAGGGACTTCGGGACTTCTACGAGGACCCGTCCGTCCCCGTCGCCTCCGGCACCCCCCGCAGCCTCGCCCAGGCCCGCATGCTGGCGACGGCCCTCGGCCCGGCGGCCGGAAGCGCAGGCCCCCGCACCATCCTCGACATCGGCTGCGGCGACGGCACGGCGGCGGCGACCGCCGCGCCCCTCCTCCCCGGCCACCGCATCATCGGCGTCGACTGGTCCCAGGACGCCCTCAGACGCGCCCGCACCCGCGTCCCGTACGCGATCCGAGGTGAACTCGCCGACGGCGGGCTGCCGTTCAGGTCGGAGTCCGCCGACGCCGTCCTGTTCAGCGAAGTCATCGAGCACCTGGTCGACCCGGACGCCGCCCTCGACGAGATCCGCCGTGTCCTGCGCCCCGGCGGCCATCTGATGCTGTCGACCCCCAATCTCGCCGCCTGGTACAACCGCGCCCTGCTCCTCGCGGGCGTCCAGCCGGTGTTCTCGGAGGTGAGCCTGCGCGGCATCCACGGCCGCCCCGGGACGGAGGTCGTGGGCCACCTTCGGCTCTACACCGCCCGCGCGCTACGGGAGTTCGTGGCCGCGTCCGGCTTCGAGGTCGTACGGCTGCGCGGGGCGCCCTTCCACGGCGTACCGCGTCCGCTGCGTCCGCTGGACCGGCTGGCCTGCGCGGCCCCCTCGGCCGCGTCGATCCTGCTGCTGCACGCACGGAGGATGTAGGCGATGTGGTGGGGAGTGGCCGCGGCCCTGTTGGCGAACGCGCTGTACAGCACCGGATTCGTCCTGGAGAAACGGGCACTCACCGCGATGCCGCAGGTGACGGTCCGGGAGCCGGTGAAACTGCTGCGGCAGGTCGTCGGCAGCCCGCTGTGGATCGCGGGCTCCCTGTCGCTGGCCGCCGGGTTCGCCGCGCAGCTGGCCGTGTACCGGACGCTGCCGATCGCCGCCGCCCAGGGCATCTTCGTCTCGGGGCTGGTGCTGCTCGTCCTGCTGTCCGCGCGGCTGCTCGGCGAGGAGACCACGGGCCGGGAGCGGTACGCCCTCGGGGCCATCCTCGCCGCGCTGCTGATGGTGGTGCTGTCGCTGGACGAGGGCTCCGACACGGTCAGCCAGCAGGCGCCGTACGCGCTGGTCCTGACGATCTGTCTGCCCGCGCTGGCGGCGGGGGTGGGGCTCTACCGGTCCGCCGAGCGGCGCGCCCGGCACCGTCACCGGCTGCCGACCACGGGCGTCGAGTACGGCGTGGCGGTGGGCCTGCTGTACGGCGTCAGCTCGCTCGCGATCAAGGGCGTGTCGAGCTATCTGACCACCAGTGGCCTCGGGGACGCGGTGGTCGGTCTGCTGCGCTCCCCGTACCCGTATCTCCTGCTCTTCACCGGCGCGTTCGGTCTGGTGATGTCACAGGCGGCGCTGCAGCGCTGCCGGGCCTCGCTGATCGTGCCGGTCTGTACGACGGTGACCTGCCTGTTCACGGCGGTGCTCGGCACGCTGTCGTTCGGGGAGTCGCTGCCCGACGACCCGCTGCGGCTGACGCTGCGGCTGTCGGGCACGGTACTGGCGGTCGCCGTACTGCTGAGCATGCCCAAGCACGACAGTCCCGCGCCGTCGGCGCCCCAATCCTCCGCACCGGCCAAGGAGTTGACCCCTCCATGAACCCCGACGACCCATTGCTCCGGATCCTGGCGTGCCCGCTGGACAAGGGGCCGCTGCACCTGGTGGTCCACGAGGAGGAACAGCCAGAGGAAAGGCGTTCCGACACCACCGACGCCACCGACACCACCGACACCTCGGACGCCACCGACGCAGCCGTCCAGGCGTCGGAGTCGCTCTACAACCCCCGGCTGCACCGCCGTTACCCGATCGTCGACGGCATTCCGCAGCTGCTGCCGTCGTCGGGCGAGCAGGTGACGGAGGACGAACACGAGGCACTTCTCCGGAGGTTGGGGTCATGACCACACTCGCCGCGCGGCTCGCGCCGTTCCTCCCGGACCGGCTGATCGCCGCTACCGCCCGGTTCGTCTACCCGCGCTTCGAACCGGAGCTGGCCCGGCTCGACGAGCTGTGCCCGCCGGGGTGCGGCACGGCGGTGGACGTCGGCGGCTGGTACGGCCCCTGGACCCGGCGGCTGGCGAGACGGGCCGGGCGCGTGGTGACCGTCGAGCCGGTGCCCCGGCTGGCCCGGCTGCTCACCGCCTCGGCCCCCGCCAACGTCCGCGTCGTCCAGGCCGCCGCCTCCGACCGCCCGGGCACGGCCCGGCTCTGGCTGCCGTCCGGCGACGACGGCGGACGGGGTGTGTCGTCCCTGGTCCGCCGGGACATCCACGCCCGCGCCCTGGACGTCCGCTGCGTCACCCTCGACGGCCTCGGCCTGACGGACGTCGGGTTCGTCAAGATCGACGTCGACGGCAACGAACTGGCCGTGCTGCGCGGCGCGTCCGGCCTCCTGGTCCGCGACCGCCCGGCCCTCTTCGTCGAACTGGAGGCCCGTATCCAGCCGATCACCCCGGTCGTCGACCTCCTCGCCGGCCTCGGCTACGCCGGCTGGGTCCTGCCCGCCGGGACGTGGCTCCCCCTCGTCCCGGCACGCCTGGAGGCCCATCAGGCGCGTACGTCGCATGTGGCGTCCGACGGGCTGCTCCGGCGCGTCCTGCCGTTCGGCGGGCCCCGGTACGTCAACTCGGTGCTGTTCCTGCCGGACGGGCGCCGCCCGGGTGAGCCGCCCCCCGCGTCCGGCGCCGTACGCGACGATGGACCGCATGTCCTCCGCGAAGCGCCCGGGCCCCGATAGGCCCTCCGGTCCGTTCACCCCGCTCGACTTCCAGCTCGTCCTGCTGCGCCGGATGGCCGACCACAATCCGGGGCTCGTCGAGGACGCCCGGCGTGAGCTGGGCGTCTCCCTCGCCCAGATGCGGGAGGCGAACCGGCGGTGGCAGGCGATGGTGCGGTCGCCCCGGGGGCGGGGGTCGGCCGCCCGGTACCGGTCGGTCCTGGGCACGCCGGAATCGGTGACCGCGCGGAGGATCGGCGACCTGGACTGCGAGGCGTGGCTGTGGCCGGTGCCGTTGTGGGCCGACCTCCGCTTCGAGGTGCTGCTCGCGCCGAACGGGGCGGTGTGGAACGAGTGGCTCGTGCGGGCTCCGGGGGCCGCGGGTCCCGACCTGCGCGCTGTCGGTGACCTGACGCCGTGGTCGTGCACGGTGGACGAGGTGGCGCGGGCGTTCGCGCCGGTGCGGCCGATGGAGGGGACGGCGCCCACGCGGTGGGGGCTGCGGTTCGCTGCGCCTGACGGGGCGGGGGTCGTGCGGGAGTGTGTCGCCGAGTTCACGTGGGGGTTGTTGCAGAGGGTCGCCTGAGAGCTCGGGTGGCCTGGGTGCGTGCGCGGGTGCGGGTCCGGTGGGGGCTTCTCGCGCAGTTCCCCGCGCCCCTTCAAAACATGGGGTGAGCCCGGGTCGCTCAGGGGCGCGGGGAACTGCGCGACCAGCCCCCACCGGGCCGCACATCGATCCAGCCCCGCGCCCCTAAAAACACCACCTGATCGCATCCTGTCAGGTCACGCGCACGATCGATCAGCCACTTCATCAACCGCTCCCAAATGCCCCCCAAAGCCGCCCGAGTAGAAGATTGGCGATCATCCGGCCGTTGGGGGCGGCGCTGGGCCTACTGTCCGTGGGGAGTCCTGATCCTCACGGGAAGGCTGTCCCATGACGACCCAGCACCGCGCGGAGCGAACCGTGCCCGTCGAGCGGCTGCGGCTGGGGGATCACGCGTGTATGGGGCCGGGTGACATCGAGGGGGCCGGGGAGTCGCCGTGGAAGGTGTTCACCGCGTACACCCGGACCAGCCTGGCGCGCGGGGAGAAGGTCCTGCTGGTCATGGACCCGGACGATCTGAGCGACGACGAGGTGGTCGCGCTGCTGGACCGGGGCAGCGGGCAGGTCGTGGCGGCGCGGGCCGGCGGTCAGCTCTCGCTCAAGCGCAACACCGAGATCTACGTCCCCGACGGCCGCTTCCAGGAGCGGCGCACGATCGACGCGTACGCCTCCGAGGTCGACCGTGCCTGTGACGAGGGCTGGGCGGGGCTGCGGGTCACCGCCGACATGAGCTGGGCGCCCCGGGTGAACCTCGGCCACGACCGGCTGCTGGACTACGAGGCGTCCGTGGCGCCGCTGTTCGCGGACCCGCTGTTCACCGCGATCTGCTGGTACGACCGCCAGCGGTTCGACGAGGAGCTGACGAGCCGCGTCGGCAAGGTGCACCCGCTGCGGGTCATGGAGCGCCTCGACTCCCTGGAGGTCACCGAGACCCCGGACGGCGGGCGGATCACCGGGACCGCCGAGCTGAGCACACGGACCGAGTTCGTCGAGGCCCTGCGCGAGGCGCTGGAGCACCGTGACGACTCCGGGCCCAGCCACTTCGTCCTCGACCTGCGCGACCTGTGCTTCATGGAGGCCCACTGCGCCTGGCAGCTGATCAGCCTCGCCGCGTCGCTCCCGGCCGGCAGCGAGGTCACCGTGCGCTGCGGCGAGCTGCTGGGGCTGGTGCTGGAACAGTTGGGCGCCGGCGAGGTGCCCCAGCTGCTGGTCAGCGTGGAGGTGGAGGGGGAAGACGACGAGGAGGGCGCCGGGTGAGCGCGATGCCGGTGCTGCGGATGGAGTTCGGGGGATCCGAACTCCCCTTGGTGCGCTCGCTGGTCGAGGAGGCGGCCCTGCGGTCCCGGCTCGGCGCCGCCGTCAAGGGTGCTTTCGTGCAGGCCGCGTTGGAGATCTCCACGAACGCCGTGGTCCATGGGGGCGGGGCGGGGGTCATCGAACTGCGGGTGGCGGAGGGCGAGTTGTGCTGCGAGGTGACGGACAGCGGGCCCGGTCCCACGCCGGGACGGTCCGCCGGGCACGGGCTGCGGCTCGCCGAGTCGTTGATCGCCGGCCCGGGTGCCGGTGCGGGTGCGGGTGCGGGCCGTATCCGTCTGCGTGGCACCCACCGAGGTACCACGGCCACCCTGTCGGTACCCCTGTCCGTGCCTCTGCCCGTGCCCCTGTCGGTGCCGCAACCGCCCGCCCCCGGCACGACCGCGCCCGACACGACGGCCCTCGGCACGACCGCACTCACCACGACCGCCCCCGCTACGACCCCGCTCGCGCGCTGAACCAGGCCGCCACCTGACTGCGATTGTGGAAACCGAGCTTCACGAGGATGCGTTCGACATGGCCCTCGGCGGTGCGGCGGGCGATGACGAGGTGATCGGCGATCTGCTTGTTGGTGCGGCCCTGCGCGACGAGCGCGGCGACCTGGAGTTCACGGCGGGTGAGCGGGACCGGGTCAGGGCCGGGATCGGCACTCGCCGCCGGGGCCGCGCCGGCGGTGCTCCCGGCCGGGGCGGCGCCCTCGCACACGGTCGCGGCGGCACACGTCCGTACGACCGCGGCGGCCCCCTCGCACGGCTCACCCAGCGCGTACGCGACCGCCTGTTCCGGTGTCAGACGGCCGCCCCGGCGGTGGGCCAGCGTGTAGGCGGGGTCGCCGGGAGTGTGACGGGCGGGGTGTTCGGCGGTGCGGGGGCCGCCCGGCTGGAGCGTGTCCATGGGGTTGCCGCCGATGTCGTGCCAGATGCGGTCGACGGCGCCGCGCAGCACCCCGGCCCGCTCGGCGTCGCCCGCCAGGGCCTCGGCGGCGGCGAGCAGATCGAGGGTGCGTGCGAGGCTCTGGTGCTGCCGCACGGTGTACGGCAGCCGCAGACAGGCCCGGGCGTGCTCGGCGGCCCGGTCGTACTGCCCGGCCGACCAGTGCGCGAGGGCGAGGGTGCGCAGCGCCCAGGAGCGGGCCCACTGTTCGCCGTGTGCCTCGCAGAGGGCGACGGCCTCGGCGCACAGCGGGATCGCCTCGGCGGCGCGGCCCCGGCTGACGAGGGTGCAGGCCAGTTCGACGCGGGTGAGGACGACGAAGGCGGTGGAGGCGCGGGCCCGGCCCGGGGCGAGGGCCCCGGCCGGTACGGGCGGGGGCGCGGGCACCGGGGGTTCCCCGTCGGCGGCGGCCGCGGTGCGCACCTGGTCGAGGCCGGCCAGGACGGCGGCGGAGCGGCTGTGCACCAGGGAGGTCAGGGCACCCGCCCACATGGCGCGGGTCAGGCCCGCGTCCGGCCGGGCCCCGGCCCGCAGGGCACCGTCCATCCAGTGCCGGCCCTCGCCCCAGATACCGCCCGCGACCCAGTGGAACCAGAGGCCGGCGGCCAGCCGCAGCCCGTGCTGGGCCTCGCCGGGAGTGGTGAGGCAGAAGTCCAGGGCGGCCCGGAAGTTGTCCTGGTCGATCCGGATCCGTTCGGTGATCTCCGCCTGGTCGGGGCCGAACCAGGCCTGCTCGTACTCGGCGCCGAGGCGCGCGAAGTGGTCGCGGTGCCGCCGCCGGGTGTCGGTCGCCTCGCCGAGGCCGTGCAGCTTCTCCAGCCCGTAGTCGCGCAGGGAGACCAGCAGCCGGTAGCGGACCTGCCCGGCGTGCTCCTCCCGGACGAGCACCGACTTGTCGACGAGCCCGGCGACGGCGTCCAGGACGGCGCACGGGTCGATCCGCTCCCCCGTGCCGGCGTCCTTCCCCGCGCAGACCGCCTCGGCCGCGGCCAGATCGAAGCCGCCGACGAACACCGACAGCCACGCCCACACCAACTGCTCCTGCGGGGTGCACAGTTCATGGCTCCAGTCGACGGCGGAGCGCAGGGTGCGGTGGCGGGGCGCGGAGGTGGGGCTGCCGCAGGTGAGGAGCTGATAGCGGTCGTCGAGGCGTTCGACGAGCTGGTCCACGCCGAGGGCGCGCACCCGGACCGCCGCCAGTTCGATGGCGAGCGGCAGCCCGTCGAGGCGCCGGCAGAGCCGGGCCACGGCCTGCTGGTTCGCCTCGCCGACGGTGAAGCCGGGGACCACGGCCGCCGCCCGGTCGGCGAACAGCCGCAGCGCGGGGAAGGACTCGACCGCCGACGAACCCGTGGACGGGCTCAGCTCCTCCGGCGCGGGCGCGGGCAGCGGCGGCACCTCGAAGAGCTGTTCCCCGGCGAGCCCGAGCCGGTGTCTGCTGGTGGCGAGGATCCGTACGCCCTCGGTGGCCGCCAGCACGGCCTGAGCGAGGACCGCGCAACTGCGCAGCAGATGCTCGCAGTTGTCGAGGACGATCAGTAACCGCCGCTCGCGCAGATGGTCGACGAGGATCTCCAGCGGGGGCCGTACGGTCTCGTTGCGGACGCCGAGCGCGTCGTTCACGGCGTGCGGGACGAACGCCTCGTCGCTCAGCGCGGCCAGCGGGACGAGCCACACGCCGTCCGGGAACGCCCGTGCGACCTGTCCCGCCACATGTCCGGCGAGCCGGGTCTTGCCCACCCCGCCGGGTCCCGTCAGCGTCAGCAGTCTGCCCGCCGACAACAACCGTCTGACATCGGCCGCCTCGTCCCGTCGCCCCACGAAGCTCGTCAGCTCCGCCGGGAAACCGGAAGTGCGCCGCGACTCCGATCCGCCCACGACCCTGGTCACGCCCTCAGTTGTGGTTCCCGTACGCGCTGTTGTAACCCCGAAGGGTAGGCAGCGGGTACGGGCGGGACGCGCGCTTCGTGGATTTCCCGCCTCTTCGGGTGAGGGGGGCTCGCGGGGTCAGGAGGTGGCGGCGGCCAGGATCGCCTCGACCACGCGGGGCGACGAGTCCGGGTGCAGCCACAGGAAGAGGTTCGGCTCGACGAGCTCCAGCTCCATCACGCACGGCCGCCCGTCCTCCCCGGTGACGAGGTCGACGCGCGCGTACAGCAGCTCGGGCTCGCCCGGTACGGCCGCCAACGCCCGCTCGGCGACGGCGAGTTCGGCTTCGGTCGGGGTCCAGGGCACCAGGTCCGGGTGGGCGATCTTGTCGGCGTCGTACGCCGTGCCGGGTGCGAGCACCGCCCCCTTGCGGCTGGCGTGCAGCAGCCGCCCGCCGAAGAACTGCAGGGCCCGCTCCCCCTCGGTGTCGATGCTCGTCACGAACGGCTGCACCATCGCGGTGAGCCCCTCGGCGTACATCCGCTCGACATGCCGTACGGCGGTCTCGCGCCGGTCGGGGGTGTACCGGGCGGCGAACCGGGCGCCCGCGCCGGAGGTCGGCTTCACGACGTACTCGTGCGCCTCCGGAAGCTCCACGGGGTCGCCCGGCGCGAGATAGGCCGTCGGCACCACGGGCACCCCGGCCCCGGCGAGGTCCCCGATGTACCGCTTGTCGGTGTTCCAGCGCACGACCTCGGCCGGGTTGGCGAGCCGGGTGGCCTCGCCGACCTTGTCCGCCCAGGCCACGAACTCGGCCGCGCGCCAGCTGTAGTCCCAGGTGGACCGGATGACGACGAGGTCGTGGCCGGCCCAGTCGGCGGCCGGGTCGTCCCAGTGCACGGCCACCGCGTCCGCCCCGGCCTCCCCCAGCGCCCGCACCAGCCCCGGCAGATCCCGGTCGTGACTCGTCCTGGGCCCCGGGTCATAGGTGGCGAGGGCTATGCGGGGGGCGGCTGTGCGGGCCACGGGGGCTCCATTCTCGTACGACTGCGGGTGCGCGCTCCGGGCGGCTGCCCGGGAGGCCGGGCCTCCGGAGGCCGGAGCTTCGGAGGTCGGGTCTCCGGAGGCCGAAGCTTCGGAGGTCGGGTCTCCGGCGCAGGCTAACAACCGCGGGGGCCGAGGCGGGAAGGGGCTTCCGCGCGTGCGCTCACGGTACGGACGGCCCCGTGATGAGGCGGCCCTCGCTGTCGTACGGCCAGACGTTGGGCACGCAGCCCTTCATGCCCTTGATCTGCTGCATCATCGCCGGGGCGGGCTTGCCCTTGCCCGGACAGGTGACGTGGCCCTGGCCCAGGAAGTGGCCGACCTCGTGGTTGATGATCAGGGCGCGGTAGGCCGTGACGTTTTTGGCGTAGACGGGGGTCGCCCGTTCCCAGCGTTCGAGGTTGACCATGACGTTGTCGCCGACGTTGCAGTTGAACTCGCCACCGGTGTTCAGCCCGAACTGGCCGCAGATGTCGTCGACGGTGCCGGGGGTGGCGACCTTGACGACGAAGTCGGTGGCGCCGCCGGAGACCCGCTGGAAGGCCGACTTCCCGTCCGTGGTCCAGCCGCGCGGGTCGGCGAGGATGCGTTCCACCTCGTCGGCGACGCGCGCGGCGGACAGCGACAGCCCGTTCTCCACCTCGACCCGGTAGCGCAGGGGCGTGCCCTGCCCCACCTTGCCGCTGCCGCCGGAGGCCGCGGTGAACGTGCCCGGCCCGGTCCTGGGAATGGTGACCGGGGAACCGCTGGAGGACGGCGACCGCGACCCGCTCGGTGACGAGCTGGGCGAGGAGGACGGGCTCCGGGAAACGTCGGAACCGGCACCGGAGCCGGCACCCGAACTGGACCCGGAACCGGCACCGGCACCGGCACCGGCGCTGGAACTCGTGCTCGGATCGGGCGAGCGCCGGGAGCGCTCGGGGGAGGGTGAGGGCGAGGCGGACGCGTCGGCCCCCGCTTGTCCGGCTAACTCCTCCTTGCCGCCGGGCGTCCAGCCCGCCGCCGCGAATCCGACGACGCCGAGCACCGTGGCGACGCCGAGCCCGGTCAACAGCGGCCCCCGCCCCCGTCGCGCGGGCCCCTTCCTCCGGCGCCCCGAACCGTTCCCTCTTCTCCCGGCCGTCCCCCTGGCCGAGCCCTGCGCGGTGGCACGCTCCGAGCCGCTCCCACGACGGCGGGTGCCACTACGGGTGTGAGTGCCGGAAGGTGTTGCCTTGTGCGCGCTCATGTTCCTTCAGAGTGTGATCGGTATGTGATCGGATGTGGCCGAGTCGGTCACGAAACGATAACGGATGATCGGCGCAGCTCCACACCATCGCTTGACCTTCACCTTCGGTGAAGCCCCAGCATCGAGCGTGGAACGAGGAGGGGTCATGGAGATGCTGACGATCGGGGCCTTCGCGAAGGCCTGCCGGCTGTCACCGAAGGCACTGCGGCTCTACGACGAGCTGGATCTCCTGCGCCCCGCCCGCGTCGACCCGGACACCGGCTACCGCTACTACGCCACCGAGCAGTTGGAGCAGGCCCGGCTGGTGGCCTGGCTGCGCCGGCTCGGTATGCCGCTGGCCCGTATCCGTACGGTGTGCGCGCTGGAGCCGGGTCCGGCGGCCCGGGAGATCCGGGCTTACTGGGCCGGGGTCGAGGCCGAGACGGCGACCCGACGCGACCTGGCGGCCTTCCTCGTGGACCACCTCACCCACACGTCCGAGGAGGACACCCCGATGCTGGAACTCCGTTACGCCGCCCTCTCCGACACCGGCCTGGTCCGCGCCGCCAACCAGGACACCGCCTACGCCGGCACCCGTGTCCTCGCCGTCGCCGACGGCTTCGGCCCGGCCGGGGCGCCCGCGAGCACGGCGGCCGTGGAGGCGCTGAAGACCCTGGAACGCGACAGCCTCCCGGCGGGCGGCGTGCTGAACCTGCTGGAGGACGCGGTGCGGGGCGCGAGGGCCGCCGTACGGGACGTGGCGACCGGGGACGACGGCACGACCCTGACCGCGATGCTCTGGACCGGCTCACAGCTCGCCCTCGTCCACATCGGCGACTCCCGCGCGTATCTGCTGCGCGACGGCGAGCTGTTCCGGATCACCCACGACCACACCGTCGTCCAGTCGATGATCGACGAGGGCCGTCTGACCCCCGAGGAGGCGGCCACCCACCCCCAACCCGCCCTGCTCCTCAAGGCGTTGACCAACGACGAGTCCATCTCCACCCCCGACCTACGCCTCCACGACGCCCACCCCGGCGACCGCTTCCTCCTCTGCTCCGACGGCCTCTCCACGGTCGTCCCCGACCCCACCCTCCGCCACACCCTCTCCACGACCCCCGACCCCGAGACCGCCGTACGCACCCTCATCACCACGGCGAACGAGGCGGGCGGACCGGACAACGTGAGCTGCGTGGTGGCGGATGTGGTGGGGAGGGAGGCCGTGTAGTCGGGCTGGCGCCTGGGGGCGGGGCCCGGGCCTGAGGGCGGGCGCGGGGCCGAGTCCGAGTGCGGGTCTGGGGCCGAGTGCGGGTCCACGCCCGGGGCCTGGGCCTGGCCCGGCCCCGGTCAGGAAGGCGGGTCGCCCGGGTCCCAGTCCAGCAGGCGGACCTTCGCGACCGTGCGGACATGGCGGCGCATCGCGGTGGCCGCCTGCTTGGGCTGCCCGGCGGCGATGGCGTCGAGGATCGCCTGATGCTGGGCGAGGGAGCGCCCGGGGCGGCCCGGCTGGCGCAGCGACTCGGTGCGGCTCTCGGCGATCTGGTCGGCGATGGAGCGCATGAACTCGGCGAGCAGACTGCTGTGCGCGGCCGCCGTGACCGCCGCATGGAAGAGCCGGTCGCCCTCGATGCCGTGCCCGTCCCGCTCGATCTCCCCGGCCATGTGCGCGAGCGCGTCCCGCATGGCGGTCAGATCGCCCTCCGTGCGGCGCTCGGCGGCCAGTTCGGCCAGCTTGGTCTCCAACGCCTCGCGCGCCTCCAGCACATCGGGCAGCCGCCGACGCCGTTCGACCATCTCCTCCACCGGCTCGACATCGAGGCTGTCCCGGACGAGATACGTGCCCCCGCCGTGCCGCGCCTCCACCAGGCCCTGGACCTCCAGCACCACGATGGCCTGCTTGACCGAGGCCCGGCTCACCCCCAGCCGCTGGGCCAGGTCCCGCTCGGGCGGCAGCCGGTCCCCCGCCTTCAGCCCGCCCTCGGCGACGTACTGACGCAGCCGGTCGAGAACCTGCTCGTAGAGCCGCTGCTTGGCCATGGGGCGCAGGGCGTCGCTCACGGTTCCCCCTATCGTCCGGTTATCGTCCGGTTCCTCCGGCGCGTCCGCGTAGCTCTTCGAGAGCTCGCCGGGAGCGTAACACCGGGTCCGCGTCAGTGGCCCGGTGGCCGAGTGGCTGAGCCAATCCCCGCGCGACCCCTTGACGCCACCGCCGTACGCCCCCACGCTGACCAACCGTAAGTGGCTCAGCCACTCGGCCAATCGTTCGCCCCCACAGCCGTTCCGGGACCCAACGACGGGAGCCCGTATGTCCCCCGAACTCATCTCGATCCTCGTCCTCGCCGTGGTGTTCGTCATCGCCACGACCCGTTCCGTGAACATGGGCGCGCTCGCCTTCGCCGCCGCCTTCGGCGTGGGCGAACTCGTCGCCGACCTCGACGCGGACGGCATCTTCGCCGGCTTCCCCGGCGACCTGTTCGTCGTCCTCGTCGGCGTCACCTATCTCTTCGCGATCGCCCGCGCCAACGGCACCACCGACTGGCTCGTGCACGCCTCGATCCGGCTCGTACGGGGCCGGGTGGCGCTGATCCCCTGGGTGATGTTCTTCCTCACCGGCGCCCTCACCGCGATCGGCGCGGTCAGCCCGGCCGCGGTCGCGATCGTCGCCCCCATCGCGCTCAGCTTCGCCGCGCGCTACGGCATCAGCCCCCTCCTGATGGGCGCGATGGTCGTCCACGGCGCCCAGGGCGGCGGCTTCTCCCCGATCAGCATCTACGGCACGATCGTCAACGGCATCGTCGAACGCGAGCACCTCCCCGGCAACGAACTCACCCTCTTCCTGACCTCCCTACTCGCCAACCTCGTGATCGCGGGCGTGGTGTTCGTCCTGTTCGGGGGCCTGAAACTGTGGAAACAACCGGCTGACGCCTCCTACTCAGCTGCGGGCGACCGCCCCACCGACCCAGCTGCGGACGACCGTCCCGTTGACGTAGCTGCGGGCAATCGTGCCGCTGGGGCGATGGGGGTCCCCCCGCTCGAGCGAAGTCGAGAGTGGGGGAGGGTGGGCGCAGCGGCACCTCGTACCGCCGAGCAGCGGACCCAACCCCCGGCCGACCCCACCCCCGGGCACTCCGAAGCCGACGGCACCGAACCCGCCCCCCAGCTCACCCCGGCCCGCATAGCCACCCTCACCTCCCTCCTCGCCCTGGTCATCGCCGTCCTCGCCCTCGACCTGGACGCGGGCCTCACCGCGGTAACCCTCGCAGCCACCCTCAGCGCCCTCTGGCCCGACGACAGCCGCAAGGCGGTGGGCCAGATCGCCTGGTCCACGGTCCTCCTCATCTGCGGCGTCCTCACCTACGTGGGCGTACTCGACGAGATGGGCACCATCACCTGGGCCGGCGAGGGCGTCAGCGACATCGGCATCCCCCTCCTCGCGGCCCTCCTCCTCTGCTACATCGGCGCGATCGTGTCGGCCTTCGCCTCCTCCGTGGGCATCATGGGCGCCCTGATCCCCCTGGCCGTACCGTTCCTGGCCCAGGGCGAGATCGGCGCGGTCGGCATGATCGCGGCACTCGCCGTGTCCGCGACGGTCGTGGACGTGAGCCCCTTCTCGACGAACGGCGCGCTGGTCCTGGCCGCCGCACCGGACGTCGACCGCGAGCGTTTCTTCCGACAGCTGATGATCTACGGAGGGATCGTGGTGGCGGTCGTACCCGCGGTGATGTGGCTGGTGCTGGTGGTCCCGGGGTTCGGATAGTCACATGCGCGGTAGCGGTACATCGGACGGCGACAACCACAGCGACAGCCACAGCCCCAACCGCGGCGACAAACAAGGCGACAAACAAGGAGCGAAGAACGTGTCCGTGTCCCCTCTCTTCCCGGCCCTCACCGGCGAAGCCCAGGCCCCCGACCGGCCCGCCCTCCGCTTCGGCGACCGGTCCCTGACGTACGCGGAACTCGCGGCCGTCACCGGCGCCCTGGCGGACCGCGTCAGGGGCGGCGGCCGGGTCGCCGTCTGGGCGACCCCCACGCTGGAGACCGCCGTCGCGGTCGTGGCGGCGCTACGGGCCGGCGTCCCCGCCGTACCCCTGAACCCGAAGTCCGGGGAGAAGGAACTCGGACACATCCTCTCCGACAGCGCCCCGTCACTGGTCCTCGCCGCACCGTCTGACGAACTACCGGCGCCCGTAAGGGAGTTGGCGCGCGTCGACGTGGACGTACACGCACCCGACAGCAGGGCCCCCTCCCCCGAGGAACAGCCGGCCGCCACCCCCGACACGGCGGCCCTGATCGTCTACACCTCCGGCACCACCGGCCCGCCCAAGGGCGCCGTCATTCCCCGCCGCGCCATCGCGACCACCCTGGACGCGCTGGCCGACGCCTGGCAGTGGACCGCCGACGACGTACTGGTCCACGCCCTCCCCCTCTTCCACGTACACGGCCTGATCCTGGGCATCCTCGGCCCGCTGCGGCGCGGCGGCTCGGTCCGGCACCTCGGCAGGTTCGACACGACGGCCGTCGCCCGGGAGCTGTCGTCCGGCGCGACGATGCTGTTCGGCGTCCCGACGATGTACCACCGCATCGCCGAGACCCTGCCCGCCGACCCGGAGCTGGCGAAGGCGCTCGGCGGCGCCCGTCTCCTCGTCTCCGGCTCGGCCGCGCTGCCGGTGCACGACCACGAACGGATCGCCGCGGCGACCGGGCGCCGGGTGATCGAGCGGTACGGCATGACGGAGACCCTGATGAACACCAGCGTCCGCGCCGACGGCGAGCCCCGCGCCGGCACGGTCGGACTCCCGCTGCCGGGCGTGGAGTTGAGGCTCGTCGAGGACGACGGCACCCCGCTCACCGCGTACGACGGCGAGTCGGTCGGCGAGATCCAGGTGCGCGGCGCGAACCTCTTCACCGAGTACCTCAACCGCCCCGACGCGACCGCCGCCGCGTTCACCTCCGACGGCTGGTTCCGCACCGGCGACATGGCCGTCCGCGACCCCGACGGCTATGTACGCATCGTCGGCCGCAAGGCCACCGACCTCATCAAGAGCGGCGGCTACAAGATCGGCGCGGGCGAGATCGAGAACGCGCTCCTGGAACACCCGGGCGTACGGGAGGCCGCGGTCACCGGCGCACCGGACCCCGACCTGGGCGAGCGCGTGGTCGCCTGGATCGTCCCGGCGGACCCCCAATCCCCTCCCTCGGCCACCGAGTTGGCGACCCACGTCGCCACCAACCTCTCCCCCCACAAACGCCCCCGAACCGTCCACTACCTCTCCTCCCTCCCCCGCAACGACATGGGCAAGATCATGAAGCGAGCGCTGAAGACGGATGAGTGACCGTCGCCTCCCGGCCCGCGAGGCCATCACCCTCCTGACGGACGGCTTCACGGAACTCCCCACCCCGCAACGGGAGTACGCCCCCGACGGCCCCCTCGCCTGGCAGGGCTACGACACCGCACGCGCCCGCGCCGCCGAGCGCACCGGCGAGGACGAATCGGTGGTGTGGGGCCGGGCGACGATCGGTACCTCACCCGCCGTACTGATCTCCTTCGAGTTCGGGTTCCTCGGCGGCTCGCTCGGCGAACGCACCGGTGACCGTCTGGAGGCGGCGTACACGTACGCGCGCGAGCACCGCCTCCCGGTCGTCTCCCTGGTCGCGACCGGCGGCAGCCGTATGCAGGAGGGCATGCGCGCCCTCGCCCAACTCCAGCGCGTGGCCCGAGAGTCGGCCCTCACGAGGGAGGCCGGCCTGCCCCAGATCGCGGTCCTCCGCGACCCGACCACGGGCGGCGGCTGGGCCACCCTGGGCGCCGGCGCCGACATCACCCTGGCCCTCCCCACCACCCAGATCGGCTTCGCCGGCTCCCGCGTCCGCCCCCCGGCCGCGGACCCCACGGCCTACACGGCGGAGTCCCAACTCGCGGCAGGCTCGATCGACGCGGTGATCCCCCCGACCGCCCTGCGCGACACCCTGACCCTCTACCTGACCCTCCTGACCACCCCCTCCACAGCCCCGGCACCCCCACCCCGAGCCCTTCCACCGGACACTCCCCCGCAGCCTGAAGAGCACGGGGCGCAGCCCCTGCTTTCCAGGGGCGCGGGGAACGGCGCGACCAGCCACGACGCACCCGCAGCCGCCGACGCACCCCAAGCCCTCCCAGACCGCGCCCCCGCCGAGGGCCGCAGGCCCTCAAGGGGCGCGGGGAACGGCGCGACCAGCCCCCACGACCCCGCAGCCGCCACCCAACCGATCCCCCCACCCGAATCGGCGCCCCTCCCCACCCTCCCCACCACCGGCTGGGAAGCCGTCCAACGCGCCCGCCACCCCCAACGCCCCCGAGCCACCGCCTACTTGGACACCTACTTCACCCGCCGAGCCCCCCTGCAAGGGGACCGCGCCGGCGGCACCGACCCCGGCATACTCTGCGGCTTCGGCGAACACAACGGCCGCACCATCGCCTACGCCGCCCAGTCCGGCACCCCCACCCGCCCGGCGGGCTACCGCACCGCCGCCCGCCTGATCCGCCTCGCCGACCGCCTCGGCATCCCCGTACTGACCCTCGTCGACACCCCGGGCGCCGCGAACGACGCCGAAGCGGAACGCCAGGGCGCGGGCCCCGCCATCGCCGACCTCTTCACCGCCGTCGCCACCGCCCGCACCCCCCTCACCACCCTCCTCATCGGCGAGGGCGGCTCCGGCGGCGCCCTCGCCCTCGCCGCCCCCGACAACACCTGGGCCACCCCGGACAGCTACTTCTCGGTGATCGCCCCGGAACTGGCGGCCGCGATCCTCAAACGGCCGCCGGAACTGACCCGGGCGACGGCGGACGAGCTCCGGGTACGGCCACAGGACCTGGTGGAGCTGGGCGTCGTACGGGGCGTGGTCGCGCCCGCGACGCCCGACGTCGCACCCGCCACGCCCGATCACCCCTTCTGACCGCCCGTCAAGCACGACTCGCACCGGATCACCCGTCCGGCCGTACCCCCACCCGGCCCACCCCAACAGGCACCCCGCCCCCACCCCCCGCACGATGCAAAGGGAAAAGGGAACCAGGGAACCGCCGACCGGCGGCGGTCCGTACGGTCCGTGCCCTCGGGAGGATCCGCAATGACAGCGATGACCGCCAGTCTGGAGCAGCTGCGCCGCTGCCACTTCGGTGTCGACCTGGGAGCCGCGCGGACCCGGGTGTTCGTGAAGGGCGCGGGCCTGGTCGTGGACCAGCCGAGCGTGGCCGCCGTGAACACCCGGACGGGCGCGCTGATCGCGGTCGGGGAGTTCGCGGAGAAGATGATGGGCCGTACGCCCGACTACATCCGGGTCGTGCGGCCCGTGTCCGGCGGCACGGTGGTCGACATCGAGATGGCCCAGCGCATGCTGCGCCAGCTGCTGGGCGACCGGGTCCGCCGCAATCTGCGGCGCAAGCCCGTGCTCCGCGCCGCCGCGTGCACCCCGCACGGCGCGGACCCGCTCGCCCAACGCGCCACGATCGAGACCCTGGTGGGCCTCGGCGCCCGCCGCGTGGAACTGGTCGACACGCTCATCGCGGCGGCCGTCGGCTGCGGCCTCCCGGTCGAGCAGCCCGAAGCCACCATGATCATGGTCTGCGGCGCGGGCGCCACCGAGCTGGCCGTCCTCTCCCTCGGCGCGGTCGTCAGCGCCGTACGCATCCCCGTCGGCGGCGAGGCCATCGACCACGCGATCGTGCAGCACCTGCGGCTGCGCCACGAACTGACCCTGCCGAGCCAGTCCGTACGGCCGCTCCAGCTCGCCCTCTCCGGCAACGGCCTCACCCCGCACGGCCCCGAGTCCACCGAGATCCACGGCCTCGACGTGGCGACCGGGCTCGCCCGCTCCGTCCAGGTGGACACCGCGGCCGTGCGCGACGCGATCCAGACCCCCCTCACCGCCGTGGTCGACGGCATCGGCAAGGTCCTGCGCGACTGCCCGCCCGACCTGGTGGCCGACCTCGCGGACCGCGGCATCATGATGGTCGGCGGCAGCGCCCTGCTCCCCGGCTTCGACCAGATGCTCCGCCACGCCACCGGGATGCCGGTCCACATCGCCGAACGCCCCGACGTCTGCGCCGCCCTCGGCATCGGCGCCATGCTGGAGGGCCGCATCGCACCCATCAGCCTGGACCCGGTGGGCGACTGACCGGCCGCCGGCCCGCGGGCATCCCCTTCCAGCATCCCGGCCGGCGCCCTTCCCACACCCCTCCCGGCATCCCTCCTAGCGGCAGCGTCCGGAGCACGCAAGGGCGGTCGGCACCACAGCACTCCCCCGGTGGCCACCCCCGGTGCCCCGACGACACCCCCACCGAACGTCCGAACGCCCGTACGCGTCGTTCTCGCCGAAGTCCCCCGACGCTAGGGTTACTTGGAGGAACCGGACACGGAGGTGAGCGCACGGATGCCAGGGCCCGTGACCCGGATCGGTATCACCGGACACCGGGAGATCCCGGAAGCCGCCCTCTCGGCCGTCCGCTCGGGCATCCGGGCGGAGTTACGGGACCGCCAGGCCACCACCCGGGCCCTCAGCAGCCTCGCCGCCGGCGCCGACCAGCTCTTCGCGGAGCTGGCCCTCGAAAGCGGTATGCAGCTGACCGCCGTGATCCCCGGCATGGACTACGAGGCCCACCTCGGCGACGACCAGGTCCGGGCCGCCTACCGCAGGCTCCTCAAGTGCTCCGCCGAACGCGTGGAACTGCCGCGCGAACGCACCCACGAGGAGGCGTACTACGCGGCCGGCCGCTACATCGTCGACCACGCCGACCGCATGATCGCCGTCTGGGACGGCGCCCCCTCCCGCGGCCTCGGCGGCACGGCCGACATCGTCGACTACGCCCACCTCACGGGCGTCCCGGTGACGGTCCTGTGGAGCCCAGGCGTACGCCGCACCTGACCCCGCCCCCCTCGCTCCTTGTCCCTCGCCCCTCGCCCCTCGACCCTTGTCCCTTGTCCCTTGTCCCTCGTCCCGTCAGGACCCGAACCGCACGAGCCAGTCCGTGTGCTGGGGCGAGACCACCCGCTCCGCCTCGGCGACCGCGTCGGCCCACCCGTCCTCCTTGACGGTGGTGCTCATGGCGACGCGCAGGGTGTCCAGGTCCTGTTCGACGAGCTTGTGCGCGTACGTGAGCGGCCGGTGCCGCCGGACCTCCTGCCAGGCGACACCGGCCGCGGCGGCGGCGCTCAGCACGCCGGTCGGATCCCAGCGCCCCTCGATCACCCCGAGCGCCCTGAGCACGGCGGCGAGCAGCGCCAGCAGCGTCAGAAAGGTCGTCATCCCCGACCAGCGCACGGACGCCCGGTGCGCCTGCCCGGCCTTGTTGCCGTACCAGGCGAGCTGCTCCGACACCCGGTCCCGCAGATAGATGTCCCGCCGCGACGCGAACCCCTTGGCCCGCACCGCCCGCATCACCGGCGTGATCTGCCCGAGCCCACGCTCACCTGGCCCCTCCCTCGGGTCCTCCCACCCCACCTTCCGCAGCTCGCTGAGCCGTTCCTCCAGCCGCTCGGCGAACATCGCCTCGGGATTGACCAGCCGCGAGGGAAACGGCCCCCCGTGCACCATGAACTGCCACGCCAACGACTTGACCACCTCCGCCGCCGCCCGATGCGCCTGCCACTGCGCCCGCGCACGACGCCGGGACGCGTAGAGCCCGATCCCGATCGTCAGCGCGTACAGCACCGCCGCGACACCGGACGGCACCCGGCTCCCCACCCGTTCCGCCAGCGAGGCGGTCGCGGTCGCGAGCAGCAGAACGACCAGTTGCGTACGGACGACCTTGAAGGATTCCCCCTGATGGGCCACCGCCTTCTCATCGCACACACGGAACAACGGAGACAGATCTCGATCACTCACCGTAGTGCTGGGGCCGGGCGTCGCAGCCATGCGCACCTCGTACGGATGCCGGAGTCAACGGGACGGTCATGCTCTCGTCAATCTTGAATTCGCGCCAGGCCACCCACGGAAGAACAGGCACCCTTTACGGTCGGAGGCGTGCGTGGTATAGGGCGTGCATGATAGAACCATGCCCTACGGTGTCGTTCACACCTCGATGACCAGGCCCTTGCCACGGGATCTCGTCGGCCAGGGAGTGATGACGCAAGTTGGTCACCTGAGGAGGACGAGAAATCCATGAACGTTCCGGGCACGAAGCCGATCCGCCGACCGGGCGAGACTCGACCGGCTCCCCAGCGGACGGCCCTACTCGCGACGATCGACACGCGTGAACTCCGCGTCCAGCGGTTCACCGGTCGAGTGACCGAGGTTCGCGAGTCGCGCCCCGCCGGTGCGGGCGAGTTCAACTCGTCCATCTAGCTCCCGAGCACCGCACCGAGGCCTCAACCTCCTTGATGATCAAGGTGGTTGAGGTCTCGCGCCGCCTTCAGCGGGCGCCTCCTGCGCGTACACTCCGGGAAAGTGACGGACTCCCGCAGCCAGCGATCGATCCAGCAGCTGGTCCTCAAGGTGCACAGCCGATGCGACCTGGCATGCGACCACTGCTATGTGTACGAGCACGCCGACCAGAGCTGGCGCGCGCGGCCCGTGGTGATCGCGGAGGAAACCCTCGGCCAAGTGGCCCGCAGGCTCGCCGAATACGCGACGAACAGCGAACTGGAATCCGTCGCCGTGATTCTGCACGGTGGAGAACCACTTCTCGCGGGACCGGCCCGGCTGAGACAGATCTGCGCGGAACTCACCCGCATATTGACACCGGTCACCACAGTGGATTTGCGCATTCACACGAATGGCGTACAACTGAACAGACGGCACCTGGAAGTATTCCGGGAATTCGGTGTGAAGGTCGGAATCTCGCTCGACGGTGACCGTGCCGCGAACGACCGCCATCGGCTGGATCGTCGGGGCCGCAGCAGTTACGACCGGGTGCTGCGAGCGGTCGGGCTGCTCCGCCTCCCGGAGTACCGGCACCTGTTCCAGGGCCTGCTGTGCACCGTGGACGTGGCCAACGACCCGGTCGCGGTGCACGACGCGCTGACCGCCCTCGAACCGCCCCGCATCGACTACCTCCTCCCGCATTCGACCTGGGACAGTCCCCCTCCCGGCCACGGCCTCGGAACCCCCTACGCGGACTGGCTGCTGAAGGTCTTCGACCGCTGGGAGGAACAGGGGCGCCCCATGCGGGTCAGGACCTTCGACTCGGTGCTGAGCACCCTGCGGGGCGGCCCCAGTCTCACCGAGGCCATGGGGCTCGCGCCGTCCGACCTGGCGGTCGTCGAGACCGACGGCACCTTCGAACAGGCCGACTCCCTCAAGACCGCGTACGCCGGCGCCCCCGCCACCGGCTACGACGTCTTCCGGCACGGGTTCGCGGAGTTCGCCGAGCACCCCGGTGTCCGCGCCCGCCAGTTGGGCATCGCCGGCATCAGCGAGACCTGTCGGCGCTGCCCGGTCGTGGAGTCCTGCGGCGGCGGCCTCTACGCCCACCGCTACAGCGTCGACAACGGCTTCGACAATCCCTCGGTGTTCTGCGCCGACCTGCGGGGCCTGGTGGAAGGCATCGCCGAGCGGATCACCGAGCACGCCCTGCACCCGGCGGTCACCGGGGCCGAAGAACTCCGGCTGGCCCAACTGGACCTGCACAGGGCCCTGTTGGCCCGGGTGAACGCCGCGCTGGTCGGTCACCCCGACTGGGACGCGGCCTGGCGGCTCCTGCTCGACCTGGACTCCGACGCCGCCACCGGCGCCCGCCTCGACACCGTTCTCGCCCACCCGTATCTGCGAATCGTGCTGCGCCGCTCCCTGGACGGACCCGCCGACCTCCCCCGGCTGATGGCGACGGCCACGGCGGCCGCCGTACTGGCGGAGTCGCACACCACCCTCGGCTGGCACCAGCCTGACCGGGACCTCCACCTCCCGTCCCTCGGCACCCTGCGGCTCTCCGCACCCGGACGAGTCGAATGCTCGGTCACCGCGGACGGACTCCAGGTGACCGGCACAGCCCAGGACGGCGGCGAACTCACCTTCGCATGGCAGCCGCTGACCACGATGGAACCCACCGACGGACCGTCGCTGCTCCTCGACGACGCCGATCCCTACCGCGACTGCTACCCGGTGCCGGTCGCGGCTCCGCTGAGCCCCAGCGATCTGGCGCTCTTCGCCAAACGGCTCCGTGCCACGTACGACACTCTCGACGAACGCGAGCCGGGCCGGCGGTGGGGCTCCGACGCCTTCCTCGGCACCACAGTCACCCCCCTCGCGGCGGGGACCGGGCTGCGGCTGAGTACGGACGCACCCGGGGCGCTGGGGGTGGCCGTCGACTTCGAACCCGAGGAACTGATCCGTGAACTTCCGCTGCTGGGGCGGCGGTCCAGGCTGGCCGCACTGCGCCAGGTCGCGGACCTGAACGTGCCCGGCACCGGCGCCGGACGGCTCCTCGACGAGGCGAGCGAGGCTCTCGGCCGGGCCACCGTGTCGACGGACCGGGCCACCGTCACCAGGGAACTGCGGCGCACCCGGCACGCCCTGGACGGCCTCGCCGCTCTCGACGGCGCCGAACTCACCGAGAGCGGAGCCCACTTGGCCGCGGAACTACGAAGGGAATGGGTATCGCTTCATGGCTGACGCCACTCGACCACAGGGCCTTCTGCGGCGTCTTCAGGACGACTTGGCCGAGATGGGCGTCCGCCCCGGCGGCGTCCTGATGGTCCACTCCTCCCTCAGCGGCACCGGTCTCGCCCCCACCGCCGTACGCGACGCGCTGCTGCGCGCCCTCGGCCCCGACGGCACACTCGTCGTACCCGCCTTCACCCCGGAGAACTCCGATACCTCCCGTGCGTACCACGTGTCCACGGAGGGCATGACCGAGCGGGAGAAGGCCGAGTTCCGGGCGGCGATGCTCCCGTTCGAGAAGGACGTCACGCCCTGCCCGACCATGGGCGCGCTCGCCGAGTGTGTACGGACCACACCGGGAGCGGTGCGCAGCGCCCACCCGCAGACCTCCTTCGCCGGACTCGGCCCCCGGGCGGCGGAGTTGCTCGCCGACCACGACCCGCACTGCCACCTCGGCGAACGGTCCCCGATGGCCTCCCTGTACACGGCGGACGCCCAGATACTCCTGCTGCGCGTGGGGTTCGAGGTGTGCACCGCCTTCCACCTCGCCGAGTACCGGACGACCCCGGCGCCGCCGATGCGGACGTACCGCTGTGTGCTGGAGGAGAGGGGCGGCTGGATCTCCTACGAGGATCTCTCCCTGTTCGACGGGGACTTCGGGGAGATCGGGGCGCGATTGCCGCGCGAGCTGCTCGAAGAGCGGGAATGGGCAGGGAGGCCGATGGTTCTCCTCGGTCTGCGCGACGCCGTCGACTCCGCTCAGCGGCTGATGTCCGGATATCGCGGATGATTGACGTGAAACAAGCCATCCCGTACCCAGAGCAGTCGGGCACATTGTTGGCTCCGGCCAGATGACTCTCCGGCGGGGGCACAAGGGCGCCGACAGGCGGGGGGCATGTGAACAGTCACGCACGGGGGCGGGTCGAGCCGGACAAGCGGCCCTACTTCTTTCTGAGTTACGCGCATACGCCGTCCTCGGGGATCGGCGGCGACCCGGACCACTGGGTGCACACGCTGTTCAAGGACCTGTGGACCGACATCCTGGCGCACACGGCCTTCGAGGGTTCCGACGTCGGCTTCATGGACCGGGAGATGCGATCCGGTGACTGGCAGGAGCAGCTCAGCCAGAATCTCGCGCGCTGCCGGGTGTTCGTCCCGCTGTACTCCCCGCGCTATTTCAGCAGTGAGAACTGCGGCCGTGAATGGTTCGCCTTCACCGACCGAATGCGCCAGGCCCGGGACAGCGGCGCCGGGGACATTCCGGCGATCGTCCCGGTGCTGTGGACCCGGGTCGACCTCAACGCGCTTCCCGAGTCCGCCCGGAGCATCCAGGTCGAGCGGCCCGCCTTCGGGGAGCGGTATCTGGCCCACGGGATCTACGGGCTGATCAAGCTCAAGCGGCTGCGGGACGAGTACGACGAAACCGTGTTCACACTCGCGCAGCGGATCGTGCAGGTCGCCGAGCAGACCCCGCTGCCCTCCAGCGACCCCCGGCCGTGGGAGACCATACCGAGTGCCTTCCGGCCGCCGGGCGACGGTCCGCGCCGGCTGCACCTCAGTGTGGCCGCGCCCGCCCGGCACGACGTCCCGGACAACCGGGGCACTCACCCGTACGGCGAGAACGCCCTGAAGTGGAACCCGTACCACAACGAGTCGACGCGTCCGCTGCCGGTGCTGGCCGAGGAGATGATCCGGTCGCTGGACTACCGGATCACCGTGTCCGACTTCGACGACTCGGACCCGGTCACCGGCGACCTCACCACGGGCGGAGCCGACACCGACGCAGACGCAGACACCGTCGGCGAGAAGTCGGGCTCCGGGCATCCCGCGCTGCTGCTGGTCGACTGCTGGGCGGTCCTCGACGAGGAACGGCGGCGCCGGCTCAAGGCGTTCGACGCTACGGCCCGGCCCTGGGTGGCCGCGATGGTCCCCTGGAACCGCGCCGACCAGCCCTGCCAGGGCGAGGAGGGACGACAGGTCAAGGCGAAGCTGGAGCGCACCCTCCCCCTGATCCTGGAACGCGGCCGGCGCACGGACTGCCGGATCGCGGTCAACGGCGTACCGACCCTGAAGGCGTTCACCGATGTGTTGCCGTCCGTGGTGGCGCATCTGACGCGGCAGTACCTCAAGCACGCCGATGCACATCCACCCGAGGGCCCGCAGTTGCCACAGCCCCGTCTCATGGGCCCCACCTACCCGCAGCGGCCCCCCGCGGGTTCCGACCATCGAGGAGAAGCATGACGGCCCGGCACAGCGGACGGATCATCACCTTCTACTCGTACAAGGGCGGTACGGGCCGGACCATGGCCCTGGCGAACGCCGCCTGGATACTCGCCGCCAACGGCAAACGGGTCCTGGCCGTCGACTGGGATCTGGAGGCGCCCGGTCTGCACCGCTTCTTCGAGCCCTTCCTCGACCCCAACGCGCTCGCCGCCACCTCGGGGGTGATCGACATCATCACCGAGTACTCGTGGGCGGCGACCACGGGCAGCCCCCGCACCGGGCCCTGGCACCGGGACTACGCGCATGTCGAGGAGCACGCCGTCTCGCTCGAACCCGAACGGTACGGTCTGTCCTTCCCGGACGGCGGCTCGCTCGACTTCCTGTCCGCGGGGCGGCAGAACCGGGAGTACTCGGCGACCGTGTCCTCCTTCGAGTGGGACAACTTCTACGAGCGGCTGGGCGGCGGTCTGTTCCTGGACGCGCTGCGCGACGACATGAAGGCGTCGTACGACTACATCCTCATCGACAGCCGGACCGGCCTGTCCGACAACGCGGACATCTGCACCATCCAGATGCCCGATGTCCTCGTCGACTGCTTCACGCTCAGCGGCCAGGCCCTGGACGGCGCGGCCGCCGTGGCACGCACCGTGGAGGGCGGCTACCGCAAGCGGCGGATCCGGGTGCTGCCGGTGCCGATGCGCATCGACGAGGGCGAGAAGGAGAAGGCCGACACGGGGCGGGCACTGGCCCGGCTGAAGTTCGAGGGACTGCCCAAGGGGGCCGACGGGGAGGAGCTGGGCCCCGAGGAACTCACGGCGTACTGGGGCGCGGTCGAGATCCCGTACAAGCCGTACTACGCGTACGAGGAGACCCTCGCGACCGTGGGTGACCAGAGCGGCAACGCGAACTCCCTGCTGTCCGCCTTCGAACGGCTCACGGCGAGACTCTCCGACGGCGAGGTCACCCAACTGCCGCCGATACCCGAGCAGGTGCGGCTGCGCTGTCTGGAGGCGTTCACCCGGCAGCCGCCGACGACACTCGCGGTGGAGGTCCTCGTGGTGTACGCGGCCGAGAACCGTATGTGGGCGGAGTGGGCCGAGGCGGTGCTCAAACGATCCGGCTGCCGTGTCACCCTGCACGACGTGGCCATCGGCCCGCCCCGGCGGCCCGCCCCGGAGACCCGGGTCCTGGTCCTGCAGTCGCAGGCCTTCCAGAAGTCCCGCAACGCGGAGGCGACGAGGCAGGTGCTCACCGACTCCGTCCGGGACATACCCGCCGCCGTGCACGTCCAGGCACGTGTCGAAGAGGTCCGGCCGGTCGGCTCCACCGCCGACTGGGTGAACCTGCACCGGATGGACGAGACGAACGGCGTCGGCGGTCTCCTCGGCGCCCTGCGGCTGCCTGCCCAGTCCGTGCCCGGCGGCTCGGCGGATCCTCGTTTCCCGGGCCTGACACCGACGATCTGGCACGCGCCCCAGCGCAACGCCAACTTCACCGGCCGCGGCCTGATCCTCGACCAGTTGCGTGAGCAGCTCCACGGCGGCATGTCCGTCGTACTGCCGCGCCCCCAGGCGCTGTTCGGGCTCGGGGGTGTCGGCAAGACGCAGTTGGCCCTGGAGTACGCGCACCGGTTCATGGCCGACTACGACCTGGTGTGGTGGACCTCCGCCGAGCACGAGGACAACGTCGTGGCCTCGCTCGCCCAGCTGGGCAACAGCATCGGCGCGGCCGGCGGGGAGGACCTGAGCCTGGTCAGCCAGGAGGCCGTGCAGAAACTGGCCCGCGGTGAGCCCACCAAGCGCTGGCTCCTCGTCTTCGACAACGCCGACGACCCCGAGGACCTCGTCCGTTTCCTCCCGGCGGGCGGCGGCGGGCACATTCTCGTCACCTCCCGCAACCAGGCCTGGGCGCAGAAGGCCGCCCCGCTGCCCGTCGATGTGTTCCTGCGCCAGGAGAGCGTCGAGCACCTCTCCGTGCGGGCGACCAGCCTGAGCGCGGAAGAGGCCGACCGGGTGGCGGAGGCGGTGGGCGACCTGCCACTGGCCGTGGAGCAGGCGGCGGCCTGGCTGGCCGAGACCGCCACCCCGGTCGACGAGTACCTGAACGCGCTCGCCGACCAGACCACCCATGTGCTGGACCTCAACCCGCCCACCGCCTATCCCACGACGGTGGCCGCGACCTGGAACATCTCCATCGGCCGCCTGGCGGAACGTTCCCCCGCCGCGGTACGGCTGCTGCAGCTGTGCGCGTTCATGGCCCCCGAGCCGATCTCCCGCGACCTGATCTACAGCAGGGAGATGCGCAACGAACTGCGCAAGGTGGACCCGGTCCTCCAGGAGAGCCTGATGGTGGGCCAGGTCATGCGCGAGATCGGCCGCTTCGCCCTCGCCAAGGTCGACCAGGACGACCGGACCATCCAGATCCACCGGCTGGTCCAGGCCGTCATCCGCTCCCAGCTCGACGAGGAGCAGCAGCGGCACGCCAGACATGTCGTCCACACCGTCCTCGCGGGCGCCCGCCCCGACAAGGACGAACCCACGGACGACCCTGACAACTGGCCGAAGTTCGAGGTGATCTGGCCCCATCTGCGCGCCTCGGACATCCGCAGCTGCTCGGAGGACGAACCTCGCCGCCTGCTCATCGACCGCGTCCGCTACCTGTGGAAGCGCGGCGCCTTCCCGGCCGCGCAGAATCTGGCCGAGGAACTGCTGGCGCACTGGGGGTCGTTGCTCGGCGAGGACGACCGGCAGTATCTGTTTCTGCGCTGCCAGCTCGCCAACGTGCTGCGCTCGCGAGGGCGTTTCGTGGAGGCCAAGAACATCGACGAGGACCTGTTGGAGCGTCAGACACGAATCCTCGGCCCCACCGACGCGCACACGTACATCACCACGTCCTCCCTCGCCAGTGACCACGCCGCGCTCGGCAACTACCGCAAGGCGGAGAAGCTGGCCCGCGACGCCCACAAGGGTTTCAGCCAGCTCCTGAACGAAGCCCACCCGCGGACGCTCATGGCCGCGAACAACCTCGCGCTCGCCCTGCGCATGGTCGGCCTCTACGACGACGCCCGCGAGATCGATCAGAACACCTACGACCGCCGCAAGAAGGTACTCGGTCCCCACCACCCCTACTCGCTGTCGTCGGCTTCGAGCCTCGGCCGCGACCTGCGCGAGGTCGGCCTCTACACCGACTCGGTGACGCTGCTGTCGGAGGCGTACGCCTCCCACAAGTCCGCGCTGAGCAAGGACTTCCCCGGCACACTCAGCTGCGCCAAGTCGCTGGCCGTGTCACTGCGGCGAGCAGGCTACTTCGAGGACGCACGCCGTCTGACGAAGGCGACCCGCGAACAGTACGAAGCCCAGTACGACGCGCACACCCCCGATTCGCTCGCCTGCGACCTGAACTGGGCGGCGGACCTCTACGCCGCCGACAGACCGGAGGAAGCCCGGCAGATCGCGCTGGCGACACTGGCCGAGTACATGCGGGTGCCGGGTGAGGAGCACCCGTACACCCAGGTCGCGCTCAACAACCTGGGCATCTACCACTGGGCCTGTGGGGACGCCGAGGAGGCGGAAGCGGTGTTCCGGCGGGTGACGCGCCGCATGGCGGAGGTGCTGGGCGACCAGCATCCGCACACACTCTTCTGCCGGGCCAACTACGCCAACGTCCTTGCCGAACAAGGCCGCATGGAGGAAGCCTGGGCCCTGGAGGAACTCGCCCGGGACACCCTCCAGGTGGTACTCGGCGCCCAGCATCCGGAAGCACTGGCCGTGGTCGCCAACTCCACGCTGACGCTGCGCGCGCTCGGCCGGGTGGAGGAGGCGGAGCAGCTGCGCGCGGCGACGATCGCCGAACTCGCCCGGCGGCAGTCGCAGTTGGGTGTGGGCAGCGGCGTGACGAAACTGGTGGGCGAGGAACGCAGGGTGTACCGGGATCTGGAGCCGCTGACGGTGTGAAAGCCTCGGGCGGGGCCGGCGCCGACGGCTCAGACGGGCGGCACCACCGGTAGCGGTGTCCCTCGCAGCAGCCAGCCCAGCGCCCCCGGAAGGGCGCGCAGAGAGGCGAAATGAGCCGCGGCGGGTTCGAGTACGGCGGTGGCGCGAGGGATGCGCGCGGCGAGCCAGGAGGAGTGGGCGGCCGGGGAGAAGACGTCCTTCGCGCCGTGCCAGAACAGCACCGGCACCCGGATCCCGGCCGGATCGAACCCCCACGGCCGGGCCAGCGCGAGCGCGTCGTCGATCCATCCGTACGGGGAGGTCCGCAGCGCCTCGTGGTAGTTGCGCAGCAGCATCGAGCGGATGCCGTTGTCGGACACGATCAGCCGGTCGTCGTCGGTGAGCTCGTCCCTCAACTCCTCCAGCAGCCGGGCGGGGTTGGAACGGATCTCGGCGGAGCGCGGGATCAACCGGTCCACGAAACGCTGGGGATCGGTTGACGCCGTGTGGAACTCGTTGACGTTGGAGGGCGCCATCCCCGCGAACCAGTCCAGCCCGGCCGCGTCGCTCGGCGCGAGTGTCACCAGGGCGGCCGCCCGGGTCACCCGGTGCGGCAGCAGCGCGGCGCACGCCAGCGCGTGCGGGGCCCCGCCGGAGCGGCCCACAACGGCGAAGCGGTCCACGCCCAGCGCGTCGGCGACGACGGTCACGTCCTCCACGACGTCGACGATCCGCCGTCCCGGTCTGCGGTCGGACCCGCCGTACCCCGGCCGGTCGTAGCTGATGAGCCGTGTCCCGCGCTGGTAGAGGAACATCGACCGCGGCCGGGGGCCGACCCGGCTGCCGGGCATTCCGTGGAACAGGAAGACCGGCCGCCCGGCGGGATCCCCCGAGCACTCGACCCTGAGCAGCCGCCCGTCGGGCGCCCGGACATGGGTCGGTGCCCGTGCCAGGTCATGCACAGCGCTCCCCCTCCCTCGGTCCGTGGACCGGGACCACGCTGCCGGGACATTTCCCGTCCGCCCCTCCCACGAAACGAACCGGGCCGGCGACCGTCCACCCCACGGAGAAGAGGGGTGTCGTGCGGCCCGTACCCCACCTGCACCATGCCCGACACGTGTCTTGACTTCACCACCCCTTCACGTCAGATTCGAGGCTCCGCACACCACCCGGCGCGAACGGGCCCCTTGCCGTCGTCGGGGGAACAGCACGGCCACCATCCCTTCGTGAGGCTGGAGCGTCCGGCATGGCCAAGAGCGCGGAACCTGAGAGACGTACGGGGGCGGAGGCCGGCCCCAGTCGGCGGCGGGTGATCGGTACGGCCGCGGGGGCGGGGGTCGCGGTCGCGGCCGGTGGGGTGGTGGGGAGCCCGGCGGCGGCCGCCGCTCCGCCCCTCCTCGGTACCTACGACGTGGTCGTCGTCGGCTCCGGCGCGGCCGGGATGACCGCCGCGCTGACGGCGGCGAAGCAGGGGCTGAGCTGTGTCGTCGTGGAGAAGGCGCCGACGTACGGGGGGTCGGCGGCGCGGTCGGGGGCCGGGATCTGGCTGCCGAACAACAGTGTGATCAAGGCGGCCGGGGTGCCGGACACGCCGGCCAAGGCGGCGCAGTACCTCGCGGCGGTGGTCGGGGACGACGTGCCCGCCGACCGGCAGAAGGCGTTTCTCGATCACGGGCCCGCCATGCTGTCGTTCGTCATGGCCAACAGCCCGTCGCGGTTCCGGTGGATGGAGGGGTACAGCGACTACTACCCGGAGCTGCCGGGCGGGTTGCCGAACGGGCGGTCCATCGAGCCGGACCAGTTCGACGGGAACCTGCTGGGCGATGAGCTGGCCCGGCTGAATCCCCCCTATCTGGCCACGCCTGCCGGGATGGTGGTGTTCAGCGCCGACTACAAGTGGCTCGCGCTGACCGCCGTGAGCGTGAAGGGGCTGGCCGTCGCCACGGAGTGTCTCGCCCGGGGGACGCGGGCCGCGCTGCTCGGGCAGAAGCCGCTCACCATGGGGCAGGCGCTGGCGGGCGGGCTGCGGGCGGGGCTGCTCGGCGCGAATGTGCCGGTGTGGCTCAACAGCCCTTTGACCGACCTCTACTTGGAGAACGGGGCCGTGAAGGGAGCGGTCGTCACCAAGAACGGCTCGGCCGGACTCGTCCGCGCCCGCCGGGGTGTGATCGTCGGCTCCGGCGGCTTCGAGCACAACGCGGCCATGCGGGCGCAGTACCAGGAGCAGCCCGTCGGGACGCGGTGGACGGTGGGCGCGAAGGAGAACACCGGGGACGGGATACGGGCCGGTCAGCGGGCCGGTGCCGATCTCGCGCTGATGGACGACGCCTGGTGGGGGCCGGCCGTCGACACCCCGGGCCAGGCCTGGTTCTGTCTCGCCGAACGCACCCTGCCCGGTGGGCTGTTGGTCAACGGCAGCGGTGCGCGGTTCGTCAACGAGGCGGGGCCGTACAGCGATGTCGTCCACACGATGTACGAGAAGGACACCGCGTCCGCCGCGCACATCCCGGCCTGGCTGATCGTCGACCAGAACTACCGCAACCGTTACCTCTTCAAGGACATCGCGCCGACCTTCCCGTTCCCCGACGAGTGGTACGACGCCGGGGCGGTCCACAAGGCCTGGTCGATCGACGCGCTGGCCGGTGCCATCGGGGTTCCCGCCGCCGCCCTCCGCTCGACCGTCGACCGCTTCAACTCCCTGGCCCGGCAGGGCGACGACCCGGACTTCGGGCGCGGCGACAGCGCGTACGACCACTACTACACGGACCCGTCCGTCGCCCCCAACTCCTGTCTGGCGCCCCTGTGGTTGCCGCCCTACTACGCCCTGCGCATCGTCCCGGGCGACCTCGGCACCAAGGGCGGCCTCCTCACCGACGCCCGCGCCCGCGTGCTCCGCCCGGACGGCATGGTGATCCCCGGCCTGTACGCGGCGGGCAACGCCAGCGCCGCCGTGATGGGCCGCAGTTACGCCGGGGCCGGGTCGACGATCGGGCCGGCGATGACCTTCGGGTACGTGGCCGCGCTGGACATCGCCGGGAAGCTGTAGTTCAAGCGGAGTGTCGTAGGTCGATCCACGGGATCGTGTCGCCGTCCAGCAGATAGCGCTCGGTCTCCACGAAACCGTGGCCGAGCGCGAACCGCAGACCGTCCTCGTTCGAGGCCAGTACGCAGGTCTCGATCACCCGGGCACCCAGCTCCCGCGCCCGCCTCGACGCCCGCTCGTACAGCTGCTCGCCGTACCCGCGCCGCCGGTGTTCGGCGAGCACGCGCGCGATGACCGTGGCCGTCGCCGTGTCCCCCTCGGGCGGGCGGACCGTCGTATTGCCGACGAGAACGCCGTCGACGTACGCGAGTTCGAGGTGGTTGCGTACGGCGCGCTCGCGGACGTCGTCGAGGGAGAGGAGGTGGGTGGGGATGATCGTGTTGTGGACGTACCGCCAGGCTTCGAGTTCCTCGTCCCCGGCGGTGCCGTCCACGCGCTTGATGTCGAGATCGGTCACCGCGCCAGCCTAGGGCCGCTACGCGTCACCCTGGTCGTCGAGGAGCGCGTACGCCCGTACCGGGAACGTGCCCATGCCCTCCACGGCCGGCGGCGCGGCGTGGAAACGGAAGCCCTCCGGGGGCAGGTGCTCCAGGCCCCGCAGATGTTCCACGACGGGGACGCCGGCGGCGAGCAGGCCGGTGTGGGCGGGGCGGGTGCCGTCGTCGGTGTCGTCGATGTTGAGGGTGTCCATGCCGACGAGCACGGCTCCCCGCTCGACGAGCCAGGCGACGGCGTCGGCGGTGAGGTAGGGGTGGCCGTGGCCGTACGCCTCGGTGCCCCAGTGCCGGGCCCAGCCGGTGTGGATCAGCACCGCCCGGCCGGTCACGTCGTACGGCAGCAGTGTCTCCCGGTCCACGGCCCGGCCTCGGTCGGCGATGCCCTCGACGCGTACGACGACCCCGTCGAGGTCGATCAGCCGGTCGAGCGGCAGCCCGGCGAGGTCCTGACCGTCGTCGAAGCGGTGGTGCGGGCTGTCGACGTAGGTGCCGGTGTTGGACACCATCGAGATCCGGCCCATGGCGAACTCGGTGCCGGGCGCGTAGATCTTCCGGGAGGCCTCTCGGGTGAGGTGGTCGCCGATCTCCGGGCCAGGGAGGCCGGGGTAGGTGATCATCCCGTGCCGGATGGGATGGCTGAGGTCGACGATCCGCCGTTGCTTGCTGCTCATGCCCCGATCCTCCCTGTAGCACCACTTCATCACAAGCAAGATTTACTGAAGCGGCACTACAGTACGGCTTATGGAACTGGACCCCCGCCGGCTGCGCGTCCTGCGTGCCGTGGCGTTGCGCGGTGGTGTCGTGGACGCCGCGAAGGTGCTGCATCTGACCCCGTCGGCCGTGTCGCAGCATCTGGCGCAGCTGGAGCGGGAGGTCGGTCAGCCGCTGGTGGACCGTTCGCGGCGCCGGGCGGGGCTGACTCCGGCGGGGCGGTTGCTGGCGGCGCGGGCCGAGCGGATCGAGCACGAACTGGCGGAGGCCCGCCGTGAACTCGCCGAGCTGACCGGCCGCTCGACCGGTCCTGTGACGGTCGCCGCGTTCTCCTCGGCGGTGTGCCATCTGCTCGTCCCGGCCCTCGCCGCCCTCGCCCGCACCCATCCCGGTCTGGAACCGAGGGTGGTGGAGGCGGAGGGCCCCGAGGCCCTGCGCGAACTGCGGACCGGCGGCCTGGACCTGCTGGTCGTCGAGTACGACGGCGACGATCCCGACCCGGACGAACAGTGGCGCGACCTGGCGTCCGCCCCGCTCGCCGACGACGAGTACCGCGTGATCACCCCCGCCGACTGGTCACCGCCGCCCCGCACGGTCCGGGACCTGGCCGACCGCCCCTGGGTCACCGCCCCACCGAGCACGGCGTGCGGCCGCGCCCTGGCCCGTATCTCCGCCCAGTACGCCTTCACCCCGCGCCGCGCCCACACCGCCGTGGAGTTCCCGACCACCCTGGCCCTGGTCCGGGCCGGCCTCGGCGCGGCGGTCGTCCCGACCCTCGCCCTCACCGACGCCCCACCGGAAACCGTCGCCCTCCCCACGGTCCAGGTAGCGGGCCACCGCCGCATCGCGGCGACCTGGCCGGCCTCCCCGTCCGGCCCCCAGCCCCGAACGTCGGCTCTGGTGGAGGCCCTCCAACAGTCGGCAATGAACCTGGGTCTGACACCCGCACCCGTCGACTCACCCCTCCCCCCGATCCCGTAGACGCCGCTCCGCCCCCACCCCCGCGAAGAACTCCACCGCCCCCGGCTCATCCACAGCCGCCAGATTCACCACGTCCTCAAGAGCCGCCCCCTGAAGCAACCTCTTCACCGGCACCTCCAGCTTCTTCCCGGTGCGCGTATGCGGAATGGCCGGCACGGCGATGATCTCGTCGGGAACATGCCGAGGTGACGCCCCGTCACGAATCGCCGCGCGAACCCGCTCACGCAGGGCGTCGTCCAGCTCGACACCCGCCCCGAGGACGACGAACAACGGCATCCAGTACCCCCCGTCCGCCTCCTCCGCCCCGATCACCAGCGCCTCCACGATCTCCGGCATCCGCTCCACCACGTCATGGATGTCCGCGCTCCCGAGCCGCACCCCGTTGCGGTTGAGCGTGGAGTCGGAGCGCCCGTGGACGATCACCGAGCCGTGCCCGGTGACGGTGATCCAGTCGCCGTGCCGCCACACCCCGGGATACGACGAGAAGTAGGCGTCCCGGTAGCGGCTGCCGTCCACGTCGTTCCAGAAGGACAGCGGCATGGACGGCATCGGCCGGGTGACGACCAGCTCGCCCACCTGGTCCACCACCGGCGAGCCCTCGGCGTCGTACGCGGCCAGCGCGACCCCCAGATGCGGCGCCGACAACTCACCCGCCCACACGGGGGTGTTGGGCGCGCCGCCCGCGAAGCCGGACACGATGTCCGTACCGCCGCTGACGGAGACCAACTGCACGCGCTCGCCCACATGTCGGCCGACCCACGGGTACGCGGAGGCCGGCAGCGCGGAGCCAGTGCAGCCGATCGCGCGGATCGACGACAGGTCGTGGACGGACGGGTCGATGCCGAACTTGGCCATCCCGAGCAGGTATTGGGGGCTGGTGCCGAAAAGCGTGACGCGGTGGCGGGCGGCCAGCTCCCAGAGGATGTCCGGCTTGGCGAGGAGGGCCGGGCTGCCGTCGTACGTACAGGTCGTGGCCCCGGTCAGGAGCGTCGACACGACCAGGTTCCACATCATCCAGTGGGTGGTGGTGTACCAGAGGAGACGGTCGCCGGGGCCCAGGTCGGACTGGAGGCCGAGGGTCTTGAGGTGCTCCAGCAGGACACCGCCGTGACCGTGGACGATGCCCTTGGGCAGCCCGGTCGTGCCGGAGGAGAACACGACCCAGAGAGGGTGGTCGAACGGCACCGGGACACAGACCAGTTCCTCGGTACGGGTCGCCGCGTCCTCCCACGGGACCACCAGCGTGGGGTAGTTGTCCGTCGGCCACGGCAGTCCGAGGCGGCCCACCAGCACGGTCGCCTTCAACCCCGGTAGGGAGCGGGCCAGTTCGAGCGCGGCCTCGCGGCGGTCGTGCGGGGTGCCGTTGAAGAGGTAGCCGTCGGCCGCGATCAGTACGGTCGGTTCGAGCTGGCCGAAGCGGTCGGCGGCGGCCCTGGGTGCGTAGTCCTGCCCGCACACCGACCAGACCGCGCCGATGCTCGCGGCGGCGAGGAACGCGATGATCGCGTGCGGGGTGTTGGGCAGATACCCGACGACCCGGTCCCCCGGCCCCACCCCCAGATCGCGCAGCGTGGCGGCGACGGAGGCGACCCGCGCCCGCAACTGCCGCCCGGTCACCTCGTATCCGGCACCGGTCTCGTCCAGCGCGACGATCGCCGGGGCGTGGGAGGGCAGATCCCGCAGGGCGTGGTGGGCGTAGTTGAGGGTGGCGCCGGGGAACCAGCGTGCGCCCGGCATCCGCTCGTCCGCGAGCACCCTCTCGTACGGCGCGTCCGCCTCGACCCCGAAGTACTCCCAGACCGCGCCCCAGAACCCCTCCAGATCGGTCACCGACCAGCGGTGCAGCTCGGCGTAGTCGGCGTCCGCCGCGACCCCGCCGAAGCGGCCGGCGGCCCACCGGGTGAAGTCGGCGATTCGGCTGCTCGCGGCGGTCTCCGGGTCCGGGGTCCAGAAGGGGTCGGCGCCCGGCGTGGTCGCGCCCACGGTCGGGCTCGCGTCGGCGTCCGTGGTCGCGGTGGCGTCCCCGGTCATGACCACAGCCGTGGTCGTGGCCGCGTTCGTGGTCGTCGTCATGACGTGGTGCTCCTCGGCGTCGAGGCGGGTACGGGCTGTGTGCCGTGGGGGACGGCGGGGCGGCGGGTGGTACAGAGCAGCGGGGCCCAGGCGGCGGGGTCCGTGAAGTGGCCGCCGCCCGCCGGGAGGACGTCCAGGACGACCCGGTCGGGCCGCAGCAGCACCGCGTCCGCCCGGCCGGCGCGCAGCCAGGCGGCGAGGGTGCCGTCGTCGCCGAGTTCCCGTACGTCGACGAGGCGGGCGCCGAGGCCCTCGGCGGTGGCGCGCAGCGAGGGGGTGGGCTCGGTGGCGGTCAGTACGCCGAAGGCGTCGCCGAGCACGTCGTCCAGGCGGACCCGGCGGCCCTCGACGGCGACCCAGGGCTGTGGGCAGTACGTACCGCCGAGGCCGGGGCGGAGCCGGTGGCGGCGCGTCAACGGCCCCTTGTCCAGGGGGCGGCCGAGGCCACGGCCGAGCACGGTCGTCACCCCCGGCACCCGGCAGGCCGCGCCCACCACGGTCCGGCGCAGCGCGGCGGCCCGATCCTGGCCTCCGGTCATGGCCCAGCCCGTCATGACCGCGAGCCGGATCACATGGCGTGCGTGCGGCTTGCGTTCCCGCTCGTAGGTGTCCAACAGCCGTTCGTCCGCGCCCTGTTGGAGGACCATCGCGAGCTTCCAGCTGAGGTTGTGGGCGTCCCGCATCCCCGCGCACAGCCCCTGCCCCACGAAGGGCGGTGTGAGGTGCGCGGCATCGCCCAGCAGGAAGACGCGGCCCCGGCGCCACCGGTCGGCGATGCGGGCCCGGAAGGTGTACGCGGACTGCCGTACGACCCGGAAGCCGTCGGGGGAACCGTGGGGGGAGCCATGGGGAAAGCCGTGGGGGATGTCCACCCAGGGCGCGACCAGTTCCCGCAGCTTCTCGGGGGTGAGTTCCTCCCCCTCCCTCAGCCGGAACTCCCACCGGTAGCGGTCCTCGCCGATCCGCATGAAGGTGGCCGGCCGGTCCGGGTCGCAGACCTGGTCGACGCCCTCCCAGCAGCGGACCGGCAGTTCGGTGCGGACGTCGATGACGGTCCAGCGCTCCTCGAACCGCAGGTCCTCCCAGACAGAGCCGACAGCCTGCCGTACGAGGCCACCCGCGCCGTCGCAGCCGAGGACGTACTCCGCCAACAGGTGTCGTACGACATTATCCTGACGGAACGTCACCCGTACGCGCCCGTCATCGAGTTGCTCCACGCCCTCGACCTCCGCCCCGCCCCGCAGTTCACACTCCGGACGTTGGGCCAGTTCGGCGCGCAGCAACCGCTCCAGGTCGGGCTGGTCGAACATGCTGGTCTCGGGGAAGCCGTGGTGGCCGTGCGGGGAACGCCGGAACTCGCCCATCAGGCGGTGGCGTCCGTCGAGCAGCCGCAGCCCGCGCGCGGGACGGGCGATCGCGGCGAAGGCGTCGGCGACACCGGCGGACTGGAGGATGCGGCGCACCTCGTCGTCCGTGGCGACGGCGCGCGGAAGGGGGTAGACGTCATGGTGGCGTTCGAGGACGACGGTACGGACACCCCTCCGGGCGAGCAGCAGGGCGGCGGTCACCCCCACGGGCCCGGCTCCGACGATGACGACGGGGACTATGGGGACCACGGTGGATCCGGTCTGGTCGAGAGTCATGTGCGGCTCACCCGGGTCCTAGTGCGCGTCGGTGACGGGTGTGTGCTGCACCCCGAGGTCGATCCGGCCGTCCGCCGTGGCGATGGTCGCCGTGATCACGTCGCCCTCGCGCAGATAGCGCTGATTGCGGGCCTGGCTCTTGAAGAACGCCTTCCACTTCATCGCGGGCGGCAGCAGCGCGCCGATCTTCTCGACCACCTTGGGCGGCGCCTGCAGGGCCGTACCGCCGGGGGTGCCGGTGAGCAGCAGGTCACCGGGGTCGAGGGTCTGGAAGCGGGCCAGCAGGGTCAGTGCCCGCGCCGGGCGGACGATCATGTCGGCGAGGGTGCGGTCCTGCCGCAGATCGCCGTTGACCGTCAACCGCAGCCGCAGATCGAGAAGACGGGCGAAGTCCTCCGGCTCCAGCAGTGCCAGGTAGGGCCCGGTCGGCGTGAAGGTGGGGTACGACTTGCTCTCGTAGAACTGTGTCTTCGTCAGCTGGACGTCCCGTCCGCTGATGTCGTTCGTGATCACGAGCCCGGCGACGTACAAGGGCAGGTCCCGCTCCTCGACGACCGTGCCGACGGGCAGTGGCGCGCCCAGGACCAGGCCGAGTTCGATCTCGTAGTCGAGGAACTCGATGTGCGCCGGGCGGACGACCGCCTCGCCGGGGCCGCTCACCGAGCCGGACGCCTTGCGGAAGAAGGCGGGCGGGATGTCGCCGGTGAACCCCGATTCGCGGGCGTGGCTGCGGTAGTTGACCATCTGGGCCACCACCCGGCAGGGCGTGGTGACCGGGGAGAGGACCGCCAGGTCGGCGACGGGCGTGCCCGGCTCCCCGCCGGCGACGGCCTCCCGTACGGCGTTCCGTACGGCGTCGCGGTCGGCGATCAGTTCGGCGGTGGTGACGGCCTCGGTGGCGACGGGGACGGCCCGGTCGCCCAGGACGGCCCACCAGCCGTCGGCGGTGCGCAGAACGTTGGTGCTCATGTCGAAACCTTCTTGACCTTCTTGAGGGGGCCGGGGTTCAGGAGGCGGCGGCCTTGAGGAGGCCCAGCAGACGGGCCGGGTCCATCTCGTTGTCGCCGCGCAGGGCGTGGATGACATCGCGGACGCGCTGCGGGGAGGGGCTCGCGCCGAGGAAGTCGCGGGTGGCGGGCGGGCCCCACTGCGCGAGGCCGGTGGTCGACATGGGCGCCCAGCCGGGTTCGAGGTCGCGGGAGAAGAGGTCGCCGTCGGCGAAGTGCTCCAGCATGAAGCGGTCGGGGTCGCGCCAGTAGTCGAAGAGCTGGCTGCCCTGGATGTGCCGGCCGATGCCCCAGCTGCGCCGGTAGCCGCGCTCGGCCAGGTACTCCCCGCCGGCGGCGATCGAGTCCAGGTCGGTGACCTGGTAGGCGGAGTGGACATAGCCGTTGCCCGGGCCCAGATGCATCGCCAGGGTGTGGTGGTCGACGGCCAGCGAGCCCTGGTCGCACCGGAGGAACGCCATCGTCGGACCGCGCTCCCGCTGGCCGTCCAGGAACAGGAAGTCGGACACGATCATCCCGAGGGTGTCCAGGTACCAGTCGAGGGCACGGGCGAACACCCGTGTCCCCAGGACCACATGGCCCAGCCGCTGGATCCGGGAGGGCTCGCGCGGCGGCCGCTGGGTGGCGTTGACGCGACCGTGGTCCGTACCGAAGTTCAGTGTCAGCGGTCGCTGGCCTGGCAGCCCGGGGAGGCTCTCGGCGCAGTGCACGACCCTCACCGGCAGCCCCGACGGGTCGAGCAGGTCGACCACCTCGCCGCCTGCGGGTACGGCCGCGCCCGCCACGTCCCGTACGTCGGTGCCGGTCGCGCGGGCCAGCCGGTCCAGGTCGGCCCGCTCGGCCGCCCGGAACGCCGGGCCGATGAAACGGGACGTACGGCCGCGCCGGATGACCATGCAGGGCGGGCCCGCGAAGGTGCCGCGCAGCCACAGCTCGTGCTCGCTCCGGGCGGCGATCTGGAATCCGAAGTCACGGGCGAAGACCTCCGCGCGGTCCAGGTCGGGCTTCTCGAACTCCAGCCAGGCCAGGTCCGCCACCTTGATCACGGGGTTCCTCGACCGGCCGGGGTGCTCACCACGCAGGGCGCCCCGCTCACTGTGGAGGTCCTGATGGGCTGTCCGGGACATGACTTCGTCCTCCAAGCGGCATCGCTGAATGATGGTGACGCATGATGAATGATGAAAGCATCAAGTCTGATTCATCCATCGTCAAGAGCCGAGCCGGGCAAAGTGATGGATTCATCAGAACTGGGATCGCCCTCGTCGCCACCGTTAGACTCTCGGCATGTCGACGTCAGCCCCGCCCGGCAACCGCTTCGAACGACGGCGTGCCGAGACCCGTCAGGCGCTCGTGCGCGCGGCCCGGCGGATCCTCGCCGAGACCGGTGACACGGGCGCCAGCATCCAGACGATCGCCGAGCGCGCCGACGTCGGCTTCGGCTCCTTCTACAACCACTTCTCGTCGAAGACGGAGCTGTTCGACGCGGCGGTGGTGGACGCGCTGGAGGAGTTCGGCCGGACCTTCGACGAGCGGCTGACCGGGATCGACGATCCGGCGGAGCTCGTCGCGGCCGGCTTCCGGTTCAGCGTCCGGATGGTCGACTCGCACCCGGAGCTGATGCAGGTCCTGCGCCACCGGGGGCTCCAGCACATGCACTCCGACCAGGGCCTGGCGCCCCGCGCCCTGCGCGACCTCCAGGTCGGCATCGCCTCGGGCCGCTTCCTGCCCGCCGACCCGGTCGTCACCCTCGCCGCGATGGGCGGCTCCCTGATCTCGCTCGTCGAGCTGCGCGTCACCCGCCCCGACCTCGACGGCGACGAGGCCGCCACCAACCTGGCCGAGCTGATCCTCCGCATGCTGGGCGTCCCCCCGGACGAGGCCCACGACATCTCCCGACTGCCCCTGCCCGGCCTCGACGACTAGCGCGAGACCGGCGTCGACGCGGGGTCAGCGGCCGTCCGCCGTCGACCTTCCGTCGCCTACCGCCCGCCATCCGCCACCCGCCACCCGCCACCCGCAGGCGGCCGTCCGACATCCGCCGTCGACCGTTCGTCGTCCGACGTTCGTCGTCCGCGTTCGTCGTCGGCCGGTCGTCGTCCGCCGGTCATCGCGGCCGGTCATCGTCGGCCGGTCGTCGTCCGCCGGTCATCGTCGGCCGGTCATCGTCGGCCGGTCGTCGTCCGCCGGTCATCGCGGCCGGTCGTCGCCCGCCGTCCGCCCCATCGCTCCGCGACGGGCTTCCCGGCCCCTCCTCCGATGCCCCGCGAAGGGGGCCCGGGCACCCCTCGCGGGGCGATCCCGGGCCCCCTTCGCCGAGGCCTCGCGGTGGGCGGCCTGGCGCACGGAGTCCGCCAGGTGGGGCGGCCTAGCGCGCCGCGTCCGCGTGGGCCTCCACCCGCTCCTCGCCCGCCGCCTCACTCGTCGCCTCGCCCGCCTGCGTGGCCCCCTTCTTCCCGAACCCCCACCGCCCCGGCAGGACCGCGAGGACGATCATCGTCCCGGCGGCCATGATGATCCCGCCGATGAGGCTGGTCTGGGCGACACCGTGGGCGAAGGCCTGGTGGACGGCGTCCACGACCACCTGGGCCTGCTGGGGCCCGGCGGACGGGTCCTGGGCGACGCGCTCGGCGACGGCCAGGCCACCTCCGACCGAGTCCTGGGCCGCCTCCATCGCGGCGGCCGGGAGCCGGTCGCCGACCAGGTCGGTCAGCTCGTCGCGGTAGGCGGTGCCCAGCAGCGAGCCCAGCACCGCGATACCCAGCGCACCGCCCAGCTCCAGCGCGGTGTCATTGGCACCGCCGCCGACGCCCAGCTCGGACTCGGGGAAGGAGTCCATGATCGTGTCGGTGGCCGGGGAGACGCTCAGCCCGATCGCGAAGCCCAGCATCATCATCGGCGCCAGGAAGTCGGCGTACGTCGAGCCCTTGTCGACCTGGGTGAGCAGGAACACGCCCGCCGTGCCGATGGCCATGCCGGTCACGACCATCGCCTTCACGCCCAGCTTCGGGGTCAGCTTCCCGGTCACCACGGCCCCGAGGAACACCGCACCGGCCAGCGGCAGCAGCCGTACACCCGTGTCCAGGGCGTCGTAACCGAGGACGAACTGCAGGAACTGGGTGGAGTAGTAGATCGCGCCGAACGTGCCGAAGAAGAAGAACAGCACCGCGAGCATCGAGCCGCTGAAGGGCCGCAGCGCGAACTTGCGGACGTCCAGCATCGGGTGCGGGTGCCGCAACTCCCAGACGACGAAGGCCAGCAAGCCCACCCCGGCGACCACGGCCGCGGTGACGGGGCCGGCGCCCCAGCCGAAGTGCGGGCCCTCGATGGCCGCGTACACCAGGGAGCCGACGGAGACCATCGACAGCAGACCACCGACGTAGTCGATCCGGCCCATGCCCTCCGCCTTCGACGGCGGCACCAGGGCGAGCGCGCCGACGACGGCGACGAGGGCGATCGGCACGTTGATCAGGAAGGTCGAGCCCCAGGCGTGGTCCTCAAGGAGCCAGCCGGCCACCAGCGGGCCGACGGCGATGGCCAGCCCCGAGGTCGCGGTCCAGGCGGTGATCGCCTTGACCCGCTCACCGCGCGGGAAGGTCGCGACCAGCAGCGACAGCGTGGCCGGCATCACGACCGCGGCGCCGACACCCATGATCGCGCGGGCCGCGATGACCAGCGAGGTCTCGTCGACCAGGCTGCCCATCACCGAACCGCCCGCGAAGATCACCAGGCCGGTGATCAGCGCGCCGCGCCGGCTGTACTTGTCGCCTATCGAGCCCAGCACCAGCATCAGCGCCGCGTACGGGACGGTGTAGCCGTCGACGACCCACTGCAGATCGCTGCTGCTCAGGCCCAGGTCGGTGGTCATGTCGGGGGCGGCCACGATCAGCGAGGTGTTCGCCATCACCACGATCAGCAGGCTCAGGCACAGCACGAGCAGCGCCCACCAGCGCCGTGCGTACGGCCCGGTCATCTTCTCCACGGGGGTGGTCGCGAGGAAGGGCATCGAAAGCTCCTAAAGGGGACGGGGAGGACGAGCGGCAACACTTAATTGCCCATCGATGTGCAGACTAGTTTATTGCCCACTGGTGTGCAACTATCGCGCTATCCCCTCCCCTCGCCCGATCCCCGAGGTGCCGATGTGACCCGCCGACCAGCACGAACACCGCCCCCGCTGCCGCACGCCTCGACGCCGTACGCCACGCCGCCGCCCCCGACCCCGTATCCCCCGCCGCATCCACCGCTGCGCCGGGACTCGCGCGCCACCCGCGCCCGGATCCTGGAGGCGGCCCGGCGGGAGCTGACCCGCGACCCCGACAGCCGTCTTGAGGACATAGCCGGAGCCGCGGGTGTGGCCCGGCGCACGGTCTACGTCCACTTCGCCGGCCGGGCCGCGCTCGTGGAGGGCCTGGCGGCGGAGGCCGCCGAGGCGATCCGGCTCGCGGTCACGGCCGCCCCCGCCGCGACCTGCCACCCCGCGACCTCCGACGCCGCGACCGACCTGGCGCGGCTCGTCCTCACCCTGTGGCCGGTCGGCGACCGCTTCCGCACCCTCATCCGGCTGGCCCGCCAGGACCTCGGCCCCGACCGCGTCAACCAACTGCTGGCCCCGGCCCGCGACCTGGTCACCGCGGTCCTCGCCCACGGCCAGCGACAGGGCACCTTCCAGACAACGGTCCCGCCCGACCCGCTCAGCCGGGCCATCGAGGCCCATCTGCTGACCCTGCTCGACTGCGTCAACCGCGGCATCTGGTCCGACGACGGCACCAGCGCCGCCACCGCCGCCCTGATCGCCGCCGGAGTCGCCCCCGACACCGCCGCCACGACGGTCGACGGCCTACGAACCCGGGTCGCCACCCACGGCCCCTCCGAAACCCCTGACTCCCTCCAACTCCCCTGACTCCGCCCCCTCTACAGGAGGACTCATGAGCAGATCCCGGCCGGAGTACGACTACAACCCCGGCTACGACTACTCGTACGAGCCCGGCGACGGCTCGGCATACGAGCCGCAGGGCCCGCCGCCTCCCCACATCCGCCGGACGGCCTGGGGCGCCGACTCCGCACCCCGCACCCGCCGTTGGCGCCGACGCCCCCTCGCCGTCGCCGCCGCCTCGCTGGCCGCCCTGGCTCTCGTCCCCGTCGCGGTCGACCGGGCCGTGGCCGCGCGCATCGAATCCCGTACGGCCCAGGCGTTCCAGGAGGGCATGGACACACCCGCCCGGCCCGATGTCGAGGTCCACGGCTTCCCCGTACTGGCGCAGGCGGCCTCCGGCACCCTGGACCAGGTGGACATCACGGCGCACGACATCCCCGCCGAGGGCTCCGACCGCCCGCTGCCGGTGGCCGAACTCGCCCTGGAACTGGACGGACTGACGAAGTCCGACGACGACAGCGAGGCCCGTGCGCGGTCCGCGGAGGCGACCGCCTTCCTGTCGTACGCCGACCTGTCGGACACCCTCGGCCTGGAGGTCTCCCAGGGCTACGGCACGAACCGGATCCGCGCCCGCGTCCTGACGTCCCTCGGCTTCGAGGTCACCGCGACGACGACCGTCTCGGTGGCCTCCGGCAACCGCATCGCCTTCAAGAACTTCGAGATCGCGGGCCGCGTCGCCCTGCCGGAGAGCGGCGCGAAGCTGCTCGACAAGGTCTTCGCCGAGCCGATCGCCCTCCGCGACATCCCCGAGGGCCTCCACCTCCGCTCGGTCACCCCCACCCCGAAGGGCCTCACCGCCCACTTCTCCGGCAAGTCGGTCACCTTCCATCCCGACGACACCCGCGACACCAGCAAGCCCCGCGACACCGCGCCGAACGGATCGACCTGAATCGACCTGAGCGGCCCCGCACACCGAAGAGCCCTCGACCGTCCACGAACGGCCGAGGGCTCCTGACTGTCGGGCGCCGGCACTGGCACCGGCGCTACGACAGGTCGTCGGCCTGGGCGTCGGCGTCGGCGGCCTGAGGGGACGTTCCCATGGCCATGGCGACCTCCTCGACCACCTCGCCCGCCCGCTTCTCGGGCACGCCGGCGGCGATGAGGGTGGCGATGGCGATCCGGTGCCCGTGGTCCTCCAACGCGCCGGTGTTGACGGCCTCCAGGAGGGCGACATGCATCGCCTCCAGGCCGGCGCTCTGCACGGCGGGCGGCAGATGGGAGTGGAAGACACCGTCCCGCTGCCCCCGCGACAGGATGGCCGCGACCGCCTCACGGGCCGGCGCCAGCACCTCGGCGACGCGCTCGGAGCCGAGGTCCCGCCGGGCCAGCGCCAGGAGCATGCGGTAACGGTCCCCCACGGGCCAGATGGTGAAGACGAATTGCGCCAGCGCCCGCTCGGCCGGCTCCGTCGGCGCGGGCCCGGCCTCCACCGCGCTCCGCAGCGTGTCGGCGGCCTCCTCGGCGAGGGCCTCCAACAGCGCGGCCCGCCCCGGGAAGTGACCGAAGAGAGTCCGCCGGACGACCCCGGCGGCCCGCGCCAGCTCCTCCAGCGTGATGTCGGGGTTGCGTCCCAACTCCTCACGGGCCGTGGCCAGGATGCGCGCCCGGTTGGACCGCGAATTACGGCGCATCGGCTCGCGGGCCACGGACTTGGTCACGGCTTCAACCTCGGAGGATCAGTGCGGGAACAGAGACAGGGCCAGGGGCGGCGAACGAACAGTGACCCCATTTTGTCACGCCGGCCCGAGCGCCGAGAGGACGACCGGAATGCGGCGGCAGCATCGCCGGAGGAACACGGAAACGGCCCGGGAGCGCCTCGGCTGCCGAAGCGCCCCGGACCGTCCGGACTGCTGCCCAGCCCGGCGAAGCCGCCGGTCAGAAGGTGCCCTTGTCGATCAGTGCCCATCCTGGCTGTTTCCCAGCTCAGAAGACGTTTGGCGCCTCAGTCCACCCCGGCCCCGAGTCTCATCGGATGCGCTTCGCAGGCTTGGTGGCGGCGTTGAGCAGGTACTCCAGGGGGCCGCGGCGGAAGAAGCGGGACCAGATCGCGGCGAACAGGATGGCTCCGAGGACGTACATGATCAGGGGCAGCCAGGACTGCTGGGTGCCGGTTCCGGCGGGCGTGGCAAATGCGGTCTGTGCGAGGAAGTGGCCGACGTAGGCGGTCAGGGACATGGTGCCCACGGCGATGACCGGCTTGGCCAGGCGGCGCAGTCGCGGCAGGCGGTCCATCGCCACCGTCGCGCCCACGATCACGAGGATCGCGATTCCGACGCTGCCGATGATGTCGAACGTGGTGCCACTGTGCGGCCCGGCCTTCAGAAGAAACGACGCGGGCATGTCGGGGAACGACCCCGCATCAGTGGGCATCGAACCGCTGCCGCTGGGCATCGAACCGCTGCCGCTGGGCATCGAACCGGAGCCGCCGGACGACGGCCCGTCTTCCGCGAGGCTCCGCAACGCGCCCTTGCCGGCGAGCAGCAGGGACATGCCGTAGGCGGCAGCGGTGAGGGTGGCGCCGAGCGCGGCCAGGCGCTTCTGGATGGTGCCGCAGGAGAGGTCGAGGCGGCCCAGCGCCATGCCCGCGATGACGAACGACATCCAGGTGAGCGCCGGGTAGAAGCCGGTGAGCAGCAGATCGAGGACGCCGACCTCGCCGAGGTGGCGGAGCGGGTCGTAGGTGTTGATGCTCTGCTGGACCGACGGGGTCAGCAGCGAGGTGAGGGCGAACGCCAGCTGCGGTGTGACGAGGGCGAACGCGGCCGCGATGATCGCGAGGGTCCTGGCGCTCAGTCGCACCAGGGGCAGGGCGAGGAGGAAGTAGACGCCGTAGAAGCCGAGGATGATCACGCCCCCGTACTCCATCGCCATCACGGTGCCCAGCGCCAGCAGGATCACGGCGCGGATCGCGATGCGGGCCCTCGCCTGCCGGCCCGCCAGGCCGGTCTTGGGCTCGCGGCGGCCGGCGAGCAGCATCAGGGAGAACCCGGCGAGGGTGGCGAACAGGACCGACGAGTGGCCGTCCGATATGTAGCGGATCCAGCTGGCGACGCCGGTCGTGGCGGACAGCGGGGGGCCGATGTGCACGACGTACATGCCGAACACCGCCAGCGCGCGGGCCAGGTCCACCCCGACGAGGCGTCCCATCGAGGGACCGGGCGAGGCCGGGGACTCGGGGGAGGTCTGGGGCGGCGGAGGCGAGTTCTCCTGCGGAGCTGATGTCTCCTGCGGCGGCTGTGTCTGTGTCATACGGAGAACCTCGCGTGGAAGTCCAAGGGCGGACCATCCGGCAGTCTTCGGGCTCTCCCCCGCCGATCGGCGGGTACCGCCCTGCCGACAGGCGGAGTCTCGTCCTGACCGGTCGGTCCGGCGCGACCGGACGGGCGGTGTTGTTCGGCCACTCGGCGGGGGTGGACCCGACGGTTGCCGGATGGGCGCGTGGCGGCCGGGCTTGAAGGCTGGAGGCAAGGCAGACCGCGCCGGCACAAGGAGCGCGAGGAATGCCCCGGCACTTCGGCCCGCGTACCGGGTTGTGACGCCGCGACACCGCAGAAGAAGGGAACTTCGTGAACACCGCATCCGCTCCGACGACGGATGAGCCGTCCCCGACAGATGAGCCGTCCCAGACAGATGAGCCGTCCCTGTCCGCCCGGGAGACGATCAAGGCACTGGGCGCGTATGTGCGGCCGCACCGGTGGGCGGTCGCCCTCGGTCTGTTGTGCGCCCTGGTCGGGGCCGCCGGGGGGCTGCTGCAGCCGCTGGCCACGAAGGCGCTGGTGGACCGGCTGGCCTCGGGTGAGACCATCGCCGGGATCCTGATCGCGCTCACCGTTCTGGTGGTGCTGGGCACGGCGGTCGAGGCGTTCGGCGCGTATGTGCTGGAGCGGACGGCGGAGTCGGTGGTCCTGGCCGCGCGGCGCACCCTGGTGGGGCGGCTGTTGCGGTTGCGGGTCTCGGAGTGGGAGCGGATCCCGCCGGGTGATCTGATGTCCCGGGTCACTTCGGACACCACGCTGCTGCGGGCGGTCAGCACCCAGGCGGTCGTCTCCGCGGCCACCGGCGCGGTGGCCTTCGTCGCGGCGGTCGTGGTGATGGCGTTCCTGGACGTCGTGCTGCTGGGTGTGACGCTCGGTGTCATCGTGTTGGTCGGTGGGGCCGCCGCGCTGGTGATGCCACAGATCGCGCGGGCCACCGAGCGGTCGCAGGAGGCGGTCGGGGAGATCTCCGTCGGATTGGAGCGGTCTCTCGGGGCGTTTCGCACGGTGAAGGCGTCCGGTGCCGAGGAGCGGGAGACCGCCCGGGTGGAGGCGGCGGCACGGCGGGCCTGGCGGCACGGTGTGAAGAGCGCGAAGTGGGAGGCCGTGGCGGGCTCGGCCGACGAACTCGCCGTACAGCTGGCCTTTCTCGCGGTGCTCGCGGTCGGCGGGGCGCGGGTGGCGTCCGGGGAGATCCCCGTGTCCACCCTCATCGCCTTCCTGCTGTACCTCTTCTATCTGATCGAGCCGGTGTCCAGGCTGGTCGACGCCGTGACCTCCTATCAGGAGGGGGCGGCCGCGGTCTCCCGCATCGCGGCCGTGGAACGCCTCTCGACGGAATCGCCCGCTCGGCAGGCGGACGCCCTGCCCCGGCAGGGGACAGCCGCGCCGGGTCCGGCGTCGGTCCGCTTCGAGGACGTGTCCTTCCGCTACCGCCCGGGCCAGCCGTACGTCCATCAGCGGGTGCGTTTCGAGGTACCGGGTGCCGGGATGACGGCCTTCGTGGGCCCCTCGGGTGCGGGCAAGTCGACGATCTTCGCGCTCATCGAGCGGTTCCACGAGGCCACCGGTGGCCGGGTCCTGGTCGACGGCAAGGACGTACGGCACTGGTCGCTGCCTCACCTGCGGTCCGCCATCGGATACGTCGAGCAGGACGCCCCGGTGCTGGCCGGCACGCTACGGGAGAACCTGGTCTTCGCGGAGCCCGGCGCGACGGACGACGCCCTCCGCGACGTCCTGGCCCGCACGAAGCTCGACACCCTTGTCGAGCGTCTGCCCCACGGCCTGGACACCCCGGTCGGCCACCGCGGCTCGAAGCTGTCGGGCGGCGAGCGGCAGCGCATCGCCATCGCCCGCGCCCTGCTCCGCAAGCCCCGGTTGTTGCTCCTGGACGAGGCGACCTCGCAACTCGACGCCGTCAACGAGCTCGCGCTGCGGGACGTCATCACGGACGTGGCCCGGGAGACCACCGTGCTGGTGGTGGCCCACCGCCTGTCGACGGTGACAGGCGCCGACCGGATCGTCGTCATGGACGCCGGCCGGGTCCGGGCCGTGGGCACCCATGAGGAACTGGTGGACCAGGACCGGCTGTACGCGCGGCTGGCAGCCACCCAGCTCCTGGCCCCCGCGCGATGACCCACCACACGCAGGGTTGTCCGGTCGTCCACTGTCGGCCGCCTATGCGCACCGAGTCCGCCATCCGTTGCAGACGTGGGCTATGGGACTGGCTGGCCCAGCCGACTGCGCTGTTCGGCGGCGTGTACGGGCTCCTGGTGTCGAGTTCGGCCGTTGCCGCGCTCACGCAGTTCGGCGAGGTGACTCGGGCGGCATCGAGTACGTCGCCTTCGGAATCAACACCGTCCTGCTCCTCGGCTGGGGCCTGCTCGCCTCCCGGGCCGCAGCCGAGCCGACAGATCAGCATCTCAGTCCGCGCTCAGGGGAACCCTCAGCCGCACCCGGTAGCCGCCCTGAGCAGTAGGGCCCGCCTCCAGGGAGCCGTGCAGGATCTCGGCCCGTTCCCGCAGGCCGACCAAGCCCTGCTGCGAACCGGGCAAGGAGAGGGAGGGGCGCGTGGGAGGGGTGTTGGTGACGGTCACTCCGATACCGTCCCCGTCCTGCCACAGCTCGACGCGAGCGTTGGCGCCGGGGGCGTGCTTGCGGACGTTGGTCAGCGCCTCCTGAACCGTGCGGTAAAGGGCGCGTTGGGCGGGTGTGCCCACGGTGGGCGGCAGCTCACCCGTCAGCTCCGTGTGAGTGCCGCTGGATTCCACCAGTTTGCGCAGGTCGGCCAAGGTGGGCTGCGGCGTCAGCTCGGTGGATCTGCCGCCGGAGGCGCGCAGCAGCGTGACCATGGTGCGCAGCTCGTCGAGGGTCGTGACGCTCAGCGAACGGATCGTGCGGGCGGCCTCCTTGGCGTCCGCGTCCCGCGCGGCGACCTGCAACGCCCCGGCCCGTACGGCGATGAGGCTGACCTGGTGGGAGACCACGTCGTGCATCTCGCGGGCCAGCTGGGCGCGTTCGCGGGCGAGCACGGCCTGGGCGTGCAGGGTCCGCTCGTGCTCCCTGGCCTCCTCGACCTCGACCAGCCGCCGCGCCAGGTCCCGTCGTGCCTGGAGAAGCTGGCCGAAGAGGACCGGGGCGACGCTCGTTGCCAGGCCGTACACGAAGAAGACCAGCGTCATGGTCCGGTCCGCCTCGGCCAGGGGCCACGGAGTACTGCTCGCGACGGCGGCCAGGACGACGCACACCGCGAGGAGACGGCGGTTGCGGGAGCGTTCGGCCAGCGTGAACAGCGCCGCGAGCACAGCGACGGCGACATCCTGCATCAGCGCGATGGGCAGGGTGAGCAGGAAGACGCCGAGCGGGAACCTGCGCCGGAACGCCAACGCGGCGCAGCCGACCGCGGCCAGCGTGACCTCGGGACGCGTGTGCTCCCACATGTTCACCACCAGCACGTCCACGGCCGCCACCGTCACCAGGACGATGTCGACGACCGGCGCGGGAACCCGCTGCCACACGGCACGTGCACGGCTCATCGGCCGGCCTTCGACGGTGGGCGCTCGTCGAGCAGCCCGGCCCGCTGCGCCAGCAGCGCGGCCTGCACCCGGCTCGTCACCCGCAGCTTGGTGAGGATCGCGCTGACGTGGTCCTTCACCGTGCCCGCCCCCAGGTGGATACGCGCCCCGATGTCGGCGTTCGACAGCCCCTCCGCCACCAGGACGAGGACGTCGCGCTCCCGCGCGGTGAGCAGCCGGACCCGCGCGGCCTCCTCGTCGACGGCCGCCTCGGTGCCGGGGTGACTGTGCAGCAGCGTCCGCGACGCCTTGGGCGACAGCACCACGCCGCCCGCGACCAGGGTCCGCACCAGGTGGGCAAGCTGCTCCGGCTCCGTGTCCTTGAGCAGGAAACCGGCCGCACCGGAGTTCAGCGCGGTGAGGATGTACTCGTCGGCGTCGAACGTGGTCAGCATCGCCACCACCGGGGGGTCCGGCATCGTGCGCAGCTCGCGCAGGACGGTGAGCCCGTCGACGTCCGGCATCCGGATGTCCAGCAGCACCACGTCCGGCCGCTCCCGCCGGACGGCCTCCACCGCGTGGCCGCCGCTCGCGGTCGCGACGACCTCGATGTCCTCGGACGCGCCCAGAATGAGTTCGAAGCCCGAGCGGACCAGTGCCTCGTCGTCGACCACCACTACCCGGATCACGCGCTCCGCCTCACCTTCGTTCATGCCGTCCGGCCCATGCCGCCTCGACCCTAAAGCCACGTAGAGCTCTTACGGCTCGGCGAGCGGCAGCTCCAGCCACACGGCGGGGTAGCACCCACCACTCGGCAGGGACACGGCAGCCTTCTGCCGGATAGTCCATGATCGGCCCGGGTCTCCAGCCTGAGGGCCATGACCCATCACCCGGACTCCCCGCCGCTTACGGCCGACGCGCCGTCCCCCGAACGCGAGCGCAGCGAGCCCTCGACCGGTGCGCCCGGCGTGGGCCGGCTGATAGGGCTGGACCTGGCCCGCGGCCTGGCCGTCTTCGGCATGTACGCGGTCCACGTAGGCCCCGCCCCCAGCCAGGGCGGGGTCATCGGCTTCCTGATGGAGCTGGCGCAAGGCCGCTCCTCCGCCCTGTTCGCCGTCCTGGCCGGCTTCGCGGTCGCCCTCATCACCGGCCGCCGCACACCGAAGACGGGCCTGGCCGGCCGCCAGGCCCGCGCCAAGGTGATCATCAGGGCCGTGATCCTGCTGGCCCTTGGCACCGCCCTGACCCTGACGGGCACCCCGGTCGTGCCGATCCTCGCCTTCTACGGACTGTTCTTCCTGCTCGTGCTGCCGCTGTACCGGCTGGGCGCCAAGCCACTGGCGTTGATCGCCGCAGGATGGGCCCTGGTGGGTCCGCAGCTGCTGTACGCGCTGAAGCCGGTGGTCGGCGGCCGCGTGTTCCTCTCCTACGGCCAGGCCGACGGCCCCGTCTCGCTGTTCTTCACCGGCGGTTATCCGGCCCTGACCTGGGTCCCGTTCGTGATCGCCGGAATGGCTCTCGCCCGCTGCGACCTGGCTGCCACGTCCGTCCGGATACGCCTGGCCCTCACCGGCGTCGCCCTCGCCGTCACTGGCTACGGCGGCTCCTGGCTTGCGGTGCGTCTCGTACCCGGTGCCGCCGAAGCCGTCCGGAAAGCCGAAGAGGGGCCGGGCATGTCGTCCGCGTCGTCCGTATCACCTGACAGCATCGGCATCTTCGGCGACACCCCCGCCGGAATGCTGGCCTCGGCCCCGCACAGCGAGGCGACCCTGTCCATCATGGCCGCCACGGGGGTGGCGACCCTGGTGATCACCGCGTGCCTGGCCGCCATGGACGCCTTCCCCCGGCTGCGCCGCCTGGCCAAACCCGTCATCGCGGTCGGCTCGATGTCACTGACGGCGTACGTCTACCACATCGTCGCCATCTGGCTCCTGGACACCGAGACATCGGCCGTCCCGCCGCTGTACGTCCTGCTAGGCCTCATCGCGTCCGTCACCGTCCTCGCCACCCTCTGGTCCCGCTTCGTAAAGCGAGGGCCGCTCGAATGGCTGATGGGCAGGGCGACCGGACTGGCCCGACACATCCGATAAGACACATCGGGGTGGGTCACTTCCCACGGATGCCGTTCCGACGCGAGTTCGGACGTCACCCCGCCACCCGCCTGCGTGATCAACATCGATGCGAAGTGACGCCGCTCGGCCTTCAGGCGGAGCGGAAGAACCGCCGGCTCGTGGTGAGCCTGCCGACCCGCGGCATCGCGGCGACCAGCTTGACCACCGCAGGCGTGCCTGTACGACCGAGACCGGGCCCCCGCCGATCGGAGGGGACCGGCCGGCCGACCGGCGGGGGACCTCCTGAAGCCCGGCGGATGGTCGACCGCCCCCGCCTCGGCAAGGTTGTCCCGGTGACCGAGATCGAAAGCGCCAAGAAGGCGCCTGCCCAGCCCTTACCCGCACCCGAGTCCGGCACGGCGACGAAACGCCCTTCGTCGACCGCGCGGTTGGTCGGAGTGGACCTCGCCCGTGCCGTGGCCGTGTTCGGAATGTTCGCCGTGCACGTCGGCCCCTTCAATCCCTTCCCCACCTCCGGCGACGGCGCGGGCACCTGGTTCGTCTGGCTGGCGAGCGGCCGGGCCTCGGCTCTGTTCGCCACCCTCGCCGGATTCTCGCTGGTGCTGATCGCCGGCCGCCTGGAGCCGAAGACCGGACTGGCCGGCCGACAGGCGAAGGCCAGGATCGTGATCCGGGCCGTGATCCTGCTCGTGGTGGGCACCGCGCTGGCGATGACCGACTTCGGCGGCGGCGTCATCATCAACTTCTACGCGGTGTACTTCCTGCTGGCCCTGCCCCTGCTGCGGCTGCGGGCCAGGACCCTCGCGACCATCGCGGTCGCGCTCGCGCTCATCGCGCCGCAGGTGGCGTACTGCCTGCGGGCGCTGCTCAGCGAATCGATCGTGAACACCATCGACGCCTACGACCCGATCGCGCGCCTCTCCGGCGTGGGTGTGCTCGACTTCCTGCTCACCGGCTTCTACCCGGCGATCACCTGGATGACGTTCGTGGTCACCGGCATGGCGCTGGGCCGGCTTGATCTGTCAGGAAGTCGCCCAGTACCCCGGTGGCCCGCCACCACACCGCCCGCTCGCAGAGTCCACCCGCGGCGGCTTGCGCCGACAGTCGGCTGATACGTCCATGCAAGTCAGAGCGCCAACCGACGCCGGTCACAACGCCCTTGAACTCACGAGCAGCGGATTCAATCCGGGCCCAAAGCCCTGAATCCGCACGCCCGCTGAGACGTTTCCGCAGGTCACAGACCTGCCTGGTGGGGCGGGTGGGACTCGAACCCACGGCCGACGGATTATGAGTCCGCTGCTCTAACCGGCTGAGCTACCGCCCCGTACGGCGTGTCGCGTACATGTGTGCGCGCCGTCTGCCGCAGCATAGCCGCTCATACGATCTCCTGCTTCGGATGGTCGGCCTTCGCATGCGCTTCTTGACCTTGAGGACTTCGGGGCGGTGCACGCGGTTCCCCCGGACATGAAAAAGGACCCCGACGGGGTCCTTCTTCGTCTGCTCTCCCGACTGGACTCGAACCAGTAACCTGCCGGTTAACAGCCGGCTGCTCTGCCAATTGAGCTACGGAAGATCGAAGCTCCCCCGACTGGACTCGAACCAGTAACCTGCCGGTTAACAGCCGGCTGCTCTGCCAATTGAGCTACGGAGGATTGCCTCGTTGCATCGAACGTACCTCCCTGGGTATTCGCCAGGGGGCGTGCGCTCGCTGCGACACATACATTAGCGCAAGCAGGGGGGTGCTCCGCCAATCGGTATCCCCCGCGCCCGTCGCCCACGCAGGGCAACGCAAGGAACCGACGCAGACGTAAGGGAAGGGTGGCTGCCATGCGCTATCGGCTCACGTTCTTTGCCGGACTGGCCCTGGGCTACGTGCTCGGCACGAAGGCCGGACGGGAACGCTACGAGCAGTTGAAGAAGTCCGCGCGACAGGTCGCGCAGAACCCCGCCGTGCGCAACACCGCCGAGTCGGCCGCCCAGCAGGGGCGCGTCTACGCGGGCAAGGCGTACCACGTGGTCAGCGAGAAGGTCGGGGACCGCGTGCCCGACCTGGTCGCCGAGCGGGTCCGCTCGCTGCGCGAACGCAACGCGAACGGCTCCGCCGGAGACGACTGGGGTACCAGTAATACATAGGGACCGCATCAGCCCGGCCGGAGCGACGCGCGGCGCCCCCACTGCTTCCCGTGCGGCAGAATTTCTGTCATGGGGATAGTCGCCGGGCTGGACAGTTCGCCCGATTTTACGCGCATTGTCGTCTGTGACTCGGACACAGGGGCCGTGCTCAGGCAGGGGTATGCCCCGCACCCGTTGGAGCCGGCGGAGGGCGGGGGACGCCCGTCCGATGTCGATCCGCAGGCGTGGCTGCTGTCACTGGGGGAGGCGGCCACCGGCGGGCTGCTGGAGGGCGTGCAGGCGATCGGGGTGTCGTCCCAGCAGAACGGGCTGATCGCGCTGGACGCCCAGGGCAACAGCGTGCGCCCGGCCATGGTCGGCGGTGACAAGCGGACCCAGGTCGCGGCGGCCGACCTCGTCGACGCGCTCGGGGGGCGCGGCGCCTGGGCGGAGGCCGTCGGATGCGTACCGGGGGCGGCGCAGCCGGTGACCAAGCTGCGCTGGATGAGCCGTACGGAACCGGATGCCGCGATGCGGACGGCCGTACTGCTGCAGGCGCACGACTGGCTGGTCTGGCAGTTGCTGGGGCGGCCGGTCAGAAGGACCACGGACCGGGGCGGAGCGTCGGGGACCGGGTACTGGAACGCGGCGACCGGGCAGTACCGCACGGATCTCGTCGAGATGGCGCTCGGGCATCAGGTCATGCTTCCCGAGGTGCTCGGGCCCTCGGACGCCGCCGGTACGACGCCGGAGGGGCTCCTCATCTCCGCCGGCACCGGTGAGACCATGGCCGCCGCGTTCGGGCTCGGCATCGGGCTCGGGGACGCGGTGGTGTCGCTGGGGGCCTCCGGGTCCGTCATGGCCGTCCACACCACGGCGCTCGTCGACTCCTCCGGGATGATCACCTCGCTGGCCGATGCCACGGGGATGCATCTGCCGGTCGTCACCACGCTGAACGCCGTACGGACGTTGCGCGGGGCCGCCGAACTGCTCGGGGTGGCCGATCTGGAGGGGCTGTCCGATCTGGCGATGAAGTCGACGCCGGGGTCGCACGGGCTGGTGATGCTGCCCTATCTGGAGGGCGAGCGGACACCGAATCTGCCGCACACGGCGGGGACGCTGGCCGGGCTGCGACGGGAGTCGATGAAGCCGGAGCACTTCGCGCGGGCCGCGTTCGAGGGCATGCTGTGCGGGCTCGCGGACGCGCTGGACGTGCTGCGCGGGCGAGGGGTCGACGTGCGGCGGATCTTCCTGCTGGGCGCGGCGGCGGAGCTGCCGGCCGTGCAGGCGGCGGCGCCGGCGCTGTTCGGAGTGCAGGTGGTGGTGCCGCAGCCGGCGGACTACGCGGCGGTGGGCGCGGCGCGGCAGGCCGCGTGGGCGCTCGGGGTCTCGCAGGGGACGCTCGATCCGCGTACGCCGCCGATGTGGCCTGGGGCGGCGGCGCAGGTGCTGGATCCCGGGGACGAGTTGGCTGTGGGGCAGGCGGTTCGGCAGCAGTACGTCGCGGTGCGGGAGCAGACGCATCCGGGGGCGTTTCGCGCCTGATGGGGTGCCTGGTCGGGTGAGTGCGCGGCTGCGGGCGCGTTGTGGCTGATCGCGCAGTTCCCCGCGCCCCTAAAGACTTCGGACGCGCCCCCAGCTGCAAAGACTGGGCATGAGAGCTTCACCATCGGGTTAATTCGGTTGAGGTAACGCAGGTGGAGTGTTCGACGATGGGGGGTGGTGCGTCCCGAACCCCGTCCTCGACTCCGAGAGATCTCGCGTGCTCATACGATTGCTGAGAAGTCATCTCCGTCCTTACCGGACACCGATCATCCTGCTGGTGCTGCTGCAGTTCGTGCAGACGTGCGCCACGCTCTACCTGCCCACGCTGAACGCGGACATCATCGACCAGGGCGTGGTGGAGGGGGACACGGGTTACATCCTGTCCTTCGGCGCGCTGATGGTCGGGATCTCGCTGGTGCAGGTCGTGTGCAACATCGGGGCCGTGTACTACGGCGCCCGCACCGCGTCGGCGGTCGGCCGGGACATCCGGGCTGCCGTGTTCGACCGGGTGCAGTCGTTCTCGGCGCGTGAGGTCGGTCACTTCGGGGCCCCGTCGCTGATCACGCGGACCACGAACGATGTGCAGCAGGTGCAGATGCTGGTGCTCATGACGTTCACGCTGGTGGTGTCGGCGCCGATCATGTGTGTCGGCGGCATCGTGCTGGCGCTCGGGCTGGATGTGCCGTTGTCGGGGGTGCTGCTCGCCGTCGTACCGGTGCTCGGTGTCTCCGTCAGCCTGATCGTGCGCCGGTTGCGCCCCCTGTTCCGCACGATGCAGGAGCGGCTGGACACGGTGAACCGGGTGCTGCGGGAGCAGATCACCGGCAACCGGGTCATCCGGGCCTTCGTGCGGGACGACTACGAGAAGGACCGGTTCCGGAAGGCGAACGTCGAGCTGACGGACGTATCCCTGGGAACCGGGCGGATGCTCGCGCTGATGTTCCCGATCGTGATGACGGTCATCAATCTGTCGTCGATCGCGGTGGTCTGGTTCGGCGCCCATCGGATCGACAGCGGCGGGATGCAGATCGGTGCGCTCACCGCGTTCCTCGCCTATCTGATGCAGATCGTGATGGCTGTGATGATGGCCACCTTCATGTTCATGATGATGCCGCGCGCGGAGGTGTGCGCCGAGCGCATCCAGGAGGTGCTGGACACCGACACGAGCGTGGTGCCGCCGGTCGAGCCCGTACGGGAACTGCGGCGGCACGGGTTCCTGGAGGTCCGGGGTGCGGGCTTCCGCTATCCGGGTGCCGAGGAGCCGGTGCTCAGGTCGATCGAGGTCGTGGCGCGGCCCGGTGAGACGACCGCCGTCATCGGGTCCACGGGCAGCGGGAAGTCGACGCTGCTCGGGCTGGTGCCCCGGCTGTTCGACGTCACCGAGGGCGAGGTGCTGGTGGACGGCGTCGACGTACGGACGCTCGATCCGAAGCTGCTGGCGAAGACCGTGGGTCTGGTGCCGCAGAAGCCGTATCTGTTCTCGGGGACCGTGGCGACGAACCTGCGGTACGGCAATCCGGACGCCACCGACGAGGAGCTGTGGCACGCGCTGGAGGTGGCGCAGGCCAAGGAGTTCGTCGAGCGGCTGGAGAACGGGCTGGACTCGCCCATCGCGCAGGGCGGGACGAATGTGTCCGGCGGACAGCGGCAGCGGCTCGCGATCGCGCGGACGCTGGTGCAGCGGCCGGAGATCTATCTGTTCGACGACTCGTTCTCCGCGCTCGACTACGCGACGGATGCCGCGCTGCGGGCGGCGCTGGGGCGGGAGACCGCCGACGCGACCGTGGTGATCGTCGCCCAGCGGGTGGCGACCATCCGGGACGCCGACCGGATCGTCGTCCTCGACGAGGGCCGGGTCGTCGGCACCGGACGCCACCACGAGCTGATGGCGGAGAACGAGACCTATCGGGAGATCGTCCTCTCCCAGCTCACGGAAGCGGAGGCAGCCTGATGGCCGGGCCGTTGGCACGGATGGCGGGGGCCGGGGCCCCCGATCAGCACTCCATGTACTTCAAGGGGTCCGGGAAGCGGCTGCTCGCACAGTTCAGGCCCGAGCGGTTCACGATGTACGCGATGGTCGTGTGCGCCGTGCTCAGTGTCGGGTTGTCGGTGCTCGGGCCGTGGATCCTCGGCAAGGCGACCGACCTCGTCTTCGCGGGTGTGATCGGGCGGGAGATGCCGGCGGGCGCCACCAAGGCCGAGGTCCTGGAGTCCATGCGCGAGCGCGGGGACGGCGGGGTCGCCGACATGCTGGCGGGCACCGACTTCACGCCGGGCAAGGGCATCGATTTCGACGCCGTCGGCACGGTTCTTCTGGTTGCCCTCGGCATCTTCCTGGTCGCCGGGCTGCTGATGGCGGCGGCCACCCGGCTCTCCAACCGGGCGATCAACCGGACCGTCTTCCACATGCGCGAGGAGCTTCAGGCGAAGCTGTCGCGGCTGCCGCTGTCGTACTTCGACAAGCGGCAGCGCGGTGAGGTGCTGAGCCGGGCGACCAACGACATCGACAACATCGGCCAGACGCTCCAGCAGTCGATGGGGCAGCTCGTGAACTCGCTGCTCACCATCATCGGTGTGCTGGTGATGATGTTCTGGGTGTCGCCGCTGCTGGCGCTGGTCGCGCTGGTGACCGTACCGGTGTCGTTCCTGGTGGCCACGCGGGTCGGCAAGCGGTCGCAGCCGCACTTCGTCGCGCAGTGGCGGGTCACCGGGAAGCTCAACGCGCACATCGAGGAGATGTACACCGGGCACACGCTCGTGAAGGTGTTCGGGCGGCAGGAGGAGTCGGCGCAGCAGTTCGCCGAGGAGAACGAGCGGTTGTACGAGGCCGGGTTCAAGGCCCAGTTCAACAGCGGGATCATGCAGCCGCTGATGTTCTTCGTGTCGAACATCAACTATGTGCTGGTCGCGGTGGTGGGCGGGCTGCGGGTCGCTTCGGGGGCCCTGTCCATCGGTGATGTGCAGGCCTTCATCCAGTACTCGCGGCAGTTCTCGATGCCGCTGACGCAGGTCGCGTCCATGGCGAACCTGGTGCAGTCCGGGGTCGCGTCCGCCGAGCGGATCTTCGAACTCCTCGACGCGGAGGAGCAGGAGGCCGACGCGGTGCCCGGGGTGCGGCCCGAGGAACTGCGGGGGCGGGTGGCGCTGGAGGGGGTGTCCTTCCGGTACGAGGCCGACAAGCCGCTGATCGAGGATCTGTCGCTGGTCGTCGAGCCGGGGCACACGGTCGCGATCGTGGGGCCGACCGGGGCCGGGAAGACGACCCTGGTGAACCTGCTCATGCGGTTCTACGAGGTCACCGGGGGGCGGATCACCTTGGACGGGGTCGATGTCGCCGCCATGTCCCGGGACGAACTGCGGGACGGGATAGGGATGGTGCTCCAGGACACCTGGCTGTTCGGGGGGACCATCGCGGAGAACATCGCGTACGGGGCGTCGGCGTCGCGGAAGGTGACACGCGGGGAGATCGAGGAGGCGGCTCGGGCCGCGCACGCGGATCGGTTCATCCGGACGTTGCCCGACGGGTACGACACCGTGATCGACGACGAGGGGACCGGGGTGAGTGCGGGTGAGAAGCAGCTCGTCACGATCGCTCGGGCGTTCTTGTCGGATCCGGTGATTCTGGTGCTGGACGAGGCGACGTCGTCGGTGGACACCCGTACCGAGGTGTTGATCCAGAAGGCGATGGCGAAGCTCGCGCACGGGCGGACGTCGTTCGTGATCGCGCATCGGTTGTCGACGATTCGGGACGCGGACACGATTCTGGTGATGGAGAACGGGGCCATCGTGGAGCAGGGGGCGCACGAGGAGTTGTTGGCCTCGGGTGGGGCTTATGCGCGGCTGTATCGGGCGCAGTTCGCGGAGGCGGTGGCTGAGGTGGACTGAGGGGTCGCCCCCGCCGCCCCTACCCGTCTTATCCGCAAGGGGCTGCGCCCCTTTGACCCCCTTTCGCGCTCCGCGCGGGGTGGGTGGGTGGGTGAGTGAGTGGGTGCGGGTCGGTGGGGGCTGGTCGCGCAGTTCCCCGCGCCCTGAAAAAACGGGGCTGCGCCCCTGCTTCAGGGGCTCCGGGAACCGCGCGAGAAGCCCCCGCCCGGGCCCGCGGCCGACGGCGCGCCCCCTCAGTCCAGGTAACCCCTCAGCTGGTCCGCGAAGGCGTGGTCGCGGAGTTTGTTCAAGGTCTTGGACTCGATCTGCCTTATGCGTTCTCGGGTCACCCCGAAGATGCGGCCGATCTCCTCCAGGGTGCGGGGGCGGCCGTCGGCGAGGCCGTAGCGGAGTTGGACCACCTTGCGTTCGCGTTCGCCGAGGGTCGAGAGCACCGCTTCCAGGTGTTCGCGCAGGAGCAGGAACGCCGCCGACTCCACGGGGCTCGCCGCGTCGCCGTCCTCGATGAGGTCGCCGAGGGCCACGTCGTCCTCCTCGCCGACGGGGGCGTGGAGCGAGACGGGTTCCTGGGCGAGGCGGAGGACCTCGCTGACGCGTTCGGGGGCGAGGTCGAGGTGGGCGGCCACCTCGTCCGGGGTGGGTTCGTAGCCGCGTTCCTGGAGCATGCGGCGCTGGACGCGGACGACTCGGTTGATGAGTTCGACCACGTGGACCGGGACGCGGATCGTGCGGGCCTGGTCGGCGAGGGCGCGGGACATGGCCTGGCGGATCCACCAGGTCGCGTAGGTGGAGAACTTGTAGCCGCGGGCGTAGTCGAACTTCTCGACGGCCCGGATGAGGCCCAGGTTTCCTTCCTGGACCAGGTCGAGCATGGTCAGGCCGCGGCCGACGTACCGCTTCGCCACGGACACGACGAGCCGTAGGTTCGCCTCGATCAGGCGGCGCTTGGCCATGCGGCCCATGACGACGAGCTTGTCGAGGTCGAGGGCGAGCTGGGTGTCGAGGTCGGGGGCGCTGCCGAGCCGCTCCTCGGCGAAGAGGCCGGCCTCGACACGGCGGGCCAGTTCCACTTCCTCGGCGGCCGTGAGCAGTTGGATGCGGCCGATCTCGCGCAGGTACTGGCGGAACAGGTCCGAGGACGGGCCGCTGGTGTCCGGGCGGGTGCGCGGCAGTTCGACGGGGGGTTCCGGGGACTCGGCCGTCTCGACGGCCTCCACCGCCTCCGTTGCCTCCAGTACCTCCACCACCTCCAGCACGGCGGGCGGCGGCTCTTCGAGCCCGGGCGGGCCGTCCGGTGCCGTCTCGGGGTGGTGCGCGGCGCGGCTCTGGGCCGGCACCGCCGGGATGACATCGGTCTCCGCGTCCGGTTCCGAGACGTCGGTACCGATGGCCGTACCGGCCGTACGGGTGTCGTTCTGTACGAGGGTCTGGGTCTGCACGGGGGCGACCTCCAGGAATGTCGCTGCCAGGGCGTGCGGCAGCGGTACGTCTGGGATGGCGCGGGCGGCCCCGCCGCCGTCCATCCCGTACTCATCGAGTGGAACCGCGGGGATCTCGGACCCATGGGGGACGGGTCGGCCGCGCTCCGAGGACTCAGGCACCGGAACCCAGTGTGGAGTACGACACACAGCCGCCACGAGGGGCGTGCGATGACTTTTTGCGTCCGGTCCGTGACCCCACGGTTACTGTGCCGGACGAGTGCGCTGCTGGGAGGCCCCTAAACCGCTTGAACGCCGTACGGAACGGGGTGGCTCCGGCGTGGGATTGGCAAGTGCGCCAGGGACGTTCACCCCCGGGGCGCCGACCCGGGCGCCGTCAGAGCGCCTCCGCGCCCCGCTCGCGCAAGGCCTGGTCGTACTGCTGGAGGACCCACAACTCGTTCTGTACGGCCGCCAGCTGGGCCGGGTCGCCCTGGGCGGCCGCCCGCGCCAGGCTGCCCTGGACGTCGCGCACCCGGCGTTCGACGGCCCGGCGGCGGACGGTGACCAGTTGGGCGCCCGCGTACACCTCGTCGACCGTCTTGCGCATGATCGCCTCGACGGCCAGCTCGGTCACCATGGCGCGCACCGTGTCGTCGGGTGCCGCCTCGCGGACCCGAACCAGGTACTCCTGCGGGTCCTCGACGCCGAACTCGACGCCGCCCGCCTCGATGATCGTCTGGCGGACGGCCGCGTACTGGTCGGCGGTGAACTCGTCGACGCCGTACGCGTCGAAGGCGGGGGCGACCAACTCCGGGCGCTGGAGGGCCAGTTTGAGGAGTTCGCGCTCGGTGGCGAAGACCGGGTTGCGCAGGGTGAGGGCCGGGCCGGACGGGGGCCGGCCGGTGGACTCGTACGGCTGCGACGAGCGCTGGGCGGACGGGGCGGGGCCCTGGCCGCCCCGGTCGCGGGCCCAGCGGGCGAGCTGGGCGACACGTTTGACGACGAACTGGGTGTCGAGGATGCCGAGCATGCCGGCGAGCTGCACGGCGACCTCGTGCTGGGCGCCGCTGTTCTTGATGCGGGCCACGACGGGCGCGGCCTCGTCGAGCGCGGACGCGCGGCCGGCCGGGGTCTCCAGGTCGTAGCGGGCGACGATCTGGCGGAGGGCGAACTCGAAGAGCGGGGTGCGGGGTTCGGTCAGCTCGGCGACCGCCTCGTCGCCCTTCGCGAGGCGCAGCTCGCAGGGGTCCATGCCGTCGGGCGCGATCGCGATGTAGGTCTCGGCGGCGAACTTCTGGTCGTCCTCGAAGGCGCGCAGGGCGGCCTTCTGGCCGGCCGCGTCGCCGTCGAAGGTGAAGATCACGCGGGCCGAGCCGTTGTCCATCAGCAGCCGGCGGAGGATCTTGATGTGGTCGCCGCCGAAGGCCGTGCCGCAGGTCGCGATGGCCGTGGTGACCCCGGCGAGGTGGCAGGCCATGACGTCCGTGTAGCCCTCGACCACGACGGCGCGGCTGGCCTTGGCGATGTCCTTCTTGGCGAGGTCGATGCCGTACAGGACCTGGGACTTGCGGTAGATCGCCGTGTCCGGGGTGTTCAGGTACTTCGGGCCGTTGTCCGACTCGTAGAGCTTGCGCGCGCCGAAGCCGACGACGTCCCCGCCGATGTCGCGGATGGGCCACATCAGACGGCCCCGGAAGCGGTCGATGGGGCCCCGGCGGCCCTCCTGGGAGAGGCCGGACAGGAGCAGTTCCTTGTCGGCGAAGCCCTTGCCGCGCAGGAAGCGGGTGAGGTGGTCCCAGCCCTGGGGGCTGTAGCCGACGCCGAAGTGGACGGCGGCGGCCTGGTCGAAGCCGCGCTCGGCGAGGAAGATCCGGCCCGTGTCGGCCTCGGGGCTGGTGGCGAGCTGCTCCGCGTACCACTCGGCGGCGATCTTGTGCGCCTCGACCAGGCGGATGCGCTCGCCGCGCTGGTGGGTGGGGTTGTACCCGCCCTCCTCGTAGCGCAGGGTGATGCCGGCCTGGCCGGCGAGCCGCTCGACCGCCTCCGAGAACGACAGGTGGTCGACCTTCATCACGAACGTGATGGTGTCGCCGCCCTCCTGGCAGCCGAAGCAGTGGAAGAGTCCCTTGCTCGGGCTGACCTGGAACGACGGCGACTTCTCGTCGTGGAACGGGCAGAGGCCCTTGAGGTTCCCGCCGCCCGCGTTCCGCAGCTGGAGGTACTCGGACACCACGGCGTCGATCGGGACCGCGTCCCGAACCGCCTTCACGTCCTCGTCGTTGATCCGTCCAGCCACGCGTGAATTCTACGGTGGCGTTCTGACATCCCTGTGCCCCGAAGGGGCGCGGGGAACTGCGCGACCAGCCACATACGGCCCGCAGTCGCCCGCCGCCCCCATCCGGCAACCCCTCAGGCGATCAGGCTCTCCAACGGCACCTGAGGATTCGACAGCGCGTCCACATCGACCCGCGCCCGGGACCGGATCAGCTTCTGGATCCGCTCAGTGACATCCCACACGTTCACATTCATCCCGGCCAGCACCCGCCCCTCCTTCACCCAGAACGCGATGAACTCCCGCTTCCCCGCGTCCCCCCGGATCAGCACCTGGTCGTACGACCCGGGCGGCGCCCACCCCGAGTACTCCATCCCCAGGTCGTACTGGTCGGAGAAGAAGTAGGGCACCCGGTCGTAGGCGACGTCCTTGCCGAGCATCGAGCGGGCGGCGGCCGGTCCGCCGTTGAGCGCGTTGGCCCAGTGCTCGACCCGCAGCCGGGTGTCGAAGAGGGCGTGCGGGAAGGAGACGACGTCACCGGCGGCGTAGACGGAGGGGTCGGAGGTGCGGAGCCGGGCGTCCACCTTGATGCCGCCGCCCTCGGACCTGTCGGCCAGCTCCAGCCCGGCGGCTTCGGCGAGGCCGACCCGGGGCGCCGCCCCGATGGCCGCGAGGACGTCGTGCGCCGGGTGCTCCTCCCCCGTGTCCGTACGGGCCGCGAGGACCATGCCGTCCTGGCCGACGATCTCGGTGAGCCGCGCGCCGAAGTGGAAGCGGACGCCGTGCTCGCGGTGCAGCTCGGCGAAGAGGTTGCCCAGCTCGGGGCCGAGCACGCCGTGCAGCGGGGTGGGCTCGGGCTCGACGACGGTCACCTCCGCGCCGTACTCGCGGGCCGCCGCCGCCACCTCCAGGCCGATCCAGCCGGCGCCCGCGATGACGAGGTGGCCGTTGTCGCGGCCGAGCGCGGCGAGGACGCCCTTGAGGCGCTCGGCGTGGGCGAGGCGGCGCAGATGGTGGACGCCCGCGAGATCGGTGCCCGGGATGTCCAGGCGGCGGGGCTCGGCGCCCGTCGCGATCAGCAGGGTGTCGTAGTGGACGAGGGTGCCGTCGTCGCCGAAGCGGACGGTCTTCGCCGTGCGGTCGATCGCGTCGACGGTCTGGCCGAGGTGCAGCTCGATGTCGTTGCGCGCGTACCAGGACGGTTCGTGGACGAAGACGCTGTCGCGCTCCTCCTTGCCGAGCAGATAGCCCTTGGAGAGCGGCGGGCGCTCGTAGGGGTGGTCCCGTTCGTCGCAGATCAGTATCACGCGGCCGGTGAAGCCCTCCGCTCGGAGCGTCTCGGCCGCCTTCGCGCCGGTGAGACCACCACCGACGATGACGAATGTCTGATCCGCGTCGACCACTTGATGCCTCCTCTTAAGGGTGCGTCCACATGCGAGCGTCCCGCACACAGCGTGATGCGGGAAGAGGTAGTGACCCGATCAGGCCACGGAGGGTCACGTGTCAGTCCTGTCCCCGCATACCCCTGTCACATCCGCCCCGTCAGTCTCGCGTGCAACGTGCGGGCGGAGGGGTCGGTGAGCGAGGCGATCTGGTCGACGATCACCCGCTTGCGGGCACGGTCGTCCGGGGCCGTGTCGAACAGGGCCCGGAACTGGGGTTCGAGACCGTCCGGTGCGCGGGCGGTGAGCGCCTCGGCCAGTTCGGCGACGACGATCCGCTGGTCGGCGCGGAGCCGCTCCTGTTCGGCCCGCTGCATCACATACCGGTCGGCGACCGCCTTGAGGACCGCGCACTCCAGGTGCGTCTCGCGCGGGACGACCAGTTCGGCGGCGTACCGGGTGAGGGGGCCGGTGCCGTACGCCTGCCGGGTGGCGGCCTCGGCGGCGAGGCAGAAGCGGCCGATGAGCTGGCTGGTGGCGTCCTTCAACCGGGCCTGGGCGACGGCCGTTCCGTCGTAGCCGTGCGGCCACCACTCCTGGTCGAGGAGGCGGTCGAGGGCCTCGGCGAGCTCGGCCGGGTCGGTGTCGGCGGGGGCGTACCGGCCGCGTGCCACCTCGAACACCGACTGTCGTTCGGGCTCCGCGTGCAGGCAGTTGGGGTCGATGTGGCCCGCGTGCAGGCCGTCCTCGACGTCGTGCACGGAGTACGCCACGTCGTCGGACCAGTCCATGACCTGGGCCTCGAAGGTCGTGCTCGTGCCGGAGGCGTCCTTGCGGACCCAGTCGAAGACGGGGCGGTCGTCGTCGTACACACCGAACTTGGGGGACTTCGGGTCGGTCGGGTGGGCGCCGCGCGGCCAGGGGTACTTGGTGGCGGCGTCCAGGGCGGCTCGGGTGAGGTTGAGGCCGACGCTGACGAGGTCGCCGGTCGTGTCCGAGCGGACGAAGCGCTTGGGTTCGATGCGGGTGAGGAGGCGCAGGGACTGGGCGTTGCCCTCGAAGCCGCCGCAGTCCTCGGCGAATTCGTTCAGTGCCTGTTCGCCGTTGTGGCCGAAGGGAGGGTGGCCGAGGTCGTGGGAGAGGCAGGCGGCCTCGACGAGGTCGGGGTCGCAGCCGAGGGCGGCGCCCAGTTCGCGGCCGACCTGGGCGCACTCCAGGGAGTGGGTGAGGCGGGTGCGGGGGCTGGAGTCCCAGGCGAGGTTGCGGGTGCCGGGGGTGACGACCTGGGTCTTGCCGGCGAGTCTGCGGAGGGCCGAGGAGTGGAGCACGCGGGCGCGGTCGCGTTGGAAGGCGGTGCGGCCTGGGCGTTTGTCGGGTTCCGGGGCGTAGCGCTCCGCGGAGGGTGGGTCGTAGCCGGCCGGGGTGTCGTGGTTTGCCGGGGGGTTGTGGCCGGGGGGTGCGGTGCCTTCCATGATTCGACAGTACGGGGAGGGTGTGACAAATGGGTGCCTACCCGTCTGCCGGGTGACGTTCGTGGGCGGGTGCGGGTGCGTCGCGGCTTGTCGCGCAGTTCCCCGCGCCCCTTGAGGGGCGCTCGTGTGGGCCCGGAGTTCTGTGGCTTCCCTATGCCGATGCCAGTGCCGGGAGCGGCAGGGTGCCGGTTGTCAGGGACTCGTCGTAGCGGTGCAGGATCAAGCGGGCCATGATCGGGTGGGCGCCCAGGGGGGCCGCGGCGATCCAGGGGGCCGCTTCCGCGCACTCGCGGGCGAAGCGGCCGGGGGCGGTGAAGTAGGAGGCTACGGCTATGCGGGTGCGGCCTCGGGCGGTGAGGGCGCGGACGGCTTCGCCGACGGTGGGGGCGGCGGCGGAGGCGTAGGCGGGGACGACGGGGACGCCGAGGCGGTCGGCGAGGAGCCGGGCCGTGCGGCCGGTGTCCTCGGCGGCCTCGGGGTCGCGGGAGCCCGCGGCGGCCAGGACGACGGCGCTCGTGCGGCGGCGCGCCTCGCTCATCCGTGTGCGCCAGCCGGCCTCGACGAGGCGGGTGTGGAGGGTTTCCACGAGGAGGGGGTGCGGGCCGAGGGGACCGGCGAGGCGGGTGCGGGCCTCGGCGGCCGCGGCCATCTCGGGGATGTCCTGCTTGACGTGGTAGCCGCGGCTGAGGAGCAGGGGGACGAGGACCGCCTCCCGGTCGCCGAGGGCGGCGAGCGTGTCGGGGAGCAGGGGCTCGTTCAGCTCGATGTGGCCGAGGTGCACGGCGAGGCCGGGGCGTTGCTCGCGGACGCGCTCCATGAGGGTGCGTACGGTCGCCAGGGCGCGCGGGTCGCGGCTGCCATGCGCCACGAGGACCAGGGCAGGCGGGGCCGGGCGCCGGGTTCCGTCTCGGGAGACGAGGCTGAGCTGGGCGGCCAGCCGGTCGGTGATCAGGTTCATGATGTGCGCCGTACTGTCGAGGTCCGCGTTCGACTTGCTCGTCGTCGCCGTCATGCACCGATGGTGCCGGGGGGAGGTTGCCTCCCCGTTGCACGGCCGTGACGGGTCTTTTCCGGCGGTTCACCGTGCGCGGTGGGGCGGTGTGAACCTCTTTGACCTGGCGTTTCCACTCGTGCGAGTGAAGCTTGTCACGCGGGACAGTGAACCGGATCGATGCGGATGACGTCTTCGTTGGTCGAAAGGACGGGCGCTGTCGGGGCCGTCCGAAACAGCCAGGACACACAGCAGGACACACGGGACACGCGGGACTCGTCCGTGGGTCCGACGAAACGGGGGTCGCGGTGGGGCGCATCAGGCGGGTCGCGCGCGTCGTACGGCTGCCGCGTACGCGCACGGGACGGCGGCGGGCCGTGCAGACGGTGATGGCGCTGGGCGTGCTGGCGCTGCTGCCCTCGACCTGGATGTTCACGGCGGCCGACGACCGGCTGCGGACCACGGCCGACGCGCCGCGCACCGAGGTCGCGGTGGTCTTCGGGGCGGGGCTGTGGCAGGGCGAGCCGTCCCCTTATCTCGCGCGCCGGCTGGACGCGGCGGCCGAGCTGTACCGCTCGGGCCGGATCAAGGTGGTGCTGGTCACCGGGGACAACAGCCGCAAGGAGTACGACGAGCCGGACGCGATGCGCGGCTACCTCACGGACCAAGGTGTGCCGGACGCCCGCATCGTCAGTGACTACGCCGGGTTCGACACCTGGGACTCCTGCGTCCGGGCCAAGAAGATCTTCGGGGTGGACCGGGCGGTGCTCATCAGCCAGGGCTTCCACATCCGCCGGGCGGTCGCGCTGTGCCAGGAGGCGGGCGTCGATTCGTACGGCGTCGGGGTGCAGGACCGGCACGACGAGACCTGGTACTACGGGGCCACCCGGGAGCTGTTCGCGGCGGGCAAGGCCTCGCTGGACGCGCTGTTCGAGCCGGACCCCCGCTTCCTCGGTCCTGAGGAAACGGGGGTCGACACGGCGCTCGCGTCGGCCGGTTAGCGCGTCGGTGGGTCGGCGCTTCGGCGGTCGGTGGCCGAGCGGGTCAGTTGTGGAGCGGGCCAGTGGTCGAGCGGGTCAGTGCTTGACGGTGCCCCAGGTGCCCTGGTCCACGGCGCAGCCCCACTTCTTGCCGTCCGAGGTCTTGCCGTAGACGGCGAACTTCACCTCGTACAGGTCGGTGCGCAGCATGCGGGTGCTGACCTTGAAGGCGGCGCTCTTGCCCGGCTTCAGGGTCTTGGCGGCGACCTTGACGATCTGGTTGGTCTTCTGGGTGATGCGGGCGCCCTTGGTCGTCACCGTGGCCTTGCCGAAGCGGAGGCTCTTGGTGTTGGTCACCTTGAGGCTGACGTCCTTGAAGGTCGCCTTCTTGCTGGAGTTCGTGAGACCGAACCGGAGACCGCCGTTGGTCACCCAGTTGTTGTGGTCCACATAGAACTTCTTCAGGTAGGTGATCTTGATCGGGCAGCTCGCGGCGACCTGCGTCTCGACGGACGCGGTGGACGTGCCGGAGGCGGCGGACGCGGCGCCGGCCAGGCCCAGCTGGGCGGCGGTGAGAGCGCCGGCGGCTCCCAGGACGGCGACGGTGGTACGCATACGGTTCACGGTGATGGTTCCTCTTCCCCCTACGGCCCTCGCACGGGCCACGTGACAGGACGTACACCACACGGGGCTCACGGCACGACCCCGTTGTCTGTGGCGCCCGTAGTTCTTAGCACGCCGACGCCGAACAGGTGGACGGCAAGCGCTTGGGTGAGCGCACACGGTGACAGAACTGCGACATCCGCGCCTCACGCCGGGCCCCGGGCGGCGGGGAGGTCCCCGTGCCGGTCGCGTAACGGGGGGCGTCCCGGCGCGTAACACGCCCGACGCACGCTGAACGGTATGGAGAACTCCGCGACGCCCACCCACTGCCCGTACTGCGCCCTGCAGTGCGGGATGAACCTGACGCCCGGTGCGGACGGGTCCGACGGGGTCGTAGTGGTCACGGAGCGCGCGGACTTCCCGGTGAACCGGGGAGCGCTGTGCGGCAAGGGCCGTACGGCGCCGGCGGTGCTCTCGTCCCGGGTCCGGCTGACCGGCCCCTTGGTCAGAAGGGCGGGTGTCCTGGAACCCGCTTCCTGGGACGAGGCACTCGACCGGATCGCGGAGGGGCTCACCCGCACGCGTACGGAACATGGCCCGGACGCGTGCGGAGTGTTCGGCGGCGGCGGACTGACCAACGAGAAGGCGTACGCGCTGGGCAAGTTCGCGCGGGTGGTGCTCGGCACCTCGCAGATCGACTACAACGGCCGCTTCTGCATGTCCTCGGCGGCGGCGGCCGGGATGAAGGCGTTCGGGCTCGACCGGGGGCTGCCGTTCCCGCTGGAGGACATCCCGAGGACGGGGTGTGTCGTCCTCGTCGGGTCGAACCTCGTGGAGACCATGCCGCCGGCGCTCCGCTATCTGACGGAACTGCGCGAGAACGGCGGCACGTTGATCGTCATCGATCCGCGCCGCACCCGTACGGCGGAACAGGCCGATCTGCATCTCGCCCCGCGCCCCGGCACCGATCTCGCCCTGGCCCTCGGCCTGTTGCACCTGGTCGTGGCCGAGGGGCGCACGGACGAGGAGTACATCCGCGAGCGGACGAGCGGCTGGGAGGAGGCCCGCGCGGCGGCCATGGCGCACTGGCCGGAGTACGTGGAACGGATCACGGGGGTGTCCGTTCCCGAACTCCGAGAGGCGGTACGGCTGTTCTGTGAGCCGGAGAACGCGATGGTGCTCACCGCGCGCGGGCCCGAGCAGCAGTCCAAGGGCACGGACACCGTCGGCGCGTGGATCAACCTCACGCTGGCGACGGGCCGGGCCGGACGGCCGCTGTCCGGGTACGGCTGTCTCACCGGGCAGGGCAACGGGCAGGGCGGGCGCGAACACGGCCAGAAGGCCGACCAGTTGCCCGGCTACCGCAAGCTGGTCGACCCCGAGGCGCGGCGGCATGTCGCCGAGGTGTGGGGGGTCGACCCGGACTCGCTGCCGGGGCCCGGGCGCAGCGCGTACGAACTGCTGGACGCGCTCGGCGGCGACATCAAGTCCCTGCTGCTGATGGGCTCCAACCCGGTGGTGTCGGCGCCGCGCGCCGCGCACATCGAGGAGCGGATCAAGTCGCTGGACTTCCTCGCGGTCTGCGATGTCGTGCTGTCGGAGACGGCGGCCCTCGCGGATGTCGTGCTGCCGGTGACGCAGTGGGCGGAGGAGACCGGCACGACGACCAATCTGGAGGGCCGGGTGCTGCTGCGGCGGCGGGCGATCACCCCTCCCGAGGGCGTCCGCAGCGATCTGGAGGTCATGCACGAGCTGGCCGACCGGCTGGGCGTCGAGAAGGGCTTCCCGACCGACCCCGAGGAGGTCTTCGAGGAGCTGCGCCGGGCCAGCGCGGGCGGGCCCGCCGACTACTCGGGGATCACCTACCGGCGGCTGGCGGAGGAGAACGGGGTGTTCTGGCCCTGCCCGACACCGGCCGTCGACGTGGATGCCGTGCCGGCCGCGGACTTGGGGTCCACCCCGGCCGTCGGCCTGGGGTCCGTTCCGGCGGCCGACGCGGACCCCGCCCCGGCCGCCGAGGTGCACCCCGGCACCCCTCGCCTCTTCCTCGACCGGTTCGCCACCGAGGACGGCCGGGCCCGGTTCGTGCCCGTCTCGCACCGGGCGGCGGCCGAGGAACCGGACGCCGAGTACCCGGTGCTGCTCACCACCGGACGGGTGGTCGCCCAGTACCAGTCGGGCGCCCAGACCCGGCGGGTCGACGAGCTGAACGCCGCCGCGCCCGGCCCCTTCGTGGAACTGCACCCCCGGCTGGCCGAGCGGCTCGGCGCGGCGGAGGGCGACCCGTTGGCCGTGGTCTCCCGGCGGGGGCGGGCCGTGGCACCGGCCCGCATCACGACCGCCATCCGCCCCGACACGGTCTTCATGCCGTTCCACTGGCCCGGCGAGGGCCGCGCCAACACCCTCACCAACCCCGCCCTCGACCCCACCTCCCGCATGCCGGAGTTCAAGACGTGCGCGGTGCGGGTGGAGGTGGCGGGGAAGTAGCGAGGCGGCGGGCCGGGACCGGGGCCCGGCCGGCGGGAGGGCGGGACAGGTGGCTCAGAGGGCCGTCAGTACGGTGGTCGCGTCCTCGGCGTACTTCGTTATCTCCTCGGCCGTGAAGTCCCGCTGTTCCGTGAAGCCCAGGCCGACGACCGCGACCAGGCGGGTGTCGTCCTCCGGGTGGAAGACGGGGAGGGTGAGGGAGCCCTGGGAGCCGGCGGCGCGGCCCCCGCGGACGGCGACGCCGGTCGTGTCGGTCTGGAAGTCGGAGATCGCGACGGGCGCCCGGCGCTGCGCTGCCGTCCCGGCCATGCCCTTGCCGAGCGGGATCACGGCGGTGCCGTTGCGCACCGAGACCGGCAGGTTGTGCGAGGCCACGAGAACGATCTCGCCCTCCTCGGCGGGCTCGGAGAGATGGACGGAGCCGACGAAGCCGCCGTTGCGCTCCACGAACTCGGCGAGCCACGCCTCGACTTCGGGGCGGGCGTTCTTCAGGACGGTCTCGCTCAGGGCTACGTCGCTCATGGGGGGCTCCTCGTGCTCACAACTCGGTGGTGCTGTCGTGAACAGCATCGATACCCTGTCTGCTTGAACATTCATGCTTTTTGATACGTAGATCTCGTGTGGTTGTCCCGATGCTTCGACGCTTCGCAGAGGATGGGGAACAGCGGACGTACAGCCTGCCGTGAACACTTGGGAGTACAGCCGACCCGGGGGATCGCATGCCGCAGCACGACAGTCACCAGTGGACCGACTCGTTTCCGTGGAGCCTCGCGTACCGCTGGGGCCACTCCGCACTGACCGCCGACTTCGACCTGAGCGGCGACACACCCCGCCTGCTGCGCGTCCGCCGCCCCGGCGAACCCGAACCGGGGCCCGAGGAAGCCAAGAACGACCCCTCGCCGCCCCTGGTCGACCTGGTCCTGCTCGGCGAGGGCACCGGCTGGGCGAGGCCGCGCTTCACCGGCACGGCGATCGGCGGCCGACTGAGATACCGGGCGCACCACTCCACGTACGAGGGCGAGGGCTGGCATCGGCTGACCTTCGAACTGCACGACGCGGCCAGCGGGTTGACCGCCTTCGTCGAGTACGCCTCACCTGACGGCATCCCCGTCCTGCGCTCCCGGGTCCGGCTGCGCAACGACGGGAGCAGGACGGTCACCGTGCGTTCCGTCGGCAGTCTGCTCCTCGGCGGACTCCCCTCCCCCGACGAGCTGTCCGTCCTCCGGGCACGCAACGACTGGCTCGCGGAGTGCCGTTGGTACGCCGAGCCGCTGCGGGACTCCGTGCCCGACATCAACCACGAGGCGCACGGCGGTGCCGGGCACGCGGCGGCCCGCCTCGCCGGGCGCGGCAGTTGGCCCACCGACGGGCATCTGGCGATGGGCGCGCTCCAGCACCGTACGGACGCGCGGAGCTGGCTGTGGCAGATCGAGTCGGCGTCCAGCTGGGTCTGGGAGGCCGGCGAGGCGGCGGGCCAGACGTATCTGGCGCTCGGCGGCCCGACCCACGACGAGCACCAGTGGCGGGAGGTCCTGGAGCCGGGCGCCGAGTTCACGACCGAGTGGGCCGCCCTCGCCCTCGGCACCCGCTTCGAGGGCGCCCTGGCGGCCCTGACCTCCTACCGCCGCGCCGTACGCCGCCCGCACCCGGACCAGACCCGGCTTCCGGTGATCTTCAACGACTACATGAACACCCTGATGGGCGACCCGACCACGGAGAAACTGCTGCCGCTGATCGACGCGGCGGCGGAGGCGGGCGCGGAGTACTTCTGCGTGGACGCGGGGTGGTACGACGACGGGGAGGACGGGGGAAGCGGGGAGGGCCGGGAGCGCGGGGAGAGCGGTGAGGACCAGGAGCCCGGGGAGGGTGGCGGCGTCCAGAACGCCGACTCCCCCGGGGGCTGGTGGGACAGTGTCGGCGCGTGGCTGCCGTCGGCGCGGCGGTTCCCCGGTGGTGGGCCGGACGGTGGTCCCGGGGGCATCCGGGTCGTGCTCGACCGGATCCGGGAGCGCGGGATGGTGCCGGGGCTGTGGCTGGAGCCGGAGGTCATCGGGGTCCGCAGTCCCCTCGCCGGCGCACTGCCCGCCGAGGCGTTCCTGCGGCACGAGGACGGCAGCCGGGTGACCGAACAGGGCCGCCACCAGCTGGACCTGACCCATCCGGCGGCCCGCGCCCACCTCGACGGGACGGTCGACCGCCTCGTCGGCGAGTGGGGCGTCGGCTATCTGAAACTCGACTACAACATCACCACCACGGCACCGGCCCACCTCGCCCACTCCCGGGCCTGGCTCTCCTGGCTGTCCTCGGTCCTGGACCGCCACCCCGGCCTGGTCATCGAGAACTGCGCCTCCGGCGGCATGCGCATGGACGGCGCCTCGCTGGCCGTGGCCCAGCTCCAGTCCACCTCCGACCAGCAGGATCCGCTGCGCTACCCGCCCATCGCCGCCTCCGCTCCCACCGCCGTACCCCCGGAACAGGGCGCCGTCTGGGCCTACCCCCAACCGTCCTGCACGGACGCGGAGATCGCCTTCACCCTCGGCTCCGCGCTCCTCGGCCGTATCCATCTCTCCGGCCACCTCGACCAGATGACGGATCATCAACTCGGGCTGGTCCGCGACGCGTTGACGACGTACAAGTCCATCCGGGCGGACCTGCGCACCGCCCTGCCCTTCTGGCCCCTGGGTCTGCCGGGCTGGACGGACGACTGGATCGCCCTGGGCATGAGACCGCCGGTCGCGGGCACAGCCCCGGCGTATGTGACGGTCTGGCGCCGGGGCGGCGACACCGAACGGTCCTTCGCCCTGCCCGACGCCGACATGGGCGACGTACAGGTGGAGATCCTGCACCCGAGGACGACGACGGCCACAGCCGAGCGGGACGGCTCGAAGCTCCGGCTGAGCCTGCCGGAAGCCCCGTCGGTCGTACTCCTGAGGCTCACAACAGCCGCGCCCTGAAGGGGCGCGGGGAACTGCGCGACCAGCCACGAAGCAACCCGCAGCCCGGATCGCACAGCACCCCCACCCCCTGATCGGAACCGGCACCCCCGCCGGCGGACGACTCAGCCGCGCCTACCCCAGTCCCCGCCCTCGATCCGCTTCCCCCGCGCCCGCAGCCCGGCGGCGACGGTCGGGGCGGCGACGTACACCCAGGCCCGGACGACCGTGCCGTCGGCGAGGGCCGCCCCGCGTTCCACCCGCTCGTAGAGGTTCGCGGGGTCACCCGGGGCGTACTCCTCCAACTCGTCGAGGGTGCGCAGGAGTTCGGCGTAGAACTCGGGTCGCGCGGTGACGAGTTCGCCGCTCACCACGCCGCCGTCCGCGCCGGTCTCCTCCACGGCGTACGGGTACCCGGGGCCGTCGTACAGGACCATGCCGGGCATCCTGGCCGGCTCCTCGGCGCGGGTACGGCCGCGCAGGAAGAGGTCGTGGTTGGGCTCGCCGGGGCGGAGGGTGCCGTAGACGAAGAAAGGGAGCACCGTTCTCCTCTCCAACTGGGTCGGACGCGGCCGGATGTGCCGTGTGCGGGCCTTTGCAGAAACGATTCTCACCCCTCACACAACCCACTGCCGACACGCTGGACGCCATCTGTCATGCCCACTTAAATCTGACGACATCCGTGGTCGGCCCACCGACCACCACCGTCCCTGGGAGACAGATGAGCCGAATACGGCACCTCCGACGCCCGCGCCCGGCCACCACCGGCATCGCCGTCGCCGCCGCCGCGCTGCTGGCCGCGACGCTCACCCCCACCGCGGGGGCCGCCGACAGACCGACCCGGAACACGGCGATCGCCGACGCCGCCGCCGTCCTGCGGGAGCGTGCGGCGAGCCTGGGGCTCACCTCCGCCCAGGGCACCACCGTACGGGACGTGATCGTGGACGCGGACGGGGCGCGGCATGTCCGTTACGACCGCACATATCGCGAACTCCCGGTGCTGGGCGGGGACTTCGTCGTCCACCTCTACCCCGGTGGCGCGTACCGCGGTGCGAGCCGGGCGACGACCCGCGAGATCGGCCTCCCCACCGTCACCCCTGCCGTCAAGGCGCCCAGGGCCGCCGACCTCGCCGCCGCCGCGCTGCGCGCCGCGAACGTCGGGGAGACGCTCCGCGAGCTGACGTCCCGGCCCCGGCTGGTCGTCGACGCCCTGCACGGCGCCCCGAAGCTGGCCTGGCGGACGGACGCGCTGGCCCGGGACGAGGCCGGCAACCCGGTCGCCCGTACGGTGATCACGGACGCCACGACGGGGAAGCGGATCGACGCCTGGGACGCGCTGGAGACCGCGACCGGCGACGGCAGGTCGCTGTACGGCGGCACGGTTCCGTTGGAGACGACCCGCTCCGGGTCGGCGTACCAGCTCAAGGACCCCACGCGCGGCGACACATACACCGGTGATGCCGCGAACCGGACCGACCTCTGTCTCCTCGGCGTCTGCGTCCGGCGCGCGCCCGCGACGCTCCTCACGGACGCCGACAACCACTGGGGCACGGGCACGGTGACGGACCGCGCCACCGCCGCCGTCGACGCGCAGTACGGCACCGACACCACCTGGGACTACTACCGGGACGTGCACGGCCGGAACGGCATCGCGGGCGACGGCCGGGGCTCGTACAACCGCGTCCACTACGGCAACGGCTACAACAACGCCTTCTGGGACGACAGTTGCTTCTGTATGACGTACGGCGACGGTGACGGGAACCTCCTCGGCCCGCTCGTCTCGCTGGACGTGACCGGCCACGAGATGAGCCACGGCGTCACCTCCGCCACGGCCGACCTGACGTACTCGGGCGAGCCCGGCGGGCTCAACGAAGCCACCTCGGACATCTTCGGCACCCTGGTCGAGTTCCACGCGGCCAACGCCTCCGACCCCGGTGACTGGCTCGTCGGCGAGAAGATCGTCCGCCCGGGTCTCGGCAGGCCGGCGCTCAGGTTCATGGACCGGCCGAGCAAGGACGGCTCCTCGGTGGACTGCTGGAGTCCGTCGGTGGGGAAACTGGACGTCCACTACTCCTCGGGCGTCGCCAACCACTTCGCGTACCTCCTCGCCGAGGGCAGCGGCACGAAGACCATCGGCGGGGTCGAGCACTCCGGCACCACCTGCGACGGGTCGACGGTGACCGGCATCGGCAAGGACAGGCTGGGCGCGATCTGGTACCGGGCCCTGACGGTCTACATGACCTCGTCCACGGACTACGCGGGGGCGCGTACGGCGACCCTGAACGCGGCGCGGGATCTGTACGGGTCGGGGAGCGCGGAGCGGGACGCGGTGGCGGCGGCGTGGAGTGCGGTGTCGGTGACCTGATGAGCGGCTGGGCTGACCGCGGCCCGGCGTACGACGTTCCGGTCGCCGGTCGCCGACCGTCGGTCGTCGGTCGCCGGTCGCCGGTCGCCGGTCGCCGGTCGCCGGTCGCCGGTCGCCGGTCGCCGGTCTTCGGTCGTCAGCGTCGCGCCTGCCACCACCGGGTGAGGGTCTCGGCCTTCAGGTCGAACTCCTTGTCGACGAAGGATGTCGGGGTGTGCAGCGTGGCGCGGCGGCCGTCCGTGGTGTGGACGGTGATCTGGCGTATGCCGACGACGCGGCGGACCTCAAGGCGCTCGATGCCGGTCCAGGGGATCCGCCTACGCCGGGTGCCGCGCACCACGAGGGCGTCGTCGGCCAGCGTGATCTCGTCGTTGCGGCGTAGCACCGCGACGACCACGGTGGCCGTCAACGCCCCCGTGAGGCACTGCCGCAGCGTGCCGCTTCCCATCGGGTCGGAGGTCAGGGCGAGGCCCGCGTACAGAAACGCCGTACCGGCGAGGAACCCCAGCGCGACGGGCAGGACGGACTGGAGCAGCCCCGACTTGTACGTGATCGTCTCGTTCCCGCCACGGTCGGCGGAGGCGGATCCGGAAGGCATGGTGTCGGCGTTCCCGGGGGTCAGGGTGCGGTGAGCGGGAGGGCGTCCGTGTAGCCGTTGGTCGGACGGCTGATCTTCTTGACGGCGTGGGCGTCGAGGGCGGCCTCGGCGGAGCTGGTGCCGAGGGTGCCGGTGGGGTGCCAGGTGCCGGTGAGGGTGACCCAGGTGTCGGCGGGCGGGGGCGGGGTGCCGTGGACGCGTACCTTCACGAACTGGGCGTCGGCGGCACAGCAGCTGAACATGACGCGGGTCAGGTACCAGCCGGGGGTTGCGTCGCCGCCGTTGTAGCCGCCGCTCTCGCTGTTGTCGCCGTCGTCGCCGTCCTTGCCGGAGGCCGCCTGGTCGGGGGTGACGAAACCGGTCAGTTGGACGGTACGGCCGTCGATGGCCCGGTCGCGGTCCTGCTGTACGCGGCGGGTGAAGTCGGTGAGGGTCATCGGCAGGGGTGAGGTCGTCGGCAGGGGGTCGAAGTCGTCCTGGTCGGTGAGGGTCACCGCCTTCGGGGCCTCGCGGGAGGCCGTGTACGCGCCGATGGCCGGCGGGGCGTAGAAGAGCAGGCTCAGGGCGGGGAGGAGCAGGAGCCAGGCGACCCGGGGCGGGGTGGAGTGGTCATGCCCGCCGTGGCTGTCGTGGTCACCGTGGTCGCCGTCGCTGTCTTGGTCGCCGTGGCCGTCTTGGTCGCCGTGGCTGTCGCGTTCGTCTGTCCCGGACCGTCTCCACAGTGACCATGCCTCCGCCGCGCCCAGTACGAGCAGCAGTACGCCCGAGGCGACGAGGAGGGGGTGCATGCCCTCCTTGACGTAGCGGAGGTAGTGGTCGGTGAGGACGGTGGCGTGGAGGAGGCCGAGGCCGCTGAGGAGGAGCAGGACTGCCTGGAGGGGGCGTTTCACAGCAGTACGGCTCCGATCACGACGCTGCACAGGATCGCGACGACGACGGTCGCGGCGGAGAAGCGGACCGCGAAGGCCCGGCCGAAGGTGCCCGTCTGGAGGGCGATCAGCTTCAGGTCGACCATGGGTCCCACCACCATGAACGTCAACCGCGCGGTGGGTGAGAAGCCGGTGAGGGACGCGGCGACGAAGGCGTCGGCCTCGGAGCACACCGAGAGCAGGATGGCGAGCGCGGCGAGGAACAGCACCGACAGCCAGGGCGAGTCGGCGAAGGTGTCGAGCACGGTGCGCGGGACGAGCACGTTGAAGGTGGCCGCGGCCATCGCGCCGACGACGAGGAAGCCGCCCGCGTGCAGGAAGTCGTGCTGGAAACCGGTCCGGAACTCGTGCCAACGGCTGTGCCCCGGCCGGTGTCCCGTGTGGCGCGCGACCGGCTTGAGCCACTCCGCGCGCCCCAGCCAGAGCCACAGCCAGCCCATCGCGGCGGCGGTGACGAGGGAGGCGAGCAGCCGGGCCAGCACCATTTCGGGGCTGCCGGGGAAGGCGATGGCCGTGGCGGTCAGGACGATCGGGTTGATGGCGGGGGCGGAGAGCAGGAACGCGAAGGCCGCGGCCGGGTTGACACCCCGGCGGATCAGGCTGTGCGCGACCGGCACCGACGCGCACTCGCAGCCGGGCAGGATCACCCCGGCGGCACCGGCGACCGGGACCGCGAGCGCCGGCCTGCGGGGCAGCGCCCGGGTGAAGACCCGTGCCGGTACGAACGCGTTGATGGCACCCGACAGGGCCGTACCGAGCAACAGGAACGGCAGCGCCTGCACGGTGATGGAGAGACACACCGTCCGCCACGCCTGCACGGCCGGTTCCTCCATCCACCGCCCCAGGGCGAACAGCAGGACGCCGGGGACGACGGCCGCGCCGACGAGCAGCAGGGGCCAGTGACGGGGCCAGCTGTGGTCGGCGTCGGGGTCGGGGTCCAGGTCCGGGTCGGGATCCAGGTCGGGGCCGAGGTCGTGCTGCGCGCCGGGGCGGGTGGCCCGACGGAGGGTGCCCTGGTGACGGGCGCCCTGGTGACGGGTGGCCTGGTGGCGGGTGGCCTCGTGGACCACCACGGGTATCTCCGGCTCCGTCGCCGTCTCTTCCGACGCGGCCGTCACCGCCCCTTCGGCCGGTTCATCTGTCTTCTGCATGCCAACTCCGAGTATCCGGCTGATCGGGTCGAACATAGCGGGCGCTCCGGGCGGCCGTGTCAGACCCCGCCCAACAGGGAGGCGAGGCCGTCGTCGAGCGCCGGTTCCAGGTCCTCGCCGCCGAGGGCGACGACGGCGTACGAGCGGTTCAGGAAGCGGCGGAGCGAGGACGTGTCGAAGCGGATCATGGCCATGCCGTGCGGCGAGTGGAGCTCCACGACGGTGTGGGCGGGGCCGCAGGGCCACAGATGTACGTCGCCGATCCCGGCCGGGGTGGTCAGCCCCTCCGCCAGCAGGGTGCGGGCGAACGTCCATGTCACGTCGGTGGCGTCGGTGGAGGCGCCGGCCGGGAAGTGGATGTGCACGGCGAGGGGGTCGGCGGGGGTGTAGCGCAGGGTGGTGCGTACCTGGACCTCCTCGTAGTCGGGGGTGATCAGGCGGGCGCGGGCGCGTTGTTCGAGGGCGGGGGGCGTGGGCCGGGTGGGCTGCGCGGGGTGCATGAGCGGTCTCCAGTTCGGGCGCTGCAGGAACTTCGGGCGCTTCGACTTCTTCATGTGGTTCAGGCTCTTCGGATGCTCGGATGCTGCGGGTTCGTGTGTTCGTCAGATGCTTCTTCGGATGCTTCTTCGGATGCCTCTTCGGATGCCTCTTCGGACGACACACCCTCTCGACCGCGCCACGACCCCATGTATTACGCCGTTTTCGAAGTTACCCGCTGTGACGCGTGTCACTTTGTGTGATTACTTGAGATTTTTGTCATCTCGGCATACAAAATCGTCCTCATCCCACCCATCAGCAGGCGACTGGAGAGCGTTCCCGCCATGACCGACGGCCTGTCCGGGTCCGCGACCGCCGCGTACACCCGGATCTACGAGGAACAGCACCCGCGTCTCGTCGCGTACGCGCGTTCCCTCACGAGGAACTCCTGGACCGCCGAGGACCTCGTCGCCGAGGCGCACTTCCGCGTGTGGCGGCGGCTGTCGGCGGGGCACGAGATCGACAACGTGCCGGCGTACCTGACGACGACCGTGCGCCATCTCGCGGCGGCGGTGGGCACCGCCCCGCGGGAGACACCGCTGGATCCGACGGCCCCCGAGCGGGTCGAGGCCGACGTCCGGGTGGCCGAGTCCGCCGACCCCGCCGAACAGGTGTCCTCCGTCGATCTGTTGGTGCGGGTGCTGGGCCAGCTGCCCGAGCGGTGGGTACGGGCGCTGTGGCTGGCCGAGGCGGAGGGGCAGCCACTGGAGGCGGTCGGGCAGCGCATCGGCGCCAAGCAGGGCGCGACGGCGGTGCTGTTGCACCGGGCGCGTGAGGGGATGCGCCAGGCGTTCCTGCGCGAGCAGCCCGGGGCGCCGGTCGATCCGGCGTGCCAGGTGCGGTGGGGGCGTATGCCGGCGTATGTGCGCGGTACGGCCACCTCGCGGCAGTCCGAGCAACTGCTCAGCCATGTGGACGCGTGCGACGACTGCCGGGCGCGGCTCGCGGTCCTGATGCGCACGAACGACCGGCTGCCCGCGCTCGTCGGGCCGGCGCTGCTGGTGTTCGTCGTGGGTGGGGGCGGGGGCAAGCTGCTGCTCTCCCTCACGGCGGGGTCCGCCGGTACGGCCGCCGTGCTCGGTGGGGCGGGTGGAGCCGGTGGGGCCGGTGGCCTCGGGGGTGGGCAACTGCTGCATGCCGTGCGGCAGGCCGCGACGGGGGGAGCGGGCGGGGCGAAGGTGCCCGCGGTCGTTGCCGTCGGGGCGGCCGCGGTGGCTGCCGCCGTCGTCGCCGGGGTCATTCTTGGGCCGCTCGACTCGGGGACGGCGCCGCCCCAGCGGGTGCCGGTCGCCGAGGCGCCGGCGCCGGCTCGGCCCGAGGCGCGCGTCCCCGACGCCCGTGCCCCCGAGATCGACGAACGCCGGGGCGCGGTCACGCACGCCCTGCTCTCGCCCCGGGATGTGGGTGGGGTGGGGGGTGCCTCGACTGTGCCGGGTTCGGAGGGGCGCGGCAGTGGGGTGGTTCGGGACGCGGGTGATGGTGGGGCCGTGGCGGAGCCGGGGGTTCGGGGGGCGGGGGGAAGCGATGACGTGGGGTCGGGGGTGGATGTTCCGGCGGTGGATACGCCGGGGGGTGTGGAGCCTGGGGTTGAGGCGCCGGGGGTTGTAGAACCCGGGGTGGAGGAGCCCGGGGTGGACGAGCCCGGGGTGGAGGAGCCCGGGATGGAGGAGCCCGGGGTGGAGGAGCCCGGTAGCGGATACCCGGTGGTGGAGGAGCCGGGGGGTGAGACGCCTGTGGTGGAGGAACCCGGGGTTGTGGAGCCTGGGGTTGAGGAGCCGGTGGTTGACGAGCCGGTGGTTGACGAGCCGGTAGTTGAGGTTCCTGTCGGTGAGGTGCCTGTGCCCGTGGAGGAGGCTCCTGTCGAGGAGGCTCCCGTGGAGGAGGCTCCTGTCGAGGAGGCTCCCGTGGAGGAGGCTCCTGTCGAGGAGGTGCCTCCGGGAGAAGGGGCTCCTGTGGAGGAGGTTCCTGGTCCGCCGGAGGTGGTTGAGCCGGTGCCGGAGGTGCCTGTGCCTCCGGTGGAGCCGGTGCCGGAGGGTCCGGAGCAGCCTGGGTCCGGGGGGCCGGGAGGCGGTTGCTGACGTTGGGATGGCGGTGGGTGGTCGCGGGTTTTCTCGCCCCCGCCGCCCCTACCCGTCCCATCCCCCAGGGGCTGTGCCCCTTCGACCCCCTTGGGCGCCTTATGGCTCGGGGGGTTCGGTGGGTTGGCGGGTGCGGGTCGCGTGTGGTTGCTCGCGCAGTTCCCCGCGCCCCTGAGCAGCCGAGCGAGGGCTACGCCCCGCTCGGCTTCTCAGCCCACCCGGCTCACCGTTTCCCGGCCCACCCGACCGTCCCTCAGGCCCGCAGGGCCTGACGTTTTTAGGGGCGCGGGGAACTGCGCGAGCAACCACACACCACCCGCACCCGACCTCACACCTCACGCACCCCCCACACCCCCACCCATCAACCCCCGTACGGCCTCCTCCTCTTCGCCTCGCGCAAGGCCTGGGCCCACCAGGACAGTTGGTCCAGCATCAACCGGGTCGCGGTGTTCGGGGCGGTCGGGTCCTTGAGGTGGCCGGTCTCGTCGAAGGAGGCGTGGGCGTTGTGGAAGGAGACCGTGTCGCGGACGGTGGTGGCGTGGAGTTCGGCGAAGACCTGCCGGAGGTGTTCCGCCGCCCGCAGGCCGCCCGACATGCCGCCGTAGGAGACGAGCGCGACCGGCTTGGCACGCCATTCATGGAAGTGCCAGTCGATGAGGTTCTTGAGGGCCGCCGGATACGAGTGGTTGTACTCGGGGGTCAACACGATGAACGCCTCGGCCGCCGCCAGCTTCGGCGTGATCTCGGCCAGCCGCTCCGTCGCCTCCGGGGTCGTGGCGAACGTCGTCGGCAGGTCGGCCTCGGCGACATCCACCACGTCGACCTCGAAGCCGTCGTGCTCCCGCACCCGGCCGAGCAGCCACTCGGCGACCACCGAGCCGAAACGTCCGGTGCGGTTGCTGCCGATGACCAGCGTCACCCTGACCGGGACGGCGGAGGAGGGGGCTGTGTGCGCTTGGGGTTCCATAGCGGTCTTCATGGCGACCACCCTCGTACCTCGACCTGACTTGAGGTCAAGCCGTATCCACGACCGCCCGCACCACCACCCCGGTCACCCGTTCACACCCCCGCCGCCCACCCAACCCGTTCCCCTCTCCGCCACCCCCACCCCCACCCCGCTGACCTGCCCAAACACCTCCCCCTCCGGCCTCCGCCCCCACCTCCCCGACACCTGTTCACGGCATTTCTGACGCCCCCTCAGGAAGCGCCGACGCCGATGTGCCCCTTACCTCGGAAGAGAACGGAGGACTCTCGGAGGAGCGCACGATGCGACGTACCGCCCGGCCGCTGACCGTAACCGCGCTCGCCCTCGCCTTCGCGGCCCTCCCCGCCGCCCCCGCCCACGGCGGCGAGGGCACCGGGCGACTCGAACTGTCCCCCACGGGTGTCACACCCGGCGACGAGGTCACCGTCCGTACGGCGGCCTGCGGCGCGGACGGTACGGCGACAGGGGACGCCAGCGCGGTCGGCGCCGCCTCCTTCTCGCTGGCACCCGGCGAGGGCCAGGGGCGGCTCGACGGACGGTTCGAGGTGCCGCCGAGCGCGCAGCCGGGGACGTACGAGATCGCCGCGACCTGCGCCGACGGAGGCCGCCGGGTCACCGGCGACCTCGTGGTCTCGCTCACCGGCACGCACACCGCGCCGCCGACGTATCCGAGAGGAAGTGTGAAGACGGGGGTCGGTGGCGCACTCGGTCCCGACCCCGTGCAGACCGCGGCGGGCGTGGCGGCTCTGGCCGTCGCCGCCGCGGGCGGTACCTGGCTCCTGCATCGCCGGGCGAGAGGCGACGGGATCTGACGGACACCCTCCGCCGTCCGTCCGCCGGTACCGCCGTCCCCTCCTCCCCTCCGGACCCGACGCCCCTCGCGGCCCGGAGGGGAGGAACAAGGGGAGGGAGAGAAAGACGAGAGAGAAGAGAGTAGGGACCGGGGAGTGTCCCGCCCTGCACGGCCCGTACGGCGCGGCCTCCGCTCCCCCGTACGGCCCGAGAGGAGGTTTCGTGCGTCGGCTCGCCAACGCCGTCATAGCCGGGGTCACCGTGGTCGCCCTCTGTTCCGGCGCGTGGCTGCTGCGCAGCGGCACCGCGTCGCACGCGCCACCGCAGCCGTCGGCCGCACAGGCACATATCCGTTCCGGTACGTCCCAGGAACCGAGCGCGTCGAATGGGTCCTCAAGTCCGTCGAGTTCGTCGAGTTCGTCGAGTTCATCGGGTGTCCCCGGAGTCGACGGGTCCGCCGCCGCCCCGCTGCCGCCCTCTCCGCCCGACCGGATCCGTATCCCCTCCCTCCGCGTGGACGCGCCGCTCATGGGGCTCGGCCTCACGGCCGCCGGCAGTCTCGATGTCCCGCCCGCCGAGAAGGAGAACCTCGCGGGCTGGTACGAGGCCGGCACCACGCCGGGTGAGCGGGGCACCTCGATCGTCGCGGGGCATGTGGACAACGCCGACGGTCCGGCCGTCTTCTTCGCCCTCGGCGCGCTGAAGCGGGGCGCCACCATCGAGGTGGACCGGCGGGACGGCGGGGTCGCGGTGTTCACGGTGGACGCGGTGGAGGTGTACGACGCCCGGGACTTCCCCGACGAGAAGGTGTACGGGGCGGCGGCGAGGCCGGAGTTGCGGGTCATCACCTGCGGCGGCGGATATTCGAGGTCGACCGGCTACCAGGGCAACGTGGTCGTCTTCGCACACCTCACGGGCAGCCGCGTCAGCTGATCCCCCCTGAGCAGCAAGGGGCGCAGCCCCCGCTTCTCAGGGGCGCGGGGAACTGCGCGACCAGCCCTCACCGGACCCGCACCCGCCGAACAACCGAACCCCCCGCTCCCGCTCACGCCCCGGCTCACGCCACCCACTGCTCGTACCCCATCTTCGCCACCAGCGTGAACACCACCGTCAGCAGCACCACCCGCACGAACCCGCTGCCCTTCTTCAGCGCGGTCCGCGCACCCACGGTCCCGCCGACCAGGTTGAAGACCGCCATCAGCGCCGCCAACTGCCAGTACACCGTGCCCTTCCAGGCGAACGTGGCGAGGGCACCGGCGTTGGTGCAGCAGTTGACGATCTTGGCGGTGGCGGAGGCGGTGACCAGGTCGAGGTGGAGGACGGCGGTCAGGGCGAGGACCAGGAACGTACCGGTGCCGGGGCCGATGAGACCGTCGTAGAAGCCGATGCCGACGCCCGCGAGGCCGATCGCGGCGAGAACGCGGCGCGCGGAGACGGGGCCCGTGGCGGGGGCCGTCGTGCCGAAGGAGGGGCGCAGGATCACGAAGGCGCCCACGCCGAGCAGGACGACCATGACCACCGGCTTCAGGATCTCGGTGCTCATGCCGGCGGCCACGAACGCGCCGGCCGTGGATCCCGCGAGCGCGGCCAGACCGATCCGTACGGCGATCTTGACGTCGACGGGGGTGCGGCGGGCGTACGTCACCGCCGCGCCCGTCGTGCCGACGATGGCGACCGCCTTGTTGGTGCCGAGCGCGTACTGCGCGGCCGAGGCGCCGTTCGGCAGGCCCAGGAGGAGGGTCGGGAGGAGCAGGAGCCCGCCGCCGCCCACCACGGCGTCGATCCAGCCGGCCGCGAGGGCGGCGAGGCAGAGGAGAACGACCATGGTCAGCGATATGTCGGGCATGATCGCGACCCTATGGGGTGGGATAGGTGTGCCGTCCATCGACCTGAGGATCTTCTGAGGTTCGGTGCCGCCGTCGCTCACCGCCGCCCCGCGCCCACCCCCAACCTGCGGCCCCGGCGCCCGCCCGAGGTGACCTGCCCCACCCCTCGCCGTACGCGCCCCGGCGCGCTCGTCGCTCCCCGCGCCCTCGCCCGCCCTCCCGTATACGCCCGCGCGGGCCTCGTATCGCCAGGTCAGCAGCGTGATCCGGGGTGTCCTCACACCCCACCCCGCTCTTCCGGAAACCCCTCACACTCCCCTGGGGGCCACAGGGAGGGCAGCGTTCCTCGTGGGAAACAGATGCGATGCGGTCGGGTAACACCGGCACCGCACGCTCAAGGACATGACCTCGAATGAGCGTGTGGTGGTGATCGGCTCCGGCCTCGCGGGCGTACGTCTCGCCCGGCGGCTCGGAGAGCTCGGCATGCCCGCCACGCTGGTGGGCGAGGAGGAGCACACACCGTACAACCGGGTGCTGCTCGCCGAGGTCCTGGCCGGGCGGTACGCGCCCGAGGTCATCGCGTTGCCCGCGCCGGCCGAGCTGACGCGCGGCCGGGTGGTCCGTATCGACCGCGAGATGCGAGCCGTACATCTCGCGGACGGTACGGAGATCGCGTACGACCGGCTGGTCCTCGCGACCGGCTCGAACCCGGTGCTGCCGCCGCTGCGCGGCCTCTGGGACCCGGAGCGGCACGAGTTCCCCGACGGGGTGCACGCCTTCCGGACCATGGACGACTGCCTGCGTCTTTCGGAGGCGGTACGGCCGGGGGTGCGGGCCGTCGTCATCGGCGGCGGGCTCCTCGGGGTCTCCGCCACCCGCGCACTCGCCCTGCGCGGCGCCCAGGTGGTCCTCGCCCAGCAGGGCGAGCGCCTGATGGAACGTCAACTCGACCCGTCCGCCTCGAAGTTGGTCCGCCGGCATCTCACCGACCTCGGCGTCGAGGTACACACCGAGACCCGGGTACGGGCGGTGCGCAGCGTCGGCGGGACCGTACGGTCCGTGGAGATGGCCGACGGGTACGCGCTCGACGCGGACCTGGTCGTCATCGCCTGCGGGGTCCACCCGCGTGTCGGTCTCGCCCAGGAGGCGGGGCTCGCGGTGCACAAGGGCGTCATCGTCGACGAGGAGCTGCGCAGCTCCGACCCGCGCATCCACGCCATCGGCGACTGCGCCCAGTTCGAGGGCACGGTGTACGGGCTCGCCACCCCGGCGCTCGAACAGGCCGACATACTCGCCGAGTTGATCGCCGGGGACGCCGACTCCCGTTACACCGGCACCCGCGCGCTGACCCGGCTGACGCTCGCCGGGGCGGACTTCCTCGACCTCGCCGCGTTCGGCGAGCCCGAGCCCCGGCCCGGTGACGACGTCATCCAGCTCACCGACGCCACCCGAGGCACCTACCGCAAGGTCGTCGTCCGCGACGACCGGCTGGTCGGCGGTGTGCTCGTCGGCGAACTCGGCACCGTGGGCGCGCTCGCCCGCGCCTGGGAGGGAGCGGAGCCGCTCCCCGCGAACGGCGCTCCCCTGCTCCACCTGCTCACCAACGATGGAGGCTCCTGAATGTCCGCCACCCTGGGGGCCACCCCCACGATCGTGCTCGTCGGCCACGGCATGGTCGGCCAGCGCTTCCTCGAAGCGCTCGCCGAGCGCGGCCTGACCGCCACACACCGCGTGGTCGTGCTGTGCGAGGAGCCCCGCCCCGCGTACGACCGGGTGGCGCTCACCTCGTACTTCGCGGGCAAGACGCCCGAGGACCTGTCGATGACCGACATGGAGTTCATCGAGACGCACGGCATCGAGCTGTTCGTCGGTGACCCGGCGGAGACCATCGACCGCGAGGCCAAGAAGGTCACCGCGCGTTCCGGGCAGGTCTTCGAGTACGACACCCTCGTCCTCGCCACCGGCTCGTACCCCTTCGTGCCGCCCGTCCCGAACAAGGACGCCACCGGCTGCTTCGTCTACCGCACGATCGAGGACCTGCTCGCGATCGAGGAGTACGCGAAGACGGCCGAGGTCGGTGCCGTCGTCGGCGGCGGTCTGCTCGGACTGGAGGCGGCCGGGGCGCTGAAGGGCCTCGGACTCACCTCCCACATCGTGGAGTTCGCGCCCCGGCTGATGCCGGTGCAGGTCGACGACGGCGGTGGCGCGGCCCTGCTGCGCACCATCGAGGACATGGGCCTGTCCGTGCACACGGGCGTCGGCACGCAGGAGATCGTGGTCGACGAGGCCGGTGCCGTCACCGGTATGAAGCTGTCCGACGGCTCCGAACTCAGCACCGACCTGGTGGTGTTCTCCGCCGGTGTCCGCCCCCGCGACCAGCTGGCCCGCGACTGCGGTCTGACGGTCGGCGAGCGCGGCGGCATCGCCGTCGACGAGCAGTGCCGTACGGCCAACGACCCGCACGTCTTCGCGATCGGCGAGTGCGCGCTGGCCTCCGACGGCCGGGTGTACGGCCTGGTGGCCCCCGGGTACGAGCAGGCGGAGACGGCCGCGGCCACCATCGCGGCGGACGAGGCCTCGTTCACCGGCGCCGACATGTCCACGAAGCTGAAGCTGCTGGGCGTGGACGTCGCCTCCTTCGGTGACGCGCACGGCGCGACCGCCGACTGCCTGGACGTCGTGTACTCCGACTCCCGCTCGGGCGTCTACAAGAAGCTGGTCATCGGCCGCGACGGCGAGCTGCTCGGCGGCATCCTGGTCGGCGACGCGGAGGCGTACGGCACACTGCGGGCCTTCACCGGCTCCGTCCCGCCGGTCTCCCCCGAGTCCCTGGTCCTCCCGGCGGGCTCCGGCGGCGGCGCGCAGCTCGGCCCATCCGCGCTGCCGGACGAGGCGATCATCTGCTCCTGCCACAACGTCTCCAAGGGCGCGATCCGCGGCGCGGTCACCGACCACCAGTGCACCACCGTGCCCGAGGTCAAGAAGTGCACCAAGGCCGGTACGGGCTGCGGCAGTTGCGTCAAGGTCCTCGGCCAGCTCGTCACCGCCGAGCTGGAGGCCAGCGGTGTCGTCGTCGACAAGGGCCTGTGCGGCTGCTTCTCGCAGACCCGCGAGGAGCTGTACGAGATCGTCCTCGCCCTGCGCATCAACACGTACCAGGACCTGCTGGACCGCTACGGCCGCGACGGCGCCAAGGGCGGCGACGGCTGCGAGATCTGCAAGCCGGCCGTCGGCTCGATCATCGCCTCCCTCGCCCCGACCATCGGCGCCAGCGGCTACGTCCTGGAGGGCGAGCAGGCGGCGCTGCAGGACAGCAACGACCACTTCCTGGCCAACCTCCAGAAGAACGGCTCGTACTCGGTCGTCCCGCGCATCCCCGGCGGTGAGATCACCCCCGAGGGCCTGATCGTGATCGGTGAGATCGCCCGCGACTTCGGCCTCTACACGAAGATCACCGGCGGCCAGCGGATCGACATGTTCGGCGCACGCGTCGAGCAACTCCCCATCATCTGGGCCCGGTTGGTGGACGCCGGCTTCGAGTCAGGGCACGCCTACGGCAAGTCCCTGCGTACGGTGAAGTCCTGCGTCGGCCAGACCTGGTGCCGCTACGGCGTCCAGGACTCGGTCCGGATGGCCATCGACCTGGAGCTGCGCTACCGGGGGCTCAGGTCGCCGCACAAGCTCAAGTCGGCGGTCTCCGGGTGCGCCCGTGAGTGCGCCGAGGCCCAGTCGAAGGACTTCGGCATCATCGCGACGTCGAACGGCTGGAACCTGTACGTCGGCGGCAACGGCGGCGCGACCCCGCGCCACGCGGACCTGCTGGCCCAGGACCTCGACGACGCCCAACTGATCAAGCTGATCGACCGTTTCCTGATGTTCTACATCCGCACGGCGGACCGCCTGGAGCGCACGTCCACATGGCTGGAGCGGATTCCCGGCGGCCTGGACCACATCCGGGACGTGGTCGTGGAGGACTCCCTCGGTATCTGCGAGGAGTTGGAGTCCCTGATGACGGCGCATGTCGCGAACTACGCCGACGAGTGGGCCTCCACCATCAACGACCCCGAGAAGCTCGCCCGGTTCGTGTCCTTCGTCAACGCCCCCGACACCCCGGACCCGGTCGTCGGATTCGTGCCCGAGCGCGACCAGATCAAGCCCGACCTGCCGCTGCTGTCCATCGGTCTGCGGCCCGCCGCCACCGAAGAAGTCCTGGAAGGAAGCGCCCAGCGATGACTCTCGCTCCCGAGAAAACCGATGTGAAGGTCCAGCTGCGGCTGGCGGACGGCTGGTTCACGGTCTGCGACCTGGCCCTGCTGATCCCGGGCCGCGGCGTGGCCGCCCTGCTCCCCGACGGCAACCAGGCCGCGCTGTTCCTCGACCGCGCGGGCAAGCTGTACGCCATCGACAACCGCGACCCGTTCGGTGGCGCCGCCGTCCTCTCCCGCGGCCTCACCGGCAGCCACCAGGGCCGCCCGTTCGTCGCCTCCCCCCTCCTGAAGCAGCGCTTCGACCTGGAGAGCGGGCAGTGCCTGGACGACGAGACGGTACGGATCACGACGTACGAGGTGCGGGCTTCGTGACGTGGCGCCGCTGAGCCGGCGGCGCTGAGCCGACACGTACGTGCGCGTGGCGCGCGGGCCGCATGAGGGTGCGGTTCGCGTGCCACGCGCCTGTTCGTGCGGGTGGGCGGGGGCGCGGTCGTGGCCTCGTGGCCGTGGCCGGGCGTCAGGTCTTCAGCTCGTCGTACGTGATTCCGGTGAGCCGCTCCGAGGCGGTCCAAAGGCGTTCGCCCGCCTGGTCGTTGAGCGTCCAGGGGGCTCGGGTGGACGGTCCCGGGGCGCCGCGCCACATCGCGAAGGACGGGCCGATGAAGGAGTCGGGGCGTACGCCGGGGGCGGTCGCCGCGTACAGCGTGGGCAGGGCGCCGGATGCGGCGGACTGGGCGAAGAGGCGGTTGCCGACGCGCATGAAGCGCTCGACGCCCTTGCGGCCCTCGGCGGAGGGGCCGGCCGTCTGGAGGTTGGTCGCCGCGTAGCCGGGGTGAGCGGCGGCGGCGACGATCTGCGAGCCATTCGCCGCCAGTCGGCGGGCCAGCTCGTGGGTGAAGAGCAGATTCGCGGTCTTGGAGCGGCCGTAGGCGAGCCAACGCCCGTACTTCCGCTCGCTGTTGAGGTCGTCGATGTCGATGTTCGCCCGTAGGTGCATACCGCTGGAGACGGTCACGACGCGGGCCCCGGGGGTGGCGAGGAGCAGCGGCAGGAGCAGGCCGGTGAGGGCGAAGTGGCCGAGGTGGTTGATCCCGAACTGCGTCTCGAAGCCGTCGGCCGTGCGGCTCTGGGCCACGGCCATCACGCCCGCGTTGTTGACCAGCAGGTCCAGCCGGTCGCTCGCGTGTGTGTACGTCTCCGCGAAGTCCCGGACGGAGTTCAGGTCTCCGAGGTCGAGTCGGATCAACTCGACGCTTCCGTCCGGGACTTCGGAACTCATCCGCTCCAGTGCGGCGGCGCCCCGCTCCGGGCTGCGGCAGGCGAGGATCACGTGGGCGCCGCGGTGGGCCAGTGCGCGGGCCGCGGCGTATCCGATGCCGCTGTTGGCACCGGTCACGACGGCCGTGCGGCCACGCTGATCGGGGATGTCGCCGACGTTCCAGGTTGCCATGAGCGCCGCCTTCCCGAAGGGTTCGTCAGCCGTTCTCAGCGTAGTCCCGCCGGGGGTGTTGCGGGAGGTGTGACGGCCGCGGGTGCGTGGGGGCTGGCCGCGCAGTTCCCCGCGCCCCTGAAAAACAGGGGCTACGCCCCATGCTTTCCAGACCCGCAACCCCGTCACCTTCCATGCCCACCGGCCTGCCGCCTTCAGGCCCACCAGCCCGCCGCCTTTCAAGCCCACGGCCTGCCGCCTTCAGGCCCACCGGCCCGTCACCTTTCAAGCCCACCGGCCCGTCGCCTTCAGGCCCACCGGCCCGTCACCTTCCAGGCCCACCGGCCCGTCGCCTTTCAGGCCGGCGGGGCGTGGTCTTTCAGGCCCGCAGGGGCCTGAATCTTTAGGGGCGCGGGGAACTGCGCGAGAAGCCCCACCGGGCCCGCGGCCGACAACGAACCCCACCCGGCTACTCCTGTCCTGGCATGGGGCGGGTGTCGAGGTAGAACCACTCCGCCGTGGGGCCGGGCCCACCCCCGGGAGGCATCGGCCCCATACCCCCCACCGCCGCCGTACCGACCGTCGCGTAGTCCCACACCTCCGCCGCCGCCATCCCCACATCCGGCTCAGGCACAGACACCGGCTCAGGCACAGACACCGGCTCAGGCACAGACACCGGCTCAGCCGCCGCAGGCACCCTCGTGCCGGTGTCCGTCAGATCCGGCATCAACAACTCCACCCGCAACCCAGCCCCCCGCTGCTGCGCCACGAACTCCTCGACCTGGCTGCGGCAGGCATGGTCGAGATGGGTCACCCCGAGCAGATCGAGCCGGATGCGCGGCTTGCCGGAGGCCGCCGCGCCCTCCAGCGCGTCGATCAGCTTCGGCAGCCGCAGAAACGTCGCGTTGCCCGCCATGACGACCTTCGCCGTGTCGTCCTCGATGTGCTGCCGGACGACGGTCTGCGACATCCGCAGCGCGGCCAGCACCACCCCCGCCGCCAGCCCGAACAGCACCCCTTCGAGCAGCGCGGTCACCGTGATGACCAGCGTCGTCAGCGTCATGACCGCGAACTCGCCCCGGTCCTGCCGCCACATCTTCGGGAACTCGTCCGGCGCGAACAGTTTCCACCCGCTGTGCACGAGGACACCCGCGAGCACCGAGATCGGGATCAGCGCCAGCACCTGCGGCAGCAGCAGCGCGAAGGCGAGCAGCCAGAGGCCGTGCAGCGTACGGGAGAGGCGGGTCTTGGCGCCGGCCTGGACGTTCGCCGAGCTGCGCGCGACGACCGCCGTGATGGGCAGTGCGCCGAGGACGCCGGCGATCGTGTTGCCCGCGCCCTGGGCGATCAGCTCGGTGTTGTAGCGGGTGCGCGGGCCGTTGTGCATCCGGTCCACGGCGGCGGCGGTGAACAGGCTCTCCGCCGACGCGATCACGGTGAACGTGAGGATCGCCGTGATGATCCCGGCGTCGGCCAGCCCGGACAGCTGCTCGGCCCCGGGTACGTCCACGGACGCCAGCAGATTCCCGACCTGGAGCGTCTTCACCTCGACGCCCGGCAGCGAGGCGACCGCGATCCCGATCCCGACGGCCACGAGCGCGGCCGGGACCTTCCTGACCGGCCCCGGCACCTGCTTCCACAGGAAGCTCAGCACGATCGTGACGATCCCGAGCCCGGCCGCGATCAGCGCCTGAGGGTTCGTCACGGTGTCGGCGATCAGCCCGGGGACGCCCGCCATGTTCTCCAGGGGCGTGCCCGGCGCCTTGGAGTCGGACATCGGGTACAGCTGGCTGAACATCAGCGGCAGTCCGATGCCCGCGAGCATGCCCTGCACGACGGCGAGGGAGATCGCCTGGAACATCCGGCCCAGTTTCACCAGGCCCAGCACGATCTGGAGGATGCCGGAGAAGAGGACGATCACGCCGAGCATCGCGACGCCGAACTCCATGACCGTCTCCGCGACGAGCGCCGCGAGACCGGCCGCCGGGCCGCTGACCTGGAGGGTGCTGCCGCGCACCGCGCCGACGACCAGACCGCCGATCACCCCGGAGATGATGCCCAGTTCGGCCGGCACACCGGAGGCCACGGCCACACCGATACAGAGCGGCAGCGCGACGAGGAAGACGACGAGGGACGCGGTGATCTCGGTGGCGAAGTCGATACGGCCGCGCGGCGCACCGCCACCGGAGTCCTTGGGGCCGACGTTCGGTTCCGGTGAACCACCCGCGAACTCGCGCACGTCGGGGGCATAGCCCGGCATGGCCGGCGTAGGCGTAGGTGTAGGTGTGGGGGTGGGGGTGGACGTGGACGTGGACGTGCTCCAGAACCGGTCCGTCATGCCGGTCGTATCGGCCTGACCGTTGCCGACCGCCGCCCTGCGGGCGCCCGCCGCATGCCGTCGTCCGTGCGCGCCGCTCATGAACCGTGCACCTGGAAGCCGCCGTCCGCGTCCAGTTCATGGACCTTGCCGGTGTCGATCTCGTAGTACCAGCCGTGCAACCGGAGCCGCCCGGCGTCGAGTTGCTGTCGGGCGACGGGGTAGTCGCGCAGGACGGCGAGCTGGTTGCGGATGTTGAGCTGGACGACCTCGCGCAGGGCGGGGTCACCGCCGTCACCGCCGAGCACCGGTTCGAGCGCGGGCCGGGCGTAGTCGAGCCAGGCGTCCACCCTGGGCAGGCCGGACAGGTCGGCACCGTGCTTCAGCGCGCCCATCGCACCGCAGTGGGAATGACCACACACCACGAGGTCCTGAACGCCGAGCACCTCCAGCGCGTACTCGATGGTGGCGGCCTCACCGGAGGCGGCCCCGTACGCGTCGTGCGGCGGCACGATGTTGCCCGCATTTCGCAGCTCGAATATCTCGCCGGGCCGCGCCCCGGTGATCAGGGCGGGAATCACCCGCGAGTCCGAGCAGGTAATGAACAGCGCCTCGGGAAATTGCCCGACGGCGAGTTTCCGGTATTCATCGCTCTCGAAGTCGACCCGTCGCTTGAACGACCGGGCGCGATCCAGCAACGCCTTCATCCTGCCTCCCTGAAGCGGTTCCGACCAGCCAGAACGACCAGCTGGGACGACCGTAGGACGGCGATGACCAGAGGAAGGTTAAGAGAACACTAAAGCGGCGCCAGGTTTTCCACAGATTTCGGCCAGACACCCCTTCACCGCAGGTCGGGCGACCGAATACAAGCGGTTTCTGAGGGTCATTTCACAATGCTCCGGATTCCTTGCACGTTCTTGTTCGGTCTCTTGTAGCGTGACGCCCCACAGCACGGGTCTCGTGTTGTCCCGACTTCTTGGAGAGACAGGCGGCCATGGGCGTACGAGTGCTGCTCATCGAGGACGACGAGACGATCGCCGAACCGCTCGCCGACGGGCTGAGGCACTTCGGCCTGACGGTCCACCACGTGGCCACCGGCGCGGACGGGTTGAGAGGTCCGCACGGCGATGTCGTCCTGCTGGATCTCGGTCTGCCCGACATGGACGGCATCGACGTCTGCCGCGGCATCCGCCGGACCTCCGACGTCCCCATCATCATCCTCAGCGCGCGCGGCGAGGAGGCCGACCGTGTCCTGGGCCTCGAACTCGGCGCCGACGACTACCTGGCGAAACCATTCAGCATCCGCGAACTGGTCGCCCGGATACGGGCCGTGTCCCGACGCCATCTGCGACCGGGGGGCGGGGTCGCGGCCGGGGTGGTCGCCGGGGTCGTGGTGGCTGAGGAAGGCGTCGAGAGGGGGGTCGGGGGCGGCTTCGGGATGAGGGCCGGGGTCGGGGACGACTTCAGGGCGAGGGCCGGGGTCGGGGACGGTGCGGGTGTCGGTTTCGGTGCCAGTGCTGACGCCGGTGTCGGCGTCGGCGCCGGGAGTGAGGCGTACGCCCAACGGGACTCGTCCGCAGAGGAGTTGGTGAGCCAGTGGGATTCGACCACCGGGGAGGGCGGCGCCGGTCCCGGGGGTCGGTCCGGGCGGGGTCTCGGGGCCGGCTTCGGAACCGACTTCGGAGCTGAGAGCGACTTCTCAGCCGCGAGCGACTTCGGGGCCGGCAATGCTCACAGGACCGGCAATGCTCACGGGGCCGGGAACGCTCGTGGGGCCGGGGTCGATTTCGCGGTGGCGAGCGACTTCGCGGCCGAGAGCTCAAGCCGTGTCGGCGACGAGGGTGCGGGCGCCGGGGACGGGCGCGCCCGTAGGACCGGCTTCGACGCGGGGGCCGGCGGGTCCGTGTACGACTGGTCGGCCTCGTACGAGACGCCGGCGCCGCCACCGGGGGCGCCGGGGACACGAGCACCGGAGACACGAGCGCACGGAACCCCCGCCACCCCCGGCAACCAGACGTACGGCAACCCGCTGTTCGGCACCGCGCAGGGCACTCCCGGTGCTCCCGGCACTCCCCCACAGGGCTCCCCGATGTACGGGACCCCGGCCCACGGCACCCCCACGTACGGCACCCCGCCGCACGGCAGCCCAGCCGCCTACGACCCTCCCCCCTACGAACCCCCCGTCTACGAACCCCCCATGTACGAACAGGCCCCGCCCGGCCCGCGTGACTCCTCCGGTCCGGGCGCCGCCGACGACGGTTCGGCTCCGCCGCCGCCCGGCCCGCTGGTGGTGGACCGGCGGACCCGGCAGGTGTGGGTGGGCGAGGTGCCGGTCGCGCTGACGCCGAAGGAGTTCGAACTGCTGGCGCTGCTCACCGAGGACCCCGGCGCGGTCTACTCCCGGCAGCAGATCCTCAACCGTGTCTGGGACGACCACTACCAGGGCCCGACCAAGACCCTGGACGTCCATGTCGCCACCCTGCGCCGCAAGTTGGGCGACCCGGCGTGGATCCAGACCCTGCGCGGTGTCGGCTTCCGGCTCGCCGTACGCTCCCCCGGGCAGTCTCCGGGACAGACCAACGGTCCGGGCCAGAGCCAGGGCCGGGGACGGGGGCGTGGCCCGGGCTCCGGAAGGCACCGCACATCCGAGGCCAGGGCGTCATGACCCGGCGCCTGTTGCTGAGTTACCTCAGCCTCGCCGCCCTGGTCCTGCTCGGCCTGGAGATCCCGCTCGGCTTCGTCTACTCGCGGGCCGAGCGCGAGCGGATCGTCAACTCGGCCAACGACGAGGCCGAGTCGGTGGCCGCGTACACCGCGCTGTCCCTCGCCGCGAGCCGCCAGGACGAACTCCTCGAACGGGCCCGGCACTGCGCCGCGCGCATCGGCGGCAAGGTCGTCATCGTCGACGCGGACGGCAAGCTGCTGGCCTCCTCCCACTCCCTCTCCGACGACGAGGAACAGACGCTCTCCTCCCTCCCCGAGATCTCCGCCGCGCTCCGGGGCCGCGCCACCACGGACGTTCGTACGACGACGACCGGTGGCGTCCACTACCTGTCCGTGGCGGCTCCGGTGGGCCACGCGACGGCGGACACCGGCACCGACTCGGTCCCGACCACCACCGCGACCATCGGCACCACCGCGGCCGCGGCCACGGGAACGGACGCAGACTCTGCCGCCCGCACCCAGGGGGCCGTACGCATCACCCTCCCGACGACGATGGTGCACGCCCGGGTGTACGCGGTCTGGCTGCTCCTGGCGCTGGTCGGGCTCGCGGTGCTCACCGGAGTCGCCGCCGTGGCGTTCGCGTTCGCGCGCTGGACGGGGCGCCCCATCCGGCAGTTGGAGGAGGCCACGCACCGGCTGGCCGAGGGCGGTGCGGCCACCAGTGTGGTCGTCACCTCGGGCCCGCCGGAGGTACGGAGTCTCGCGGCGGCCTTCAACACGACCGCCGCCCGCCTGGAACATCTGCTGGCCTCCCAGCGGGCCTTCGCCGGTGAGGCCTCGCACCAGCTGAAGACGCCGCTGGCGGCGCTGCGGCTACGGCTGGAGAACCTGGAGCCGGACATCGCCCGGCGCGCCCGGCCGAGCCTCGACGCCGCCGTCACCGAGACGGACCGGCTGGCCCGGATGGTCGAGGGTCTGCTGGCGATGGCCCGCCTGGAGGAGGCGGCGGCCATCCCCGCCCAGGTCGACCTGAGCGCGATCTGCGCGGAACGGCACCGTACGTGGGGGCCGTTGTTCCAGCGCGAGGGGGTCTCGCTGGTCCTCTTCGCCGGTGTGGTCGGCCCGGTGTCGGCCGTCCCCGGGGCGGTGGAGCAGATCCTCGACAACCTCCTCTCCAACGCGCTGCGCGCCTCCCCCGCCCACAGCACGGTCACCATGGAGCTACGGCTCCTCGTCCCCGCCCGCCGGGCGCTGCGCGACGCCCGGCCCAGTTGGGTCGACCTCCATGTCACCGACGAGGGCCCCGGGATGACGGCCGAGCAGCGCGCCCGCGCGTTCGACCGGTTCTGGCGCGCCCCCGGCGCACCCAAGGGCGGTACCGGTCTAGGGCTCTCCCTCGTGCAGCGCCTCGCGCACGCCAGTGGGGGTGCGGTGGCGCTCCACGAGGCGGCCACTGGTGGGTTGGACGCCGTGGTCCGGCTTCCGTCGGCGGAGCCGCCGGCTCCGCCGCACAGCCACGGGCATGGGTTCGGGGGGCGGCCGGGGCAGCGGCGTCGGGAGGCTCCGCCGCTGCCGGCGTGAGGCGACCGGCCGCCCGCGCCATGGCTCGGGAGTGGCGCGTTGTACGGCGACTGCGGATGGTACGTGGCTTATCGCGCGGTTCCCCGCGTCCCTGTAGGGCGCTACCGCGCCGCCAACGGGGTGCCCTGTCCGCCGCAGCGCCATTGATTGTCCATGCCCCGTCAATCACACTCACCTAAGTTCCATGAGCGCGCGACCCCGCCGCCGACCGGCAGGCGGGCCGGTCAAGGTATCCCTTGGAGCGACAGTGGAACGTCGTACTCTCCTGCGCGCGGCCGTACTCGGCGGCACATCGACCGCGTTCGGCGGAACCCTGTGGCGGGGCGCCGCGTATGCCGCGCCCGCCCAGCCCGGCGCGGGCCCGTACGGGGCGCTCGGCGGCGCGGACGCCAACGGCATCAGGCTTCCGAGCGGCTTCACCAGCCGGGTGATCGCCCGTTCCGGCCAGACGGTGCCCGGGACGTCGTACACCTGGCACAACGCCCCCGACGGCGGCGCCTGTTACGCGGACGGCAGCGGCTGGATCTATGTCTCCAACTCGGAGATCAACCCCTCCGGCGGGGCGAGCGCGGTGCGGTTCTCGTCGACGGGCGCGGTCACGTCCGCGTACCGCGTCCTGTCCGGCACCCGCCAGAACTGCGCCGGCGGCAAGACCCCCTGGAACACCTGGCTGTCCTGCGAGGAGGTGGACCGGGGTTACGTCTACGAGACCGACCCGTGGGGCGCGACGGCGGCGGTCCGCCGGGACGCGATGGGCCGCTTCAAGCACGAGGCGGCGGCGGCCGATCCGGTCCGCCGGGTGGTCTATCTGACGGAGGACGAGACGAACGGCCGCTTCTACCGCTTCGTCCCCACGACCTGGGGCGACCTGTCCTCCGGCACCCTCCAGGTCATGGTCGCCGGCAGCGCCACGTCCGGCTCCTACACCTGGGCGAACGTCCCCGACCCGGACGGCTCCCCCACGTCCACCCGCACCCAGGTCTCGGGCTCCAAGTCCTTCAACGGGGGCGAGGGCTGCTACTACGCCGACGACACGGTCTGGTTCACCACCAAGGGCGACAACCGTGTCTGGCAGCTCAACCTCGCCGCCGGTACCTACGAGTTGGCGTACGACGACTCCCTGGTCTCCTCCGGCACGGCTCCCCTCACCGGCGTCGACAACATCACCGGCACCTCCTCCGGCGACCTCTATGTCGCCGAGGACGGCGGCAACATGGAGATCTGCCTCATCACCCCGAACGACACCATCGCCCCCTTCCTGCGCATCGACGGCCAGTCCTCGTCGGAGATCACCGGCCCGGCCTTCTCCCCCGACGGCCGCCGCCTCTACTTCTCCAGCCAGCGCGGCACGAGCGGCAGTTCGTCGGGCGGCATCACCTATGAGGTGACGGGCCCGTTCCGCACCTGACACCGAGCCCATAGCCTCAACGGCCCTACGCCACTACGCCCCTAGCACCCATAAAAAATAGAATCCCAGAAGTCCTCGAACTCATTATCACGCAAGACTTGTTCGATTCCGCTTCTGCTAGGTTCAGCGCGTGGTCATGCCCAAAGAATCGGGGCCGGAGAGCCTCGGAGTCGGCGCCCGCTCGCACAAGGTTCTCCTGGCCGCATGCGGCACTCGCGGGGACGTACAGCCCTTTCTCGCATTGGCCGTGGCGCTCCGTCGCCACGGCCATCACCCGTTATTGGCCGCCCCTTCCTCCTATACGGCCGACGCGGCCGCGTACGGCGTCGATTTCGCCGCGATCGACGACGGCCCGACCCGGATCCTCGACGAGACGGCGACCCGCGAAATCATCGACAAAGGCCTGATGGGTGTCCGCGGAAAGCTCGCGGCCGCCCGGACCGTCGCCCGCCTCAAACAACTACTCATCCCCTCACTGCGAGACGTGGCGGCCATCGCCCACGACCACGGTGACGTGGCGGCGGTGGTGCATTCGGCGGCGCTCCCCGCCCAGCATGTGGCCGACATGCTGGGCGTACCCGCCGTCGTCGTGGCACTGCAGCCCGGCTGGATCCCCACCGACGCGTTCCCCTGCCAGCTGATGCCGCTCCCCCGCGTGCCGCGTTTCCTCAACCGGAGCACATACGCGCTGGTCACCGCGGCCCAGCGGTCCCGCCAGGTGGAGCGCTGGCGGACGACCGAACTGGGCCTGGCGCCCCGCCGGCACGGTGCGCGGCGGTGGCTGCGGGACCCCGAGGGCAGACGGCGCCCGGTCCTGCAGTCGTTCAGCCGGCACATCACACCGGTCGACCGGGCGTGGGGCGACGCCGTACGCACCACGGGTTTCTGGTACCTGCCCGCCCGCCCCGACTGGACGCCGCCCCGGGAGCTGGCCCGCTTCCTGGACGAGGGGCCGCCCCCGGTCTACATCGGCTTCGGCAGCATGACCGGCACCCGGGCCCACCGGAACCACGCCCTGGTCACCGAGGCGATCCGCCTCACCGGCGTACGAGCGGTGGTCGCGACCGGCTGGGGCGGCATCGGCGCGGCGGCCGACGCGTCCGGGGGCCCACCGTCACCGAACATCCTGACGATCGAACAGGCCCCCCACGACTGGCTCTTCCCCCGTACGGCCGCGATCGTCCACCACGGCGGCCCCGGCACCGTCGGAGCCGCCCTCGCCGCCGGACGCCCTCAGGTCCTCTGCCCTCACATGGGCGACCAGACCCACTGGTCCGCCCGTATGCGAGCCCTGGGCGTCGCCCCCGCTCCCCTCACCGCCCGCACCCTCACCGCGCACGGACTCGCGGAAGCGATCGCCACCTCGGTGACGGACCGGCGCCTGGCACACCGGGCAAGCGAGATCGCCGCCCTCGTCCGGGCGGAGGACGGCGTCAACACGGCGGTGAATTCCCTATTGGCCCACATTTCCTGAGCCCCCATTACCACTCCCCGTCACCCCTCCCCGTCACCCCTCCCCATTACCACTCACCATTACCTCTCCGATTCCCCCGCCCCCGACTCTCTCCCTCACCCCTGATCCCCCCGACTTCCGCCGACTTCCCCCCACAAGTCACGAACAGAAGGCCCCCGAGTGCTGCAAATCCCCTTCTCCGACGCCAGCATCGCGCCCGGGACCGTCATCTCCTGGTCCCTGCGCACGAAGCACTCCCCCCACGACGGACAGGATTCCGCTTTCACTTCTGCCTCGTTCAACCAGGACAAGCATCACTCGTCGTCCGAAGCGACCCGGAGGACGACCGACGGAATCGCCAGCTCGATCACGGTCACCTTCGAGATCGCCGGCCGGCTGGACACGGAGGCACTCGAATCGGCGCTCCTTCTCCTCGTACGGCGCCACGAGGTGCTCCGCTGTGAGTTCCAGCGCCTGGCCGGTGACCTGAACTGCACGGCACTGGCGCCCGAATCCATCGTCCTGGAGGCGGAGGAGGTCGGCCACTTCGACACCGGGGAGGATCTGCACACCCACCTCGACAAGACGTTCAAGAGCATCGACACGCTGTCCTGGCCGCTGTTCCTGATGGGCGCGGTGGTCCGGGAGACGGGCGCGACGGTCTATCTCTGCTTCGACCACATCGTGTGCGACGGCCTGTCCATGCCCGTCGTCGTGAACGAGATCGAGACCTCGTACGCCGCCCTGACGGCAAACCGCACCCCCCAACTCCCCTCCGCAGGAAGCTACTTGACCTTCGGCGACGACCAGCGCCGCCGCTACACCTCCCTCCGCCACGACGACGACCGTCTGACGTACTGGAAGGTCTTCATCCAGGGCAACGGCGGCTTCTTCCCCCGCTTCCCCTTCGACCTGGGCGTACCCGAGGACCACCTGTACCCCCTCGTGAACCGCAGCCTCCCCCTCCTGGACGCTCCCCGGACCGACGCCCTGGCGGCGGGCGCCCGCGCATCGGGGGGCAGCGTCTTCACGGCCGTCCTGGCGGCGGCGGCGACGGCCCAGCACCGTTTCGGGGGCCCGGGGGTCTACCGGGGTCTGCTTCCCATCAGCGAGCGGACGGACGGGGGCGGAGGGGAGCCCGGCGGAACCCCGAACCCGTGGCAGCACTCCATCGGCTGGTTCGTGAACACGATGCCGATCGCGTTCCAGGTCGGCGAGGGCGGCACGGACCACGCGACCACCATCGCGCGGGCCCGGACGGCGTACGGCGAGTTGCAGCGCAATGCCGGCATCCCCTTCGTACGGGCGTGGGAACTGCTGGCCCCGGAGACCTTCTGCCTCCACCACTGGCCGTTCCCGGTGAACTTCTTCTCCTACATCGACTTCCGCAGGACCCCTGGGGGCCCCCAACACCCGCTCTGGAACCCGACGTTGCACGTCTGGGCCGCCCGTGGCAACGGCATCAGCCACTGGTTCCACCGCACGGACACCGGTCTCCACGTCAACATGCTGCACGTGGACACACCCCAAGCACATGAGATCAGCGACGCGCTCCACGACGAACTCGTACGGGTCCTGCTGGAGATCAGCGGCGGACGAAGCGCGGGTCCGGTGTCCATCCCTCGGCCGTCCCGGGAGACGACGACGGCCAGGAGCTGAGCCGCGAGGTGAGGTGAGGGACGGTGGCCCTCACCTCACCCGGCTCATCGGAACTCGTGCACGACCGCGATGTCCCCCACGATGTGCGCGTTGAACTCCTCCAGCTCCTCCGCCGGGACCCACAGTTCGAGGATCGTCTCCCCACCGGCCTGCCGCACCGGATACCGCCGCAGGAACTCCGTCTCGACCTCGAACCGGGTGACGTACCCGGCCCCGTCGTGCTTCACGTTCCAGTCCCGGGCGATCTTCACCGCGTACGCCTCGTTGAGCACCGGATAGAAGATCGGCTGCTCGGGAAGGCGCGGCGGCCAGGCCCGCCACCCCGACTCCCGTACCAGCTCCAACTCCTCGGGACCGGTGGGCCGCCACAGTGTCGTCGTCTCTCGCTGCCTGCTCACGAACCCGAAGGTATCCATGGACCCGGCGGACAGGCCACGGAGTTTGCCCGCCGGGTGTTCGGTCCCGCCGGGTGTTCAGTCCCGCCGGATCAGCTCCGGATCGATCCGACGCCCCACGAGCGGCAGCGCCCCGACGGCGGCCACGGCCACCGCGCCGACCGCGCAGGCCAGCAGCAGGGGGATTCCGGCGCCGTCCCAGTAGATGGCGCCGCCCCCGGTCACCAGATAGCTGGACTCGGCCAACTTCCCCATCACCACCGCCAGAGCGAGCCCCACGGCCAACGGCACGACCACCTGGGCGACCTGCACGGCCCGCAGCGTGCGGGGGCGTGCGCCGAGCAGGGAGAGGGCGGTCACCTGGGGCTTTCGCTCGACGGCACGGTCGGTGGCGGCCACCAGGTAGGCGGCCACGCCGATGATCAGGCCCAGGACCATCCCGATCCCCAACAGGCTCTTCACCACGGTGATCTGCTGGAGAGACGTGACGACCACGCCCGGGGTGTCGACCTCGGTGGTGGGGTCGACACCGCCGATGCCGTCGAGGACGGCGCGGACGGTTTCGGGGGCGGAGTCGCTGAAGAGGCTGAGGGTGGCCTGGTCCGGGCGAAACCCTTCCGGCAGTGCGGAGGGCGGCACCAGTACGTCTCCACTGTGGAGGATCGGCCAGCCTGGGTAGCCGCTGAACCGTAGCGTCTCTCGTGGCACCTCCACTCTCATGGCGTGCCGATCGTCCCCCCTCCGCATGTCGAAGAGGAAGCTCGCCCCGGGCTTGCTGTCCCCTTCGTAGAGCTGGTCCGGATCCGAGAGCCGTACAGGGCGGTCGTCCACGCAACGGTCGACTCTCGGCAGCATTCCGCGCAGTTGGTCGCAGGTGGCCACCACCGCGCTGATGCTCGGAACCACATGGTCGATGTCCCCGCTGGTCCGTGACTGCATGACCATCGCGTGGGCGCGGACGCCCTTCACCCGCTGCCAGGCCCGCTGCTTCTCCTCGGTGACGTCCTTGAGCGGGATTCTGTACTCCTGGACGGGCAAGGTGTGCTTGCTCACCTGGTCCAGTTCGATCAGCACCCCCTGTACCAGCGAGGCCGTGAAGACCAGGATCACCAGCCCGGTCGCCACCCGAAGCGCGCCCCCGGGTTCGGTCTCGTTGCGCCGCATGGCGAGTCCGAGGGAGACCGAGTGGGTGGAGTGGGCGACCTTCTGGGCAACGGCCCGTGAGAAGACCGGCAGCAGCATCACGAGCCCGATGCCGACCAGGAGGACGGCGAGGGGCATGAGGATCGAGGAGAGTGCGGTGTCCCTGGGCGCGTGGCCCGTCGCACCGGCCACGCAGTACCCGGCCACGATGCCCAGTCCCGGGACCAGCGGGAGCAGCCCCCACTTTCCGGGTGCCCGCTCCACAGCGCTTCGTCGAACGGCCAGCGGATTCGCCGCCGCCTTCCTCGCGCTCGCCCGGCCCACGAACCAGGCGAGTGCCGGGCAGCCGACAAGACAGACAAGGGCCGTGGACAAGGACAGCGCCCCGTCGGAGGGGTACCACTTGAAGCCCGGCACACCCACGCGCGAGACCAGTTGATTGGCAACTTCGTAGACGCCCAGGCCGAGCACAGCCCCCAGCAACGCCGCCGCCACCGTCTCAGCGGCGTTGACCCTCTGGGTGCCCTTCCTGCTCAGGCCCAGTAGCCGTAGGGCGGCCAGCCGCCGGGTGCGAGCGGCTGCGGAGAGCCGGGCGCACACGGAAAGGAACACGGCCAAGGGCAGCAGGACGACGCCCGCGAGGGTGAAGCGGACGATGTCGAGAGTCGAGGGGTCCACCGTGGGCGAGCCGGCGAACTCCTCGCCGAAGAACGCCACAGGGTTGCCGCCGCCCTCCAGCTCGTCCTGGCTGACCCCGACGTACGCGTACAACTCGGCGGGGTGAGCCAGCCCTTGGGCCCCGATGATCCCTTTCTCCGCACCCGGCAGCAGTTGAGCCAGTCCGGGCTCTCGCCGCAGTACCTCGCTCAGTCGGGGAGAGACCAACAGCTCACCGGGGGCGGGGAGTTCCCTCAGACCCGGCGGTGGCTCGACATGCCTGTCCCCCCGGGCCAGAAAGACTCGGGTGAGGGGTTCCGCACCGTAAGGGTCCGTCCTGGTCAGCTCGAAGGAAGCGCCTTCGGGCACGAGGCAGGCGAACCGCTTCGGGTCCTTGACGCACTCCGGTCCACGCGCGGCCTTACGCCCGTCCTGCGCGGCCAGAATCCCGGGAATCGTGAGGACCATGGCCAGGCAACCCACCCCGACGGCGCTCCCCGCGACCATGAGCAGGAATCGCACACGACTGCCACGTCCGGCGCCCATCAACAGCCGCAGCCCCAGGACGAGCTCCTTCACGTCGCCTCCTTCACTTGGGCCGAGAGGACGCCGTCGCGCATCGTGTAGCGGTGGTCCGCACGTGCCGCCACCTGGGAGTCGTGCGTCACGAGCACCACCGCTGTTCCCTGGGAGCGGGCGAGGGTCAGGAACTCGTCGAGTACGGCCGTGGCGTTGGCGCTGTCGAGGGACCCGGTCGGCTCGTCGGCGAAGACCACGGCAGGGCGGTGCACCAAGGCGCGGGCCACCGCGATGCGCTGGCTCTGGCCGCCGGACACCCGTGAGGGCCGTCGCTCCCGCAGGTCGGCGAGACCGAGCCGGCCCAGTACCTCTCCGGCTGCGGCGAGAGCCTCTTTCTTGCGCTGCCCGGCGAGCCGGAGGGGAAGCGCGGTGTTCTCCTCCACCGTCAGCTCGGGGAGGAGTTCGCCGTATTGGAAGACGAACCCGAAGCGTTCCCGGCGCAGCTCGCTGAGTTCCTCGTCGTCGAGCTCGCCGAGGGGGCGCCCTTCGAACCGGACTTCACCTCGGGCCACCGGCAACACACCGGCCAGGCAGTACAGCAGTGACGATTTCCCCGAGCCGCTCTGTCCGGTGATCGCCACGACCTCCCCCCGGCTCAGGGAGATCTCGGCGTTCCTGACCGCGAGGGTCTCACCGTAGAGAAGGTCGACTCCCTTGGCGAACAGGACTTCTGAAGTCTTGATCTCATTCCCCTAAGAAGAGCACGAGCCCAGGCGGGGACGCCTGGGCTGTGGATGCCGGGTGGGGTCAGTGGGGCGTGTACGAGAAGTACTTGATGGGCGAGCAGTTGTCCGGCCGCAGGGAGCCCCGGTCACGGCACACCCGGAGTTTCGCGTTGTCCGTGTACTGCTGCGCTCCGCTCCAGTCGGAGTGGCGCACGCTCACGGTGCGCCGCTGCTTCCCGTAGTACCGCGCCCAACCGTGCCCTTCGACACCGACCTGTACGTATACGTTGTGGCCGTCGTCCGGGTACGCGTCCCTGAGATCGCCGGCCCACTCGAATGAGCCGTGATCGGTACCAGGGGGATTGAACTTGTACGTCCCCTTCTCGAATGCGACACCGGCCGACGTCAGCGCCGGGATCCGCCCCTTCTGCGCCGCGAGCGCGGCCCCCGCACCCGTGAGGATCAGCGCGGCCGCCATCAGCCCGGCCATGGTCTTCTTCATAAACCCCTCCGCAACCACCGGCAGCCCCGACGACCACCATCAATTACGGACTGTAACGCCACAACCGCGCAGAGAAACGATCGATCTCCCAACCACCACCGATTCAGGTGATCTTGAAGCATGGAAGGCAACGAAACGCCCACTACACCCCAAAACCAAGAGGGCGGCACCCCCCGCACGGGGTGCCGCCCTCTCTTCGTGATCCGGAACCGCCGCCCATCGGTGAGGGTCGGTCGGGGACAAGCGGCGGTTCCGGGGCTGGTGTGGGCCGGAAGGCCTCAGCGGTGGTCGCTGCCCACGGACTGCGAGGCCGCGCGGCCGGCCTCCAGGCGGGCGACCGGGATGCGGAACGGGGAGCAGGAGACGTAGTCGAGGCCGACCTCGTGGAAGAAGTGGACGGACTCCGGGTCGCCGCCGTGCTCACCGCAGACGCCGAGCTTGAGGTCGGGGCGGGTGGCCCGGCCGGCCTCCGCCGCCAGCTTGACCAGGGAGCCGACGCCGTCCTTGTCGATCGTCTCGAACGGGCTGACGCCGAAGATGCCCTTCTCCAGGTAGGCCGTGAAGAAGGAGGCCTCGACGTCGTCGCGGCTGAAGCCCCACACCGTCTGGGTCAGGTCGTTCGTGCCGAAGGAGAAGAACTCCGCCGCCTCGGCGATCTGACCGGCGGTCAGCGCGGCGCGCGGGAGTTCGATCATCGTGCCGATCGACAGCTTCAGGGCCACACCCGTCGCCGCCTCGACCTCCGCGATGACCTGGTCGGCCTCCTCGCGGACGATCTCCAGCTCCTGGACCGTGCCCACCAGCGGGATCATGATCTCGGCGCGCGGGTCGCCCTTGGCGTTCTTGCGTTCGGCCGCCGCCTCCGCGATGGCACGGACCTGCATCGTGAAGAGGCCGGGGATGACCAGGCCCAGACGTACACCCCGCAGACCCAGCATCGGGTTCTGCTCATGCAGGCGGTGGACCGCCTGCAACAACCGCAGCTCGTTCTCGTGGGGCTCCTGGCGGGACTCCGCCAGGGCCACGCGGACCGACAGCTCCGTGATGTCGGGGAGGAACTCGTGCAGCGGCGGGTCGAGGAGACGGACCGTCACCGGGAGGCCGTCCATCGCAGAGAACAGTTCGACGAAGTCCTGCTTCTGGAGGGGGAGGAGGGCCTTCAGGGACTCCTCGCGCTCCACCTCCGTGTCGGCCAGGATCAGACGCTCGACCAGTTCACGGCGGTCGCCGAGGAACATGTGTTCCGTACGGCACAGGCCGATGCCCTGGGCGCCGAAACGGCGGGCGCGCAGCGCGTCCTCGGCGTTGTCGGCGTTCGCGCGGACGCGGAGGCGGCGCTTGCGGTCGGCGAAGGCCATGATGCGGTGGACGGCCTCGACCAGTTCGTCGGCGTCCTGCGCGCCCGCGTGCATCCGGCCCTCGAAGTACTCCACGACGGGGGACGGGACCACCGGGACCTCGCCCAGGTAGACCTTTCCGCTCGACCCGTCGATGGAGATCAGGTCGCCCTCCTCCACCACATGGCCGCCGGGGACCGTCATCCGGCGGCGCTTAGTGTCGACTTCCAGTTCCTCCGCGCCGCAGACACAGGTCTTGCCCATGCCGCGGGCGACCACGGCCGCGTGGGAGGTCTTGCCGCCGCGCGAGGTCAGGATGCCCTCGGCCGCGATCATGCCGTCGAGGTCGTCGGGGTTGGTCTCGCGGCGGACCAGGATGACCTTCTCGCCCGAACGCGACCACTTCACGGCCGTGTACGAGTCGAAGACGGCCTTGCCGACCGCCGCGCCCGGGGAGGCGGCGATGCCCCGGCCGACCTGGGCGACCTTCGCGTCCTCGTCGAAGCGGGGGAACATCAGCTGCGCGAGCTGGGCGCCCGTGACCCGCTGGAGGGCCTCCGCCTCGTCGATCAGGCCCTGGTCCACGAGCTGGGTGGCGATACGGAAGGCCGCGCCCGCCGTGCGCTTGCCGACACGGGTCTGGAGCATCCACAGCTGGCCGCGCTCGATGGTGAACTCGATGTCGCAGAGATCCTTGTAGTGGTTCTCCAGGGTCTCCATGATCTGCATCAGCTGGTCGTACGACTTCTTGTCGATCGACTCCAGCTCGGCCAGCGGGACGGTGTTGCGGATGCCCGCGACCACGTCCTCGCCCTGGGCGTTCTGGAGGTAGTCGCCGTACACGCCCTGGTGGCCGGAGGCGGGGTCGCGGGTGAAGGCGACGCCGGTGCCGGAGTCGGGGCCGAGGTTGCCGAAGACCATCGAACAGACGTTGACCGCCGTGCCGAGGTCGCCGGGGATGCGCTCCTGGCGGCGGTAGAGCTTGGCACGGTCGGTGTTCCAGGAGTCGAAGACCGCGTGGATGGCGAGGTCCATCTGCTCGCGCGGGTCCTGCGGGAAGTCCCGGCCGGCCTCGGTCTTGACGATCTTCTTGAACTTGGTGACGAGCTTCTTGAGGTCGGCGGCCTCCAGCTCGGTGTCCACGACGACCTTCTTGGCCGTCTTCGCCGCCTCCAGCGCCTCCTCGAAGAGGTCGCCGTCGACGCCGAGGACCGTCTTGCCGAACATCTGGATGAGGCGGCGGTAGGAGTCCCAGGCGAAGCGGTCGTCGCCGGCCTGCTTGGCCAGACCCTGGACCGACTTGTCCGACAGTCCGATGTTCAGAACGGTGTCCATCATGCCCGGCATCGAGAACTTCGCGCCGGAGCGGACCGAGACGAGGAGCGGGTCGTCGGCCTGGCCGAGCTTCTTGCCCATCCGCTCTTCGAGGGCGACCAGGTGGGCGCTGACCTCGTCACGGAGTGCCGCGGGCTCGTCGCCGCTGTCGAGGTAGACCTTGCAGGCCTCGGTGGTGATGGTGAAGCCGGGTGGCACGGGGAGACCGAGGTTGGTCATCTCGGCGAGGTTCGCGCCCTTTCCGCCGAGAAGGTCCTTCAGGTCCTTGTTGCCTTCGGTGAAGTCATAAACAAACTTCACGCCCTCAACACTCTGAGCTACGTGGCCTACGTGGGGATCTTTGTTTTCCGACACAGGTCCCAACTCCTTGAGGACGCGGTGGCTGCCCTGACGGCGAGGAACATACCCAGATCGAAGGCACCTGGGTACGTCCACTTGCGCGTCATGCGCCTGTAACCACCCGTCCGCCAGTAGATCGAAAGTCAAGGCTTGGCAAGGAACAGCGCCGAGATGTGTTCACTTCTTGAAAGCGATCATCTCCACTCGCACCCCATAACGCTCACATGAGCGGCTATCGGCACGCCTGAGTTCGTTCGATGAACGATCAAAGGGTGGCACCCAGTGCCACCCTTTGAAGTCGCAGAGTCGCCCGCGAATCGCTCATCTGAGCGCAAGCCCTATCAGGGGTGGCGAGAATCACGCAGTTCGAGGGGCCCGGATTTCACCATGCGGACCTGCTCCTGGGACAGAAACACGCCCGTCACACCCGCTCGCGCCCCCGCGCGCCCCTTCACACCCCCAGCGCCGCCAACCGCTCCTCGGCCCGCTCCGGCGCGTACAGGTACTCGACGACCAGCGCACCCGCCCCCACCAGGCCCGCCCGCTCCCCCAGCCTGGAGGTCACCACGTCCAGATGGGCCGTGGAGCGGGACAGGGCGCGCTGATAGAGCAGTTCGCGTACGCCCGTGAGGAAGGGGGTTCCGGCCAAATCGCCGGCGATCATCAGGACGCCCGGGTTCAGCAGGGTCACGACCGTCGCCAGGACGTCCCCAACGACCCGGCCCGCCTCCCGCGCGAGCGCCGCCGCCCCGGGATGCCCGGCGGTCAGCAGATCCCGTACATCGGATCCCGAGGCTGCCGGAACCCCGGCCTCCGCCAGTCGTCGGGCCACGGCGCCGCCGCTCGCGACCGCCGCCAGACAGCCGTACGAGCCGCACCTGCACAGCGCGTCCGCGCCCTGCGGGACCCGGATGTGGCCGATGTCCCCGGCGCCGCCGTCGACGCCCCGGTATATCGAGCCCCCGACCACCACGCCCGCGCCGATGCCCGTGGACACCTTGACCAGCGCGAACGCCGAGCAGTCGGCGTACCCGGTGCGCTGTTCGCCGTACGCCATGAGGTTGGCGTCGTTGTCGACGAGGACCGGGACGCCGGCCGGGCCGTTCGCGTGTTCGGTGAAGGCGCGGGCGAGGCGGCTCCTTATGTCGTAGCCGTCCCAGCCGGGCATGATCGGCGGCTGGACGACGCGGCCGGTGTCGGAGTCCACCGGGCCGGGCACGGCGAGGCCGATGCCGCAGACCGCGTCCGCCGGGCGGCCCGACTTCTCCAGCAACTCGGCGAACCAGCGCCCGAGTTCGTCCAGTACGGCGTCGGGGCCCTCCTCGATGACCAGGGTGCCGGTGTGCTCGGCCTGGATCTCGCCGGTGAGGGAGAGGACGGCGGCGCGGGCGTGGCGGGTGTCGAGGTCGGCGGCGAGGACGAGCGCGTGCGCATCGTCGAACTCCAGGGTGATGGAGGGCCGTCCGCCGAGCGGGGAGCCGACGGGGCCGCCGGCGCCCTCGCGGAGCCAGCCCGCGCGGAAGAGGCGGTCCAGACGCTGGCCGACCGTGGCCCGGGACAGGCCCGTGGCCTGCTGGAGCGCGCCACGGGTGGTGGCCCGGCCGCTGCGGACCAGCTCCAGCAGATCTCCGGCACCGGCGTGACTGCCCACCTTCACGGCCCTTCGCTCATGTCGTCATGTCGTTGTCGTCCGGTTGCCACGCGGTTCGCATGGCGTCCCCGGTGCCGCCATTGTCGCGGCCCCAGGGGAATCCGTTCCCGCTCACCCTCTTGCGCTCACCAACTCTGCATTACATATTGAGTTTTGCGTGTTAAGTAGACGTAACCCTACGGTAGCTACTGCCGAACCGGTCGGCACCTTGTCCTCAGGGAGCCCTGCGTGGACCGCACAACCCAGCTCACCGCCCGTCGCCCGGACCCGGGTGCGCACGTCGGAGGCGATGTATACGATCCGGTCGTGTCACCGGGGGCGGCGACCGCGTCGGCCGGTGCGCTGCACCGCGCGGCGGCGGACGTGCTGGCCGCCAACTGGACGGGCCGGTCCACGGTGCCGTCGCGCAAGCTGTATCCGCACCAGTGGTCGTGGGACTCGGCGTTCATCGCGATCGGGCTGCGGCATCTGTCGCCGCTGCGGGCGCAGACCGAGTTGGAGACGCTGCTCGCCGCGCAGTGGGGCGACGGACGGATCCCGCACATCGTCTTCAACCCCTCCGTGCCGCTCGACGCGTACTTCCCGAGCCCCGACTTCTGGCGCTCCTCGACCGCCGGGCGTACGGCCGGCGCCCCGAGCACCACGCAGACCTCGGGCATCGTGCAGCCGCCGGTGCACGCGCTGGCCGCGTGGCTGGTGCACCGGTCGGACCCCGGGCTGTCCCGGGCGCGCGGCTTCCTGTCCCGGGTGTATCCGCGGCTGGCGGCCTGGCACCGCTATCTGCTGCACCGCCGCGACCTGGGCGGGGGCGGGCTGGCCTCGGTCGTCCACCCCTGGGAGCAGGGCATGGACAACAGTCCGGCCTGGGACGCGCCCCTCGCCCGGATCACCCCGGCCCCGGCCCGCTCCTTCCGCCGCGCCGACCTCGACCACGGCGCCGCCGAGGACCGGCCGACGGATCTGGACTACGGACGGTATGTACGGCTGGCGGCGGACTACCGGGACGCCGGGTACCGGGACCGGGCGGTCGGGAGGAGCGGGGCCGGGAGCGGGGCCGGGGCCGGGAGCGGACGGAGTGACTTCGCCGTCGAGGATCCGGCCTTCAACGCCCTGCTCATCGCCTCCGAGCACGCCCTCGCCCGTATCGCGAAGGAGTTGGGTGCCCCGGGGACGGCCCGGCACGCGCACGCCGAGCGTCTGACGGCGGCTCTGGTGGAGCGGCTGTGGGATCCGGCGGAGGGGATGTTCTTCTGCCGGGACGTCACCACGGACGCCCTGATCCCCGAGCGCGGTGTCTCCGGCCTGATCCCCCTGCTGCTCCCCGGCCTCCCCCGCGACCTCACGGCCGCCCTCGTGCGCACGGTCCACGGTCCGCGCTTCGGGCTCGGCGACACCACCCGGCTCGTCCCCTCGTACGACCTGACCGGCGAGGCCTTCGATCCGCACCGCTACTGGCGCGGTCCCGCGTGGTTCAACACGAACTGGCTGCTGGAGCGCGGGCTCAGACTGCACGGGGAACTGGGCCGGGCCGACGCGCTGCGGGCGGCGCTGCTGGAGACCGCGGGGGCGTCCGGGTTCGCCGAGTACGTGGACCCGTACACCGGCGAGGCCTGCGGAGCCCTCGGCTTCGGCTGGACCGCCGCGCTCACCCTCGACCTGCTGCACCAGGACGACCGGGACCACGGCCACACCGACCACAGCCACCGTGAGCACCACGACGGCCGTGAGCCGCGCCGCGAACCACGTCAGGAACCGCGTCAAGAAGCGCACGACGGACGACACCACGACAACGAGGTCGTGTTCGGCATGGGTGACCAGGGAGGGGACCGGGGATGACGGACCGGCATCACCTGCTCGTGCGCGGCGGGACGTTCGCCGCCGTGGGCGACGGCGGCGACATCAGCGGGGTGCGGGGCGGCAGTTCCCCGGACGGGCTGTTCGTACGGGACGCGCGGCATCTGAGCCGGTGGCAGCTGACCGTCGACGGCGCGGTCCCCGAGACGCTGACGCCGGTCGCGGAGGGCGACATCGCGCGCTGTGTGCTCGTGCCCCGGGGCGGGCGCCGGGAGCCGCCCGCGTACACGCTCTTCCGTGAACAGGCCGTCTCCGACAGCGCGTTCGTGGAGACACTGCGCGTCACGAGCAACCGCCCGGTGGCGACGACGGTCCGGATCGCGATCACCGCGGACGCCGACTTCACCGACCAGTTCGAGCTGCGCTCCGACTTCCGTACGTATGCCAAGAGCGGTGTCGTCCGGAAGCGCGAAGTCCTCGACGACGGGGTGGAGTTCAGCTACCGGCGCGGTGAGTGGCGGTCGTGCACGACGGTGACGGCCGAGCCCGTGCCGGACAGTGTGGAGGAGACCGGGACGGGGGCGCGGCGCCTGGTCTGGGCCCTCGATGTCGCACCGCACGGCTCGGTGGAGCTGACCCTGCGGGTGATGGCCCGGCCGCACGGCGACCGGCGTGCCATCCGGGTTCCGCGCTCACCGGTCGCCGTGCACGAGCAACTCCGGTCCGCCGAGGACGAGTTCGTGGAGGGCGTGGCCTTCCCCACGGGCTGGCCGGAGCTGGCGGCGGCCTGCGCACGCGGTCTCGCCGATCTCGCCGCGCTCCAGGTCCCGGCGACCGGCCCGGACGGCGAGACGGTACGGGTGCCCGCCGCGGGGGCGCCCTGGTTCCTCACCCTCCTCGGCCGCGACGCCCTGCTGACCTCCCTCTTCACGCTCCCCTACCGGCCGGAGCCGGCCGCCGCCACGCTGCTCGCGCTCGCCTCGGCCCAGGCGACCGAGGTCGGCGTCGACTCGGTGGCCCAGCCCGGCAAGATCGTGCACGAGGTGCGGCACGGCGAGCTGGCGCACTTCGGGCAGGTGCCGTACGGGCGTTACTACGGCTCGGTGGACGCGACCCCGCTCTTCCTCGTCCTCCTCGGCGCGTACGTCGAGCAGACCGGGGACGTCACCCTGGCCCGCCGCCTGGAGCCCAACGCGCGGGCCGCGATCGGCTGGATGCTCGACCACGGCGGCCTCACCTCGCGCGGCTACCTCGTCTACCGCGCCGACCAGGGCGGCCTCGCCAACCAGAACTGGAAGGACTCCCCCGGCTCGATCTGCTCCGCCGACGGCGGCCGGCCCGCCGCCGGGCCGGTGATGGCGGCGGGCGCGCAGGGCTACGCGTACGACGCGCTGCGCCGCACCGCCGTGCTGGCCCGCACGGTGTGGGAGGACGAGGTGTACGCGGCGCTGCTGGAGCAGGCCGCCGGTGACCTCCGGGACCGTTTCCAGCGGGACTTCTGGATGCCCCGGCACGGCTTTCCCGCGCTGGCGCTGGACCGCGAGGGCGGGCAGGTCGACGCGCTCGCCTCGGACGCGGGGCATCTGCTGTGGTCGGGGCTGCTGGACAAGGAGTACGGGAAGGCGGTGGGGCGGCGGTTGCTGGAGCCCGACTTCTTCTCCGGGTGGGGGGTGCGGACGCTGGCCGCCGGGCAGCCGGCGTATCACCCGCTGTCGTACCACCGGGGGTCGGTGTGGCCGCACGACAACGCGCTGATCACGTTGGGGCTGGCGCGGTACGGGCTGCATGACGAGGCGCGGGCGGTGGCCTCCGGCATGGTGGACGCGGCGGGGGCGGCCGGGTATCGGCTGCCGGAGGTGTTGGCCGGGTACGGGCGGGATACGCATCCGGTGCCGGTGCCGTATCCGCATGCGTGTGTGCGGGAGTCTCGGTCGGCGGCGGCGCCGTTGGCGCTGTTGACCGCGGTGGGAGGGGCCTAGGCGCCGTTGGGGTGCGGGTTCGTCGGTGGGTGCGGGTTCGGTGGGGCTTCTCGCGCAGTTCCCCGCGCCCCTGAAAAGCACGGGGCTGCGCCCCTTGCAGCTTCGGCTGCGGGTGCGTCGTGGTTGCTCGCGCAGTTCCCCGCGCCCCTGAAAGGCGGGGGCTGCGCCCCCTGCCTTTCACCTTTGTGGGGCCCGGAGGCGCTCCAGTAGCCGTCCCGCCGTCTGCCTCGCTTCCGCCTCTGTCCAGGCCCACTCCGTGGTCGGGGGGCGGTGGGTGGTCCAGGTGTCCCAGTAGCTGCGGGCCTTGCCGTAGCGGTCGGCTACGAGGACGTGGGGGAGGCCGAGGAGGAGGGCGAGGACGTGGCCGTGGAGGCGGTCGGTGACGGCTACGCGGCCGGCGGTCAACAGGCGGCAGCCTCGGGCCAGTTGGAGGCGGGCGAGGCCGTCGTAGGCGGCGAGGAGGGCGGGAACGGCGCCGGGCGGGTCACCTGAGCCGGCGCGGCACAGGGCGCGGGCCCGGCCGCGCCAGAGGGCCTCCTTCGCCTGCCGCCAGTCGAGGTCGGCGCCCTCCCGGGTCCAGTCGAAGACGTACGGGCCGTCCTGCCGTGTGCGGGACGCGCCGCGCCCGGCCGGTGGGCCCTTCGCCGACTCCTTGTCCTCTCTCGCCAGCCAGACGACGTCATGGGCGACCGCGCCGCCGGCCAGCGCGTCCGGCGGTACGGCGAAGGCGAGGTCGGGGGCGAGCAGCGCGGGGGCCTCGAAGACCGTGCGGCAGCGGTGCAGGCTGTGCCGGTCGCGCAGCAGGAGTGTGAGGTCGGGGTGGGCGTCGAAGACGCGGCGGGCCCGGGTGAGGTTGGCGTGGTCGGTGAAGTGCACGGACTGGGGCAGCTGGACGATCCGGCGGTCCGGGAAGTCGCGCAGGACCTGCTCCCGCAGGAGCTGGCTGTCCTCCCACAGGTCACCGAGGTTGCCGCCGCCCGTGAGCATGATCGGGCCGTCCGGGAGGCAGGCCGCCAGGTGCCCGGCGTCGTACGACATCAGGTCGCAGGCGTAGCGCACCTCGGCCCCGAGCGCGCCGAGGAGCGCGCGCTGGCCGAGCCAGATCGCGCTGTCGCCGACGTTGGAGTTCAGCGGGGCGCCGATGACCGCGCACCGGGTGCCGGCCGGCACCAGCCGGTCCAGGACGGTGAGGACGTACGAGACGTAGTGCGCGCAGTGGGGGACGTAGGACGGGGGCGGGGTGTGCGGGGCGGGGGGCCGGGAGGGTTTGCACGGCTGGGCCGACGGTTTCCGCAGCGGCCGCTTCGAGGGCCTCTTCGCCGGATTCTTCGACTTTTTCGGTGTCTCATTCGCTCCGCACACCAAAACGCGCTACCCGGACATTTCCCCACTCATTCCGAGATGACGGAAACCGGCCGCACAACGACCGGAACACCGACAGAACGGGCAGCCCCGAACAACTAGCCTCCGGACGTGTCCAGTTCGGCTTCCTCGCCCACGCCCGCGCAGTCGTACGGGTCCTTGAGCCAGCCGTCGGGCAGGACGACGCGGTTGTTGCCGGAGGTACGGCCGCGCGGCCCGTCGGCGCCGACGGGCCAGGGCTGGTCGAGGTCCAACTCGTCCAGTCCGGCGCGGAGTTCGGCGAGGGAGGAGGTGATGGCGAGGCGTTTGCGCATCTCGGAGCCGACCGCGAAGCCCTTGAGGTACCAGGCCACGTGCTTGCGGAAGTCGATGACCCCGCGCGCCTCGTCGCCGATCCACTCGCCGAGGAGCGTGGCGTGGCGGACCATGATGTCGGCGACCTCGCGGAGGGCCGGCGCCGCGCCGTATCCGTCAGCGCCTCCGGCACGGGCTTCCGTACGGCCCTCGAAGGCGGCGACCAGGTCCGCGAACAGCCAGGGTCGGCCGAGGCAGCCGCGCCCGACGACGACGCCGTCGCAGCCGGTCTCCCGCACCATCCGCAGCGCGTCCTGGGCGGACCAGATGTCGCCGTTGCCGAGGACGGGGATCTCGGGGACGTGCTCCTTGAGGCGGGCGATGGCGTCCCAGTCGGCGGTGCCGCCGTAGTGCTGGGCGGCGGTGCGGCCGTGCAGGGCGATCGAGGTGACGCCCTCCTCGACGGCGATCCGGCCGGCGTCGAGGTAGGTGATGTGGTCGTCGTCGATGCCCTTGCGCATCTTCATCGTGACCGGCAGGTCGCCCGCGCCGCTCACGGCCTCGCGGAGGATGGCTCGGAGCAGGTTGCGCTTGTACGGGAGGGCCGAGCCGCCGCCCTTGCGGGTCACCTTGGGGACCGGGCAGCCGAAGTTGAGGTCGATGTGGTCGGCGAGGCCCTCGTCCGCGATCATGCGGACGGCCTTGCCGACGGTCGCCGGGTCCACGCCGTACAGCTGGATCGAGCGCGGTGTCTCGGTCGCGTCGAAGTGGATCAGCTGCATGGTCTTCTCGTTGCGCTCGACCAGCGCCCGCGTGGTGATCATCTCGCTGACGAACAGGCCCTTGCCGCCGCTGAACTCCCTGCACAGGGTACGGAAGGGCGCGTTCGTGATGCCGGCCATCGGGGCCAGGACGACGGGCGGCGAGACGGTGTGCGGACCGATCCGCAGGGGCGAGGCGGTCGCGTTCGAGGGCGTGGACATTCCCCCATTGTCACGCACACGGACGAACACCACGTCATTCATTAGTTAGGCACACTATTGAGTCAGGCGTACGATGGTGCGCATGCCCGAGCTCAGCCGCCGCCACCGTCTGCTGGTGCTCGCGATCTGCTGCACCAGCCTTCTGATCGTGAGCCTGGACAACACCGTCCTGAACGTCGCCCTGCCCTCGATGCAGCGTGACCTGAACGCGAGCCTCGCGGGTCTGCAGTGGACCATCGACGCCTACACCCTGGTCCTGGCCGCCCTGCTGATGCTGGCGGGCTCCACCGCGGACCGGATCGGCCGCAGACGGGTCTTCATGGCCGGCCTGGTGGTCTTCACGGTCGGCTCGGTGCTGTGCTCGCTCGCCCCGAACCTCGAATCGCTGGTCGCCTTCCGTATGGTGCAGGCGGTCGGCGGCTCGATGCTCAACCCGGTCGCCATGTCGATCATCACCAACACGTTCACGGATCCGCGCGAGCGGGCCCGGGCGATCGGTGTCTGGGGCGCGGTGGTGGGCATCTCGATGGCCGCCGGGCCGATCATCGGCGGGGTTCTCGTGGACTCCGTCGGCTGGCGCTCGATCTTCTGGATAAACCTTCCGGTCGGGCTGGCCGCGCTGCTGCTGACCTGGCGGTACGTCCCCGAGTCCCGCGCCCCGAAGGCCCGCCGCCCCGACCCCGTCGGACAGCTCCTGGTCATCGTGCTGCTCGGCTCCCTCACGTACGCGATCATCGAGGCGCCGACCGCGCCGGTCGCCGAGACCCTCGCGCTCGGCGGCGTCGCCCTGGCCGCGCTGCTGACCCTCCTGCGCTACGAGCCGCGCCGCGACGAACCCCTCATCGACCTGCGCTTCTTCCGCTCGGCGCCGTTCAGCGGGGCGACGGTGATCGCGGTCAGCGCGTTCGCCTCGCTCGGCGGTTTCCTGTTCCTGTCGACGCTCTACCTGCAGAACGTACGCGGCCTCGACGCCCTGGACGCCGGGCTGTGGATGCTCCCGATGGCGATCCTGTGCTTCGTCTGCGCGCCGGTCGCCGGACGGATGGTCGGCAGCCGGGGGCCGCGTCTGCCCCTCCTGATCGCCGGGACGGCGATGACCGCGAGCGGGGTGTTCTTCGCCGCGTTCGAGGCCGAGACCGGCAATGTCACCCTCGTCATCGGCTACGTCCTCTTCGGCCTCGGCTTCGGCTTCGTCAACGCGCCCATCACCAACACGGCCGTGTCCGGGATGCCGCGCGCCCAGGCCGGTGTCGCCGCCGCGGTCGCCTCCACCAGCCGCCAGATCGGCCAGACACTGGGCGTCGCGGTGATCGGCGCGGTCCTCGCGGCGGGCATCGGCTCGTCGTCGTACGCCGACTCGTTCGTCGCGGCGGCCCGCCCCGCCTGGTGGATCCTCGCGGTCTGCGGCTTCGTCGTACTCGTCCTCGGCGCCCTCACCACGGGCGCGTGGGCCCGGGGGACCGCCGAACAGACGGCGAAACGGCTGGAGTCGGCGGAGGTGCGGGACGCGGCGGGCGTCGGCTCGTAGGGGCCGGCACCGGGGACCGGGTAACCAATGGGATAACTCATCGTTCAACCTCCCCTGTTGATGTTGCTCTTGCCGCAGACTCCTCACGGACGTGGAACGCAACCGTGCGGGTGTCAGGGTGTCGGCTGGAGACGTCATGCAGCAGATCAACACGAGCAAGGTGAGCCGCTGGGATCAGCACGGGCGGGAGCACATCGTGCGGGTCCAGCGGTCGGGGGTGCAGCGCACGATCAGCTGCGACACCTGCGGCTGGCGCAAGGGCGCGCAGTTCCTGCCGTGGCTGAAGGCCGAGGAACACCTCGCCGAGGCCCACCAGGCGACGGTGGACCCGACGGACTCGTAACCGCCGCCGGCGTCAGGCCAGTTGGTCGAGGGCGTCGGCGACCTGGTCCATCACCCGCCGCCAGTGCGCCCGTTGGCGCTCGCGTTCCTCGGTGCTCGCCATGCGTTCCTGGTGGAAGACGAGGACGGTCCTGCCGCCGCCGGCCGCCGAGACGGCGACCTGGACGGTCGTGTCGCCGTAGGTGACGCGAATGCGGTCACCGGGCCGGTAGCCGCGCACCTCGCCCGTGGCGCCCTCGTCGGTCTCGTACGCGGCACCGCGCTCGGGAGTGAGCCGCGCCCCGGCCCCGAGCCACAGCTCCAGCCCCCGCGGTCCGCTGATGAACTCCCATACGGCGTCGGGTGACTGGGGCAGGGTGCGGGATACGCCGACTTCCCATCCGGCGTCCTTGGTGAGTCCGGTGGATCGCGTGGACATGAGGATCACCCTTTCTCGTGGACTGTTGCCCGGCGGGGCCGCTACTCGACCGGCGCCGCCCCGGAGCGGCGCACACGGTGGGCGCGGACCTTGTGGCGGTTGCCGCAGTGCTCCATCGAGCACCAGCGGCGGCGGCCGGGGCGGGAGGTGTCGACGTAGAGGAGGTAGCAGCGGTCGCCGGCGCACATGCGGATCCGTTCCGCGTACGGCCCGGTGAGGAGGTCGACGGCGTCGCGGGCGACCGTGGAGAGGAGCTGCGCCCCGGTCGCCGTGCCGGCGGCCCAGCCCCGGGTGCCGTCCGCGCCGATCGCCGGGGCGAGCGGCGGGCGGGCCGCGGCCTCGTTGACGAGGTCGAGGTCGGCGGTGTCCGCCGCCGCTATGCCCAGCTCGGGGAGCCCGGCGCCGCCGACGACGCGGGAGACGACCGTACGGGTCAGCGCGTCGCGCAGCCGCCGGGCGTACGCCACGTCGTCCGCCGTGACGTGGAGCGCGAGGGGCGTGGGCGTGAGCCGGGACTGATCGGCCCATGCGGTCAGGTCGTCGGGGGTGTGCAGCACCTCGTAGCGGGCCAGGGCGCCGGGACCGCCGGTGACGAGCAGCTCCAGACACAGCGCGCCCGGATCGAACCGGTAGACGTTCCCGGAGTAGGACCGCAGTCGGATGCCAGCCGCTGCCGACACTCCCGACACCCCCTTCGCAGCCGATGCCCTGGACGTCGAACCCATGTAACCAATATAACCGGTTACATGGCTACGACCACCGCACTGAACTGGAAACTGGTCATCGACACCCGGGACGCCCAGCCGCTGGCCGACTTCTGGGCCGCGGCGCTGGGCTACGAGGTGGAGGACCCGAGCACGCTGATCACCCACCTCCTCGCCACGGGCGATCTCCCCGAGGCCGCCGTCGCCGAGCACAACGGCCACCACGTCTTCCGCGGCTACGCCGCCGTCCGCCACCCCGACGACCCGTACGACCCCTTCACCGGCATCGGCAAGGGCCGCCGCCTCCTCTTCCAGGACGTCCCCGAACCCAAGACGGTCAAGAACCGCCTCCACATCGACATCCACGCGGACCCCGACGGCCTGGACACCCTGGTCACCCGCCTGGAAACCCTGGGCGCCACCCGCGTCGAGGAGTTCGACCGGGGCCCGGCGGGGCACTGGTGGGTGATGCGGGATCCGGAGGGGAACGAGTTCTGCGCGGCGTAGGCGTATGCCCCGCCGGGCCACCGCCCGCCCGGCGCCCGCGCGTTCAGGCCCGCAGCCCCCGCGCCACCAGGTCCACGACCGCCTCGAACTGGGCCTCGATGTCCGGCTGTAGCCAGGTGGGGGCGTAGGAGGGGTCGTGGAAGCGGGCGGTGGCGTGGAAGACGGCTCGGGCGGTGGGGGTGGGGTCGGGGCCGGGGGAGGCGAAGGTGCCGGTGGTCACGCCCGACTCGATGATGCGGGCCAGCTGGTCGGTCAGTTCGGTGATGTGGGTGCCGACCGCCTCGCCGTTCTCGTCCGCCAGGACCTGGTAGGTGGCGAACAGCTCGGGGTCGTCGCCGGCCTTGCGGCGCTTGGCGTCGAAGAGGGCGGTCAGCCAGGCGCGCAGCCGGGTCTCCGGGGCGCTGTCCTCGTCGGCGATCGCGGTCAGGGTCGCCGTCGTGCGGTCCAGCCAGCGCTTGGTCACCGCCTCCCGCAGCACCGCCTTCGTACGGAAGTGGCGGTAGACGCTGCCGTGACTGACGCCGAGCGCGCGGGCCACGTCGACCACGGTGGCCTTGGCGGGCCCGTGGCGGCGCAGGACCTCCTCGGTCGCTTCGAGGATGCGCTCGGCGGTCAGGGTCTCGGAGGTCGGTGACATGGTGGGAACCGTACCCGCAGGAGTGATCAGCGTTCGCTGTCGAGGTGTGCCATCTGCGCGGCCGGGTAGCGGTCGCCCGCGGCCGCGTCGGCCGGGACGGCGCCCTCGATCGCCGCCAGGTCGGCCGCGTCCAGGGTCACGTCCAGCGCGCCCAGCGCCTCGGTCAGCCGGTCGCGGCGGCGGGCGCCGACGAGCGGGACGATGTCCGTGTCGTGGCGCGGCCCCTGTGCCAGCACCCAGGCGATCGCGATCTGCGCGACCGACACCCCCTTCTGCTCGGCGATCTTCCGCAGGGCATCGACCATGTCCAGGTTGTGCTGGAGGTTCTCCCCCTGGAAACGGGGCGAGGAGGCCCGGAAGTCCCCCGCGCCCAGCTGCCGGTCGCGGGTGAAGTGGCCCGAGATCAGGCCCCGGGACAGGACGGCGTACGCCGTGACCGCGATGCCCAGCTCGCGCGTGGTCGGCAGGATCTCGTCCTCGATGCCGCGCGAGATGAGCGAGTACTCGATCTGGAGGTCCGTGATGGGAGCCGTGGCGGCGGCGCGGCGGATCGTCTCCGCGCCGACCTCGCTCAGGCCGATGTGGCGGACGTACCCCTTCTCGACCAGTTCCGCGATCGCGCCGACCGTCTCCTCGACCGGTACGCCGGGGTCGACCCGCGCGATCCGGTAGATGTCGATGTGGTCGGTGCCGAGGCGCTGGAGGGAGTACGCGGCGAAGTTCTTCACCGCCGCCGGGCGGCCGTCGTACCCGGACCAGCCCCCGTCCGGGTCACGCAGCGCCCCGAACTTGACGCTGGTCAGCGCCTGCTCCCGGCGGGCGGCGGGCGCGGTGCGCAGGGCCTCGCCGATCAGCAGTTCGTTGTGGCCCATGCCGTAGAAGTCGCCGGTGTCCAGCAGCGTCACGCCCGCTTCGAGCGCCGCGTGGATCGTCGCGATGGACTCGGCCCGGTCGGCGTCGCCGTACAGCGCGGACATGCCCATGCAGCCGAGGCCGAGGGCGGAGACCTGGGGGCCGGTGGTTCCGAGGGTGCGGGTCGGTGTCGTCGTGGTCATGACCCCACGATGGCATGACAGCTGACAGATTTCAATATCTGTCAGCTGTCAGCCGTCACCCTTCGACCCCTCCCTCCGTCACTTCACCTCGTTCCGTCAGCCCTGTCGCAGCGGGATCGCCAGGTCCACCACTTTCCGCCCCTTCGGGAAGCTCCCCATCGAACTCGCCTTCCCCGTCAGCAGGTTGACGCCGAACACCCGCGTCCCCGTCACCGCGTACCCGGCGTTCACCCCGCTCTTCGCCGAGCTGTAGATGTCGAACCCGGAGTCCGGCGGCACGTCGACGCCGAGCTTCCCGGTGGGGGCGAGGTTGCCCGCGTTGGCCGGGGACTGGACGGAGACCTGGTCCTGGGCGGTGTCCAGGTCGAAGAGGGTGGTCGCGGTGGTGGTGTCGAGGTCGTTGTTCGTGTACGCCGCTCCGGTCACCCCCTGGGCCGTGGCGCCGGTCGTGGCGGGCGGGACCGGCGGGTTGGTCAGGGTGCCGTCGACGGCCGTGGTGCCGGCGGCCGGGGCGCCCTGGGCATCGTCGAGGTTGTGGCGGAGGTTCTGTCCGGTGTCGCTGATCACCCGGAGTCGGTTGGCGGCGGGGTTGAAGTCGACGCCGTACGCCTTGCCCCGGAGGGCGACCGTGAGCTGGGAGACCTTGGTGGCCTTGGCGCCCACCTCGCGGATCGTGTAGATGCCGCCCCGGTCGCCGACGCCGTACAGCTTGTTGTTCTGGACGCGGTAGTCGATACCGATGAGCTTGGTGTCGCCCCGGAGGCCGCCCACCTTGCCGAGCGGGACGACGGAACCCGGCTTGTCGACGCGGAAGGCGACGAGCCGCTGGTCGGCGGTGAGACCGACGGCCTTCAGCCCACCGGTCACCCGCGCCCCGGCGCCGAGACCGCCGCCCTTGGACTCGATACCGGTTCCGGCGCCCGTGCCGGTGCCGGAGGAGTCGCTGCCCGCGACCCCGGTCGACGCCGACGATCCGCCCAGCACCCCGGATCCGACCGCGCCGACCGTCCCGATCGCCACCGCTATGGTCAGTACGCCGATGACTGCTTGCTTGCGCATGTGCGCCCCCGTGAGATGCGCGGCCCGCCCCCTGCGGGCCGTATGACCCCTTCTTCGGACCGGGGGAACGTCCGGATTGGTGGGTCGTACGAGATTTTTCCGGGCACTCCGGAAGCTTCCATGGTGTTCCAGAGGTTTCCATGGCATTCCGTTGGACACCAATCGCCCGCTCTCGGACAATTCGAGGTGCCTGTCAGCCCGTCAGGCCCGTCAAGCCCGTCACCGGCCGCGTGGCCCCAGGAGGGCGCATGACCATCCGTATCGCCACCTTCAACGCCGAGAACCTCTTCCGCCGGCCGACGGTGTTCGGCCTCGACGACGACGTGCGGCGCAAGGAGATCCTGGACGACTTCACCGAGTTGGCCGGCCTCCTCGACAAGGAGATCTACCAGGAGGCGGACAAGGAACGGATCGCCGAGCTGATCGTGAAGCACGGCGCGCACGACTCGGACCCGGGCAGCAGCCGGCCGTTCTTCGTCAACCAGCCCCGTGGCGGCGCCAAGCTCTACACGGTGTCCCCGACGGGCGGCCCCGCCATCAGGATCGTCGCCAAGGGGCGGGCCAAGTGGTCGGGTTGGGCCGAGATGGTGCGGGGCGACATCAGCTGGGACGCGGTGGAGAACACCGCCCGGGTGATGGCCGAGGTGGACGCGGACATCCTGCTCACCGTCGAGGTGGAGGACCGGCTCACCCTGGACCGCTTCAACACCCAGGTGCTGGGCGGGGCGATGGGGCACGACCCGTACCCGTTCAACCTGCTCGTCGACGGCAACGACAGCCGTGGCATCGACGTCGGCATCCTCAGCCGGTTCCCGGTGACCTCCGTGCGGTCGCACATCTTCGACCCCGGCGACGACGGCGGCCCGGTGTTCAGCCGCGACTGCCCCGAGTTCGAGGTCGAGGTCGCGGGCGAACCCCTGTGGATCCTCGGCAACCACTTCAAGAGCAAGGGCTTCGGCCGCGCCTCCGAGAACGACAGGCGCCGCAAGGCCCAGGCGAAGCGGGTCAGGGAGATCTACGAGGCCGCCCTCGAACGCTCCTCACGGGTCGTCGTGGCCGGCGACCTCAACGACACACTGACCAGTCCCCCGATCAAGCTCCTCCTCGACGCGGGCCTGCGCGAGGCCATGACCCACGAGAGCTACGGCACCAATCCCCCGGGCACCCACGGCACCGGCAAACGCGACGAACAGAAGCTCGACTACCTCATGTTCAGCCCGGAGCTGTGGGACCGCGTGACACACGTCGGCGTCGAACGCCGGGGCATCTGGGCCCCGAGAACCTTCGAGCCCTTCACCACAGTCACCTCAAAACTCAACCAGGCCTCGGACCACGCGGCCCTCTACGCCGACCTGGACCTGTAAAACGCAGAGTTCCCCGCACCCGTGAGGGCCGAAGGCCCTTCAAGGGGCGCGGGGAACTGCGCGACCAGCCACGAACAACCCGCGGCCGGCCCCTCACTCAAGCCGGGCAGACGCGAACCCGGCCCCGGCATCACGCGCCGACAAGCCGCCCAGCGAGGTAACCCTCGATCTGGTCCAAGGAAACCCGCTCCTGCTTCATCGAGTCCCGCTCACGCACGGTCACCGCGTTGTCGTCGAGCGTGTCGAAGTCCACGGTCACGCAGTACGGCGTACCGATCTCGTCCTGGCGCCGGTACCGGCGCCCGATCGCACCGGCGTCGTCGAACTCGATGTTCCAGTTCTGCCGCAGCGCCGCCGCGAGCCCCTTGGCCTTCGGGGACAGCTCGGGGTTGCGCGACAGCGGGAGCACGGCCACCTTCACCGGGGCGATCCGGTGGTCGAGCCGCAACACCGTCCGCTTCTCCAGCTTGCCCTTGGCGTTGGGCGCCTCGTCCTCGGTGTACGCGTCGAGCAGGAACGCCAGCATCGTCCGGCCGACACCGGCCGCCGGCTCGATGACGTACGGCGTGTACCGCTCGCTCGACTCCTGGTCGTAGTACGACAGGTCCTGGCCGGAGGCCTTGGCGTGGGCGGAGAGGTCGAAGTCGGTGCGGTTGGCGACGCCCTCCAGCTCACCCCACTCGTTGCCGCCGAACTGGAAGCGGTACTCGATGTCGGCGGTGCGCTTGGAGTAGTGGGAGAGCTTCTCCTGCGGGTGGTCGTACCACCGCATGTTCTCCTCGCGCATGCCCAGGCCGGTGTACCAGTTCCACCGCTCCTGCATCCAGTACTCCTGCCACTTCTCGTCCTCGCCCGGCTTGACGAAGAACTCCATCTCCATCTGCTCGAACTCGCGGGTGCGGAAGATGAAGTTGCCGGGCGTGATCTCGTTGCGGAAGGACTTGCCCATCTGCGCGATGCCGAACGGCGGCTTGCGGCGCGAGGTGGTCTGCACCTGGGCGAAGTTGGTGAAGATGCCCTGGGCGGTCTCGGGGCGCAGATAGGCGACCGAGCCGGTGTCCTGGGTGGGGCCGAGGTGGGTGGAGAGCAGACCCGAGAACTGCTTGGGCTCGGTGAACTGGCCCTTGGTGCCGCAGTTGGGGCAGTTGACGTCCGCGAGGCCGTTCTCCGGCAGGCGGCCCTTCTTCGCCTCGTACGCCTCCTCCAGGTGGTCCGCGCGGAACCGCTTGTGACAGGAGGTGCACTCGGTGAGCGGGTCGGAGAAGGTGGCGACATGGCCGGAGGCGACCCAGACCTCGGGGGCCAGGATGACGGACGAGTCGATACCGACCACGTCCTCGCGCGACGTCACCATGTAGCGCCACCACTGACGCTTGATGTTCTCCTTGAGCTCGACACCCAGCGGTCCGTAGTCCCAGGCGGCCTTCTGGCCGCCGTAGATCTCGCTGCAGGGGAATACGAAGCCTCGGCGCTTGCTCAGGCTGACGATGGTGTCGATCTTGTCGGCGGCCACGGTGCTCTCTTCATTACGACGACGGGCGACGAAGCGATGCGCCCCTGGAGGGAAGCGAACGCGCTTCAGAGCGAATGCTTCAGGTTACCGGCGGGGCCTGCCCTCCGATCAAATCGGTTCGAAGAAGGAGACGGCCGGAGACGGACAAGAGCCGGACAAAGGCCTTACCAAGGGCTTACCACCAGCCTTGTTGACAATCGTTTCCAGATAAGATGAAAATGACTGTCATGAACGCAGTACGACGACGAGTCCTGATACCCGCGGCGGCGACCGCGGCCGCCGCCCTGAGCCTCACCACGCTCTCGGCCTGCTCCACCGACAGTGCCGCCGCAGGCAACACGGACAAGTTCGACGTCGTCGCGTCGTTCTACCCGATGGCCTTCCTCGCCGAGCAGATCGGCGGGAAATACGTGAACGTCACCAGTCTGACCGAGCCCGGCCAGGAGCCGCACGACCTGGAGATCAGCGCCCAGCAGACGGCCGCGCTCCAGGAGTCGGACGCCGTGCTCTACCTCAAGGGCCTGCAGCCCTCCGTGGACGACGCGGTCGGGCAGTCCGAGCTGAAGACGAAGATCGACGCCGCCACGCTGACGACGCTGGAGCACCACGGCAACGAGGTCGGCGGCCACTCGGAGGAGCACGACGAGCACGAGAACGAGGAACTGGCCGGCAAGGACCCCCACGTCTGGCTCGACCCCGTGAAGTACGCGGAGATCGCCAAGGGCGTCGGCGCCGCCTTCGAGAAGGCCGACCCGGACCACGCGGACACCTACAAGACCAACACCGAGGCCCTGGTCGAGAAGCTGGGCGCGCTGAACGACCAGTTCGAGAACGGTCTGAAGACCACCGACACCAAGATCTTCATCACCACCCACGCCGCCTTCGGCTACCTCGCCGAGCGCTACGGCCTCACCGAGGAGGCCATCTCCGGCCTCGACCCCGAGTCCGAGCCGAGTGCCGCGCGGGTCAAGGCACTTGAGAAGATGGCGAAGGCCGACGGCGTGACCACCGTGTTCTACGAGACACTGGTCAGTGACAAGACCGCGAAGACCATCGCCGCCGACGCGAACCTCAAGACCGACGTCCTCGACCCGATCGAGGGCATCACCGAGAAATCGCGCGGCAAGGACTACTTCTCGGTCCAGGAAGCCAACCTCAAGGCCCTCCAGACGGCCCTGGGAGCCAAGTGACCTCATTGACCCTTCGGAGGCAGCAGGCATGACCGAGCCCGTCATCTCGTTGCGCGGCGTCCGCGCCGAACTGGGCTCGCGCACCGTCCTGCGCGGCATCGACCTCACCGTGCGCCGCGGTGAGGTCGTCGCGCTGCTCGGCGCCAACGGCTCCGGCAAGTCCACCGCCGTACGCACGGTGATCGGGCAGGTGCCGGTCAGTGACGGCGAGATCGAGCTGTTCGGCACCCCGCGCCGCCGCTTCCGCGACTGGAAGCGCCTCGGATACGTACCGCAGCGCACGACGGCGGCGGGCGGTGTCCCGGCGACCGTGACGGAGATCGTGGCCTCGGGCCGGCTCTCCCGCACCCGCCTCGGCATCCTCCGCAAGGCCGACCACGAGGCGATCCGGCACGCCCTGGAGATGGTCGGCATGGCGGACCGCGCCAAGGACTCGGTGAACGCCCTCTCCGGCGGCCAGCACCAGCGCGTCCTGATCGCCCGCGCCCTCGCCTCCGAACCCGAACTGCTGATCATGGACGAGCCGATGGCGGGTGTCGACCTGGCCAGCCAGGAGGTGCTGGCCGAGACGCTCCGGGGGCAGGTCGAACGCGGTACGACCGTGCTGCTGGTCCTGCACGAACTCGGCCCGCTGGAGCCGCTGATCGACCGCGCGGTGGTCCTCCGCGACGGCTGTGTCACCCATGACGGCCCGCCCCCGAAGGCGGTCGGCCAGCACGCGCTGCCCGGCCACGACCACGTCCACCCGCACGCGGCACCGGGCACGGAGCCGGTCCGTACGGGCCTGCTGAGCTGAGAAGGCATTCGCGATGGAGATCCTCAACTACGCCTTCATGCAGCGGGCCCTGCTCGCCGCCGTCCTCGTCGGCATCACCGCCCCCGCGATCGGCGTCTACCTCGTCCAGCGCCGCCAGGCCCTCATGGGCGACGGCATCGGCCATGTCGCGATGACCGGCGTCGGCCTCGGCTTCATGCTGTCGTGGTCCCCGGTGTGGATGGCGACGCTGGTGTCCGTGCTGGGCGCGGTCCTCATGGAGCTGATCCGCTGGTACGGCAGGACACGCGGCGACATCGCGCTCGCCATGCTCTTCTACGGCGGCATGGCCGGCGGTGTGATGCTCATCAACCTCGCGCCCGGCGGCACCAACGCCAACCTGATGTCGTTCCTCTTCGGCTCGCTGTCGACCGTGTCGCAGGAGGACATCACCGCGATCTGCGTCCTGGCCGCGTTCGTGATCGTGATGACGCTGGCCCTGCGCCGGCAGCTGTTCGCGGTCAGCCAGGACGAGGAGTTCGCCCGGGTCACCGGCCTGCCGGTCCGCGCGCTGAACCTGCTGACGGCGGTCACGGCGGCGGTGACCGTGACGGTCGCCATGCGCGTCGTCGGCCTGCTGCTGGTGTCCGCGCTGATGGTCGTCCCCGTCGCCGCCGCACAGCAGTTGACCCGCAGTTTCGCGGCGACCTTCGCGGTCGCGGTCGCCATCGGGGTCTCCGTGACCATCGGCGGCACGGTCACCTCGTACTACCAGGACGTGCCGCCCGGCGCGACGATCGTGCTGCTCGCCATCGCCGCGTTCATGGTGCTCACCGCGCTGGCCACGCCGCTGGCCAGGCGGCGTGCGAAGGCCCTGGAAGCGGCCGCCGGCGACCCGGGGGAATGTGTGATCCCGAAGGCCCGTGAGGCCGCCGGGGCGGGAGTGGCCGGGGATGCGGTTCCGGCCAGTCGGAGCTCCGTCGAGGGGTCCGCCGGTTGACCGGTGTCCGACCGGGGACGGTGCGGACTGGCACAATGGCCCCCGCAAGACCGCTACGTGAGGAGGCAACGGTGACGACCGCTGGACCTGTACGAGGTCGTTCCACCCGGCAGCGGGCGGCCGTGGCCGCGGCACTGGACGAGGTCGACGAGTTCCGCAGCGCGCAGGACCTCCACGACATGCTCAAGCACAAGGGCGACTCGGTCGGGCTCACCACCGTCTACCGCACGCTGCAGTCCCTCGCCGACGCGGGCGAGGTCGACGTCCTGCGCACCTCCGACGGCGAGTCCGTGTACCGCCGGTGCTCGACCGGCGAGCACCACCACCACCTCGTCTGCCGCGTCTGCGGCAAGGCCGTGGAGGTGGAGGGCCCGGCGGTCGAGAAGTGGGCCGACGCGATCGCCGCGGAACACGGCTTCGTGAACGTCGCCCACACGGTGGAGATCTTCGGCACCTGCGCGGAGTGCGCGGCGAAGACCTCGTAGACCACGACGCCGGAGGTCAGGCCCTGGCCGGGCTTCGCACAAGCCTCGTCAGGCCTTGCGGCCGAAGCAGCGCTCCAGCTCGTTCAGGTCGTAGAAGGAGCTGTTCTTCGCCACCGGGCGGCAGCCGCTCCTGAACGCGGTCTCCTTCTCGTTGTAGAGCATGCGAACCAGCAGGGTGGAGCCCTTCTTGAAGACGTCCCACTGGATGTTCGCGCCCAGCGGTGCCACGTTCGCCCCGCGCCAGGGGTTGTCGGCGTAGATGTACGGCCGGCCGGTGGTGGCGCCCTTGGTGCTGCCGGGCAGGCCCATCAGCGCGGCGAGCGGGATGATCTCCTCGGCGTGGGTGAACCGCAGCTCCGCGCCCAGCTCGCTCGTCCCGTCGCGCTTGGCCTCGACCTGCTTGAAGAAGTCGTCGAGCAGGACGTCCGCCATCTTGTACGTGATGTCGCCGTCGGCGAAGCTCGGGCCCTTCTCGTAGAAGTCCTCGACGTCGCCGAGGTAGCCGAACCAGGCGGCGTCGCGTTGCGTCGCCCCAAGCGCCTCACTGGCGTGCACCAAGTGCTATACCCGGGTCAGGCCCTCGCGGTCGAGGGCGGCGCGGAGCCGGTCCGTGTCGGCGGGGTCGGCGAGGCCCCGCTTCGGCAGCACGGTGAGGCGGGGCGCGTGGGCGCCGCTGAGGAGGACGAAGGTGTGCGGGGTCTCCGCGTACCGGGACACCTGTGACCAGCGGGCCGCCCGTTCGGTGCCCCGGTCGTGCGCGACCGTGACACCCCACAGGTCCAGCACCGTGCGGTGGACGCCGAGCGGTGCCGCCCGGCGATGCAGCAGCCGGGCCTGGACGTACGGGAGGACCAGCAGCCCGAGCACCGGCGCGGCCGTCATCACGAGGACCCTGGGGTCGGGCACGACGCCGAGCAGCAGGGGCACCGCCCCCAGGACCAGCCCCGTTCCGCCGGAGAAGAGCAGCAGCCCCCTCCCCCACCGCCCGGCGGCCGAGGCCCGCGCCGACACGCGCAGCGCCTCGCGGAAGTCCCCGGCCGTCGTCCGGTACACCAGCTCGATGTTCTCCCCACCGGCCTGCGCCAACGGTCAGTCCTCCGTCCGGCCCTCCATGGCGAGCAGTTCCTCGTTCGGGATGGCGCCGCCGAAGCGGCGGTCGCGGGAGGCGAACTCCACGCAGGCGCGCCACAGGTCACGGCGGTCGAAGTCCGGCCACAGCACGTCCTGGAAGACCATCTCGGCGTAGGCGCTCTGCCAGAGCAGGTAGTTGGAGGTGCGCTGCTCGCCGCTGGGGCGCAGGAACAGGTCGACGTCCGGCATGTCCGGGTAGTAGAGGTACTTCGCGAAGGTCTTCTCAGTGACCTTGGAGGGGTCCAGCCGGCCCGCGCGAATGTCCTCGGCGAGGGCCTGGGCGGCGTCGGCGATCTCGGCCCGGCCGCCGTAGTTCATGCAGAAGTACAGGGTGAGCAGGTCGTTGTCCTTGGTCTGCTCCTGGGCGACCTGGAGTTCCTTGGCGACCGACTTCCACAGCTTGGGCATCCGGCCCACCCAGCGGACCCGGATGCCCAGTTCGTCGAGCTGGTCGCGGGTCTTGCGGATGAAGTCGCGGTTGAAGTTCATCAGGAAGCGGACCTCGTCGGGCGAGCGCTTCCAGTTCTCCGTGGAGAAGGCGTAGAGGGAGATGTTGCGCACGCCGATCTCGACCGAGCCCTGGAGGACGTCGAGCACGCGCTCGGCGCCGACCTTGTGGCCCTCGGTGCGCGGCAGCCCCCGCTCCTTGGCCCAGCGGCCGTTGCCGTCCATGACGATCGCCACATGCTTGGGGACCAGCTCACCGGGGAGCTTGGGCGCGCGGGCGCCGGACGGGTGCGGCGTCGGTGCCTTGTACTCGCGGCGCTGACGCCCCAGGAACCCGCGTACCACCATGTGCTTCTCGTCTCCTCTGTACCGCTGTACCGCTGATGACTTACGACGTACGGTCTACGACTTTTCCACGTAGCGCAGGGAGCGCAGGCCGCGCTCCAGATGCCAGTGCAGATAGGCGGACACCAGCCCGCTGCCCTCCCGCACATGCCGCGGCTCGCTCGCGTCCGCGGTCTCCCAGTCTCCCGTAAGAAGCGCGGCGAGCAGTTCCAGCGTCTGCGGCGAGGGTACGACGCTGCCGGGCACCCGGCAGTCCACGCAGACGGAGCCGCCGGCGGCGACGGAGAAGAACCGGTTCGGGCCGGGCAGACCGCACTTGGCGCAGTCGCTGAAGGTGGGGGCGTAGCCGTTGACCGCGAGCGAGCGCAGCAGGAAGGCGTCGAGGACGAGGTGCGGCGCGTGCTCGCCGCGGGCGAGGGTGCGCAGCCCGCCGACGAGCAGCAGATACTGCTGCACGGCGGGCTCGCCCTCGTGGTCCGTGAACCGCTCGGCCGTCTCCAGCATGGCCGTCCCGGCGGTGTAGCGGGCGTAGTCGCTCACGATGCCGCCGCCGTACGGGGCGATGGTCTCGCTCTGGGTGCACAGGGGCAGTCCGCGTCCGATCAGCTCGCTGCCCCGCGCGAAGAACTGCACGTCCACATGCGAGAAGGGTTCGAGCCGCGCCCCGAACTTCGACTTCGTCCGCCGCACCCCCCGGGCCACCGCCCGCACCCGCCCATGACCACGAGTGAGCAGCGTGATGATCCGGTCCGCCTCACCCAGCTTCTGGGTGCGCAACACCACGCCGTCGTCCCGGAAAAGACTCATCGCGCACCCCCGCGGGTTTCCTGCTGGGGGTACGGGGGTCGTCCCCCGGGAGAGCACAGCATGATCCGGTCCGCCTCACCCAGCTTCTGGGTGCGCAGGACGACGCCGTCGTCGCGGAACAGACTCATGCCGCCCATTCTCGCCTACAGTCACCCCTTGGAGGGACCTCGGGCCACGGTCACCCCTTCAAGGGACCTCACCCCGGCTGCGGGCGTTCTCGTACGCGGTCGCCGCGCGCAGCCGTTCTATGGTCGTGGCCGCCCGTACGGCCTCGGGGGCGCAGTCCCACTCCCTCCCTCCGCCGACCGGCCGCAGCTGTACGTACGGCCCCTCGTGGCCCATGACCCGGCCGACCTTCCCGGTGCGGGTGTCGACCGCGTAGGTGCCGATCGCCGGCTTCTTCCCGTGCCCGCTCACCGCAGAGCCGCCGCCGAAATGCCCGGTGACGACAGAACAATTCCTGCCCTCCCGGCCGTCCGCCGCAATTCCTCCACCGATTCCTCCGCCTCTTCGACGCGCCCGCCGAGTGTCGTCCCCCGGGCCCTTCTCCCACTGCCTTCACGGTGCTCCCCTGCACCATCGAATTTCACTCTTCGCATCTCCCTGGTGACCTGCCGTGCCTAAACTCGGCGGGAGTCTGTGCTGTACAACTTCCGGGCGGCGCAAAAGCGTTGGGCCGTGGCCAAGAGAACTGAACGGCCTGTATACAAATGCCGTGCATTCGTCGCGCGCCGCCGATCCCCTGACCGCCGTCACCGACCCACCACTGCGCCCGCTGCCGGAGCGGGCCGTCGCGCTGCTGCGGAGCCTCGACGCCCCGCCACGGCTCGCGGCGCATCTGCGGCTCGTGCACGACGTGGCGTACGAGCTGGCCGACTGGACGGAGCGGCGCTACCCGGAGCTGTCGTTCGACCGTGCGGCCGTGCTCTTCGGGGCGGCCACGCACGACATCGGTAAGACGGCGCACACCGGGGAGCTGTCGGGCCCCGGTTCCGCGCACGAGGAGGCCGGGCGCCGACTGCTGCTGGAGCACGGCGTCGAGCCGGAGTGGGCGAGGTTCGCGGCGACACATGCCGCGTGGGCGGAGCCGGGGACCGGGATCGAGGATCTGCTGGTGTCCCTGGCGGACAAGGTGTGGAAGGACAAGCGGGTCCGGGAGCTGGAGGACCTCGTGGTCGGGCGGCTGGCCGAGGTGAGCGGCAGGCCCGTCTGGGAGGAGTTCCTGGCCCTCGACGACCTGCTCGACCGGCTCGGCGCCGACGCGGACCGGCGGCTGGCCTTCCAGGCGGCCCACCCCGTCCGTCCCGTCCGCCCCTGACCGGGGGCTCCCGTACCGCATCGCCACAGGCGGTCCTCACAGCATCGTCACAGGTGGTCCTCACTCAGGCGGGGAATCTCCGCGTCGCCCACCTAAGATTCCCTCTGGTTCCCCCGTTTTCCGACAACTCGCTGGCGCATCACGCGTCCTGGGAAACCACTCGGCGTACATGAGCGTCGAACGTTGCGTGAGCAACCGCTGTCCCGGCGGTCCGACGGCACGGAAGATGGGGACCCGTGGAGCTGGAATTCCGACTGCTCGGCCCGGTCGAGGCGTGGCACGGTGCCAGACCCCTGCGGCTGGGCGGACCGAAACCGCGAGCGCTGCTGGCCGTGCTGCTGCTGCGGGCGGGACAGGTGGTGCCCGCGGACGCGCTGGTGGACGTGATCTGGGGGGACGAGCCCCCGGACACCGCGCGGGCGCTGGTGCAGACGTATGTGTCGGCGCTGCGGCGGGCGCTGCCCGCCGAGGCGGCGGAGGCGATCGAGACCCGGCCGCCGGGGTATGTGATGCGGCCCGGTGTCGGACGGGTCGACGTGGCGGAGTTCGAGGCACTGACGGCGGACGGCCGGCGGGCCGCCGCCGACGGGGACCACACGGAGGCCGCACGGCTGCTGCGGGAGGCGCTGGAGCTGTGGCACGGCCCGGCGCTCGGCGGGGTCGGGGACGCGCTGCGGGGTGAGGCCGGGCGGCTGGAGGAGGCCCGGCAGGCGGCCCTGGAGGAACGGATCGCCGCCGAGCTGGAGGCCGGCGGGCACGAGGCGGAGCTGGTCACCGAGCTGACCGAACTGGTCGGGGCCCGGCCGACCCGGGAACGGCCACGCGGGCAGCTGATGCTGGGCCTGTACCGGCTGGGCCGGCAGGCCGACGCGCTGGCCGTCTACGCGGAGGGCCGGGCCGTGCTCACCGAGGAACTGGGACTCGACCCGGGCCCGGAGCTGACCCGGCTGTACGAGGCCATCCTGCGGGCCGACCCGGCGCTGCTCGTCTCCCCCACGACCGCCGCCCCGCAGCAGGCCGCCGCGCCCCGGCCCGTGTCCCTGCTGCCGCCCGCCATCGGGGACTTCACCGGGCGGGAGGAGGAACTGGCGCGGGTCGTCGCGGGGTTGACCGGCGAGCGGGAGGCGATGCCCGTCGTCGTGGTGTCGGGGGCCGCCGGGGTGGGCAAGTCCGCGCTCGCCGTGCAGGCCGCGCACCGGGTGGCCGGCGAGTATCCCGACGGTCAGCTCTACGCCGAACTGCACGGCTTCAGCGAGCCCGTGCCGCCCGCCGAGGTCCTGGGCCGGCTGCTGCGGGCGCTCGGCGCGGACCCGCCCGAGGACACGGCCGAGCGCGGCGACCTGTTCCGCAGCCTCGTCGCCGGGCGGCGGATCCTGCTGGTCCTGGACGACGCGAACGGCGAGGCCCAGGTACGGCCGCTGCTGCCGGGCAGCGCCACCTGCGGGGTGCTGGTGACCTCACGGGCCCGGCTCGGCGGGCTCGTCGGGGCCCGGCGCACCGACCTGGACGTCCTGGACAACGCCCGCGGCCTCGAACTGCTGACCAGGGTCACCGGCCCGGAACGCACCCCGGACGACCCGCGCGAACAGGCCGCGGCGCGGCGCATCGTCGAGCTGTGCGGCGGGCTGCCGCTGGCCCTGCGGATCGCGGGCGCCCGGCTGGCGACCCGGCGGCACTGGACGCCCAGCGTGCTCGCCGAGCGCCTCGCGGACGAACACCGCCGCCTCGACGAGCTGTCCGTGGGCGACCTGGAGGTACGGGCCGGCCTCGGCCTCAGCTACCAGGCCCTCGACCAGTGCGCCCGCCGGGTGCTGCGCCGTATCGCCACGCTCGGCTCGGCGGACGTCGCCGTGTGGACGGTGGCCGCGCTGTCCGGCACACCGGAGGACGAGGCCGAGGAGATCCTCGAACGCCTCCTGGACGCCCAGCTGATCAACTGCCCCGGCACCGACCAGATCGGCCAGCCCCGCTACCGCCTCCATGACCTGGTCCGCGTCTACGCCGCCGAACGAGCGGAGACCGAGGACCCGGTGGAAGACCGCACGGCAGCGGTCGGCAGAGCCCTCTCGGCGGGCCTGTGGCTGATGGACAGAGTGACGGAGAAGTCCCCCTCAGGCGCGGTCACATTGAGACAGAGGTTCACACCAGCGCCCCTGAAGGGGCGCGGGGAACCGCGCGAGCAACCACCCACGACCGAAACCCGCGAACAAACAGAACCCCCCACCCCGGTAGGCGCCCGAACAACCCACCGAGCCCTGGAAGACCCCTTCGCCTGGTTCGACGCGGAGGCCGACACCCTCACCAACGCGGTGGAGCGGGCGGCGGCCATGGGCCTGCACACCCTCGCCTGCGAAGCCGCCGCCGCGCTCTGCTCCTCCTCCTTCGCCATCAAGAACCGCTTCGACGCCTGGTGGCGCAGCCACGACGCCGCCCTCGCCGCGGCCCGCCGCGCCGAGGACCGCTCGGGCGAGGCTCTGCTGATCATCGGCCTGGGCCAGCTCCGCTACGAGCAGGACCGCATCGCCGAGTCCCAGGAGTACTTCCGCACCGCCGAGCGCATCTGCACCGAACTCGGCGACGTACGCGGCCGTTCCGCCGCCCTCGCCGGCCTCGGCAGCGCCTGCCGCGAGGTCGGTGAACTGCGTGACGCGGAGCGGGCGTTGACCGACGCGGCCGACGGCTTCCGGCGGGTCGGCGACGACACCGGGGTCGGGGTCGCCTGCCGGTACGGCGGTTCCGTACGGCTAGAACTCGGCGACCAGGAGGGCGCGTTCCCGCTGCTCGACGAGTCGCTGCGGGCGTACCGGCGGCTCGGCAGCCGGCGCGGCGAGGCCCTGGCGCTGCGCACCCTCAGCCTGGTGCACCGCTCGCTCGGCGCGTACGAGGACGCCGCGCGCGTGGCCGAGCAGGCGCTGGAGATCCTGCGCGCCCTCGGCGACCCGCACATGGCGGCGTACGCCCTGCGGGCCCGGGCCAAGGCCCGGCTGCGGCTCGGGCACATCCGGGAGGCGGAGGCGGAACTGCACGAGATCCTGGAGGTCTGCCGGGTCCACGAGGACCGCTTCGGCGAGGCCCTGACGCTGCGCACGCTCGGCGAGTGCGCGCTGGCCGACGGCCGGCTGACGGACGCGGAGGGGCTGCTGACGGCCTCCGCCGCCCTCTGGGCCGTCCTCGCCCTGCCGCTGCCCCGGGCCCGTGCCCTGCGCAACCTGTCCGTCGTACGGGCCGCGCTCGGCGATCGGGCCGGCGCCGACGCGCTGCGGGCCGAGGCCATGGCGGTGTTCAACGTCTGCGAGGCCCGCGAACGGAACGAGCCGTGGCCGTGGGTGTGACCCGCGTGACCCGCGTGATCCGGGCGATCCGGGCGATCCGGGACCGGAGGGACGCCGCCGTGCCGCCGGCCGGGCGGCGGGCCCGGAGCTGTCGCCAGGTCGGCTTCGGACAGCGGCCCTTGGGCCTGACGTCGGTGAACCAGTCGTAGCGGACGAGCCGGGGCTGCAGACCGATCTCGACCCAGTGGTCCTTGCCGGAGGAGAAGTCCCAGCCGACGTTGGGGATACGGATGTGATCGTCGCGGCGGTCCTTGTCCTGGCTGGTGATCTGGAGAACCTCGACATGGCGGAGGCGGGGCCGCATGACCACGCAGTACCGTTCCTTCCCGCCCTCGGTGTCCCGGTACGGAACGTACGCATGCCAGATCTCGCCGGGCGCGGGGCGGCGCCGGCCGCCGTTGAAGCCGCCGTCGTCCCACCAGCGCACCGCCCGGTGGCAGAGGAACGCGGCGAGCCCGGCCGCCCCGCTGAGCGCGAGCATCGCCGACTCGAACCGGGCGTCCGCCCAGAGCACGGCCGCGCGGCTCGCGACGAGGACGACCGCCGCGTGGCAGACGTAGGACCACCAGGGGCTGGGCCGGGACCATCTGGTGAACGCGGCCAGGCCCAGCGCGACCGCGACGGGGACGGCGTGCAGGAGCGCGTACTGCTCGGCCGTGGGCGGCGGCAGCGGCGGATCCTGGGCGGCCATCACGTCCGGTACGACGACCGGCAGCACCAGCGCGTAACCGACGGTGTTCCACACCACCAGCAGCAGATAGGCCTTGACGGCCATGCCCAGGCACGACGTGTTGGTGCGACGGACCACCGGATCCTCCTGTTTCCCCGCGGAAGATCAGCATTCCGTGCGGGGAACACGGCCCGGGATCCGTGGAATTGCGTACGCGGGTACGTAACAGGACCGCTTCCGCCGCCGGCGGCCGGCCGTCGGTCGCGGTCGTGGTCGCCGGTCGGCCAGGCCGAAACCCGCTTGCGGCGGACTTGCAGAGAACTTCCAGCGGAGTGCGGCATTCTCGTTGTTCTCGGGGGAACAACGGATCGGCCGGGCGACCACCGCCCGGCCGGTCGGCCCACCGGAGCGCACAGGGGACGGACCGGTGGGAACGTGACAACAGTGGGTTCGGAACAGCAGGACGGGCTGGGGGAAAGCCCGGCTCCAGGCCGCAGACCACCACTCAAGGGGGGAAGCCCCCGGGGAGGGACATCAGGGGATCAGGTCCCTCCCCGGGGTGCTGCCGCACAGCCCGCCGCCTCACACCTCCCGCCCGGTGGAGGACGACGCATGCCTTCGATCATCCTCATGAGCGACCCCGAGGTCGCCGGTGTCCCGGTCCAGGAGTGCGGTGAGCCCCTCGTCGACCTGAGGGAGCTGCCCTTCGTGGTGGTCGACTCCCGCCAGGCCGACCCCGAGGGGTCGTACGCGCATCTGCGCGAGGGCGTCGCGTGGCGGCTCGCCCGTGCCGCCCGGCTGCTGCCCGACGGGCTGCGGCTGCTGGTCACCGAGGGGTACCGGCCGCTGACCCTGCAGATCGAGTACTTCGAGAGGTACGCCGCCGAACTGCGCGAGGCCAACCCGGACTGGTCGGACGAGTACCTCCGGGTCCAGGCCAGCCGTTCCCTCTCCCCGCCCGAGATCGGGCCGCATGTCGCCGGCGCCGCGGTCGACCTCACCCTGTGCACCGCCGCCGGGGAGGAACTCGACATGGGCACCCGCCTCGACGCCAGCCCCGAGGAGAGCGACGACGCCTGCTACACCGACGCGCCCAACATCTCCGAAACGGCCCGCCGCAACCGCCGCACCCTGAGCGCGGCGCTCACCACGGCCGGGCTGGTCAACTACCCCACCGAGTGGTGGCACTGGTCGTACGGGGACAGGTACTGGGCACTGATGACGGGCGCGCCGAACGCGCTGTACGGGCCCGCGAGGACCGGCACGTAGTCCGGACCGGGCCGCTCCCGCCGAGGCGCCCGGGGCTTTCCCGCCCCCGTCGTCCCTACCCGTCCCATCCCCGAGGGCTGCACCCCGTCCTCCGTGTCGCCTCGACGGCGAACCCCGTAGCGGGGGCCAGGGGCAGCACCCTGTGGATGGGACGGGCAGGGGTGGCGGGGGCGAAGTCATGTGCGGGGCGGGGCGGTTCGGGCGGATGGTGCCGTGCTTCCCCTGCCCGTGGGGGTCGCCGCTCAGCGGTGCACGGGGAAGTACTGGCGCGGGGTCACGCCCACGATCCGGTGGAACGCCGCGACGAAGGAGCTGGCCGAGGCGTAGCCGACGCGGGGGGCGACGGACTCGATGGGGAGGCCCTCGGCGAGCAGCGGCATCGCGGCGCGCATCCGGGCCTGTTCGCGCCACTGTCCGAAGGCGAGGCCCGTCTCGGTGACGAAGAGCCGGGCCAGGGTTCGGCCGCTGGCGCCGACCTGGGTGCCCCAGGCGGCGAGGGGCCGGGGGTCGGCCGGGTTCGCGGTGAGGGCGCGGGCGACCTCGCGGGCTCTGGGGTCGCTGGGCTCGGGGGCGGTGACGCTGGTGACGGGGACGGGGTGCAGGACGTCGAGGAGGACGGCCTCCGCGCGGGCGCGGGCCTCGGCGGGCAGGTCCGTGCGGAGGAGGTGTTCGATGAGCGCCTGGAGCAGCGGGCCCACCGCCACCACCGTCGGCTCCGGCCAGTCGATGCCGGGGCAGCTCGCGGGATCCACGTACGGGCTGCGCATCACCGTGTCGCCGGCCGACTCGGTGGTGTGGGGGACGCGTGCGGGGATCCACAGGGCGAGGGTGGGCGGCAGCAGCCAGGAGCCCCGCCGGGTGGTGACCCGCAGCAACCCCTTGGCGGACCAGGCGAGTTGGTGGACGGCGTGCCAGTGGCGGGTGAAGGCGGTGCCGCGCGGCATGGCGAAGTGGCCGATGAAGATCGCGGTGGGGTGCGGCCCTCGCAGCATGGCGGGCGGGGTGCGTTCGACGACCGGCCCGGTGTCCCACCAGACCGCTCCGCCCGCGCCCGCACCCTCGTCGGCTTCCGCGCCCCGCTGTCCGTGCCCGTGTCCGTGTCCGTGTCCGTGCCCGTGTCCGTGTCCGTGTCCGTCTGGCGACATGGGACGGCAGCCTAGCCCGTGGTGGACACTGCGGGGGCGGGCCTAGCGTCGGCGGTATGCCGATGAATCAGATGCACCGCAAGATCTGTAGCTCCGAGAAGTGGGCGGTCAAGACGCGGGAACTGCTGCTGCCCTGGGCGCTCGACGGGGTCGAACTGGGCGCGGAAGTCCTGGAGATCGGTCCCGGTTACGGCGCCAACCTGCGGGTGCTCGTCGAGCAGGTGCCGCACCTGACCGCCGTCGAGGTCGACGCCGGGACCGCCCGGCTGCTGGACGTCGCCTGGGGCGAGCGCGCCCGGATCGTGCACGCGGACGGGGCGGCGATGCCGCTGCCGGACGCGGCGTTCGACTCGGTCGTCTGCTTCACGATGCTGCACCATGTGCCGACCGTCGAGCAGCAGGACCGGATCTTCGCGGAGGCGTTCCGGGTGCTGCGGCCGGGCGGCACCTTCGCCGGCAGCGACAGCCTGCCGGGCTTCCGCTTCCGGCTGATCCACTTCCGGGACACCATGAACGTCGTCGATCCGGCGACCCTGCCCGCCCGTCTGACCGGGGCGGGCTTCACGGATGTCGCCGTGGCCACGCACGAGCAGGGCGGCAGCCTCCGCTTCCGCGCCCGCCGGCCGTGACCCCAAGCCGTCAGACCTCGAACCGTCGTACGTACCGCCGCTGCCAGGGGGTCTCCACCGCGTGCCGGTCGTAGTGCCGGCGTACGTACGCCACCGCCTCCTGGGGCGGTACGCCGTCCAGCACCGCCAGGCAGGCCAGCGCGGTGCCGGTGCGGCCCCGGCCGCCGCCGCACGCCAGCTCGACCCGGTCGACGGAAGCCCGGTCCCAGGCGTCCCGCAGCACCCGCGCCGCCTCCGCCCGGTCACCGGGCAGCCGGAAGTCGGGCCAGCGCAACCAGCGGGACTCCCAGGGGACTTCGGGCGGCTCCTTGCCGAGGAGGTACACGGCGTAGGTGGGGACCCGGCCGTCGGGGAGCGGACGGCGGAGCCCCCGGCCGCGCACCAGCCGGCCGGACGGCAGCCGCAGCACACCGGGGTCCGCCGGGTCCCAGAGCCGGATCGACTCCCCCATGGCCTAGCCCACCCCCCGCGAGGCCTGTGCCGCCCGCGTCTCGATGCCCCTGAAGTGGTCGGACATCGCCCGCTGCGCGCCCTCGACGTCATGGGCGCGCAGGGCGGCCACGATGTCGCGGTGGCGGCGGACGGTCAGCTCGGGGGTGGGGTCGTCGGTCCAGCCGCGGGCGCCGGCGACGCGCAGGAAGACGGTCCAGAAGGCGCCGAGGAACTGGGGGATGAGCGCGTTGCCGAGGGAGGCGTAGAGGAGTTCGTGGAAGTCGCGGTCGAGTTCGGCGACGGGTTCGCCCGCCTTTCCGGCCGCCTCCATCCGGTCGACGACGGCCGCGAGACCGTCCAGCTCCTCGTCCGTGAGGGTGGCCGCGACCCGTCGTACGAGGCCGTCCTCCAGGACCTCGCGGATCTGGAGGATCTCGGCGAGCGCGGCGGTGTCGCCGTCGGGCCGGGCGAGGGTGCGGAAGGTGAGGCCGTCGACGAGGGGGGTGAGGGAGGCCTCGCCGACATAGGTGCCGTAGCCGTGGCGGATGTCGACTATGTCGAGGGCCTGGAGGGCTTTCAGGGCCTCCCGGACGGAGTTGCGGCTGACGCCGAGGTCCTCCATCAGCTCCGTCTCGGTGGGCAGGGGGGCGCCCGCCTGGAGCTTGCGGTCGAGGATGAGCTGCATGACCTCGTGCTGGATCTGGCTGCTCACCCGCCGCTCGGGCCGGCGCCGGCGCCCGCTCTCCTGAGACATGCGCCGCATCGTACGCTCGCCGGACATCCGACGTCCCACCTCCGGACGGAAACCGCGTGAACTGACCAGGGGAACGCCAGGTTAACGCCCTGTGATGACTCCGGGAAACTCTCTCCTAACGGACCCTCAACTGTCGTTATTTCATACCGGAGTTCCCGTCGACAATGATCCGCCATTGGTCGCACCTTTGGCGGGTACGCCATTCGTGTGCGATCACTTGACCGCCCTCACCGGTGCTTTTAAGGTCACGCTGCCCCCTACAGGACGTAGGACGTCGTATCTCCCTCCCAGCCTCTCTCCCTGGAGGAACCGTGCGCGACGTGATCCGTGACGCCCCGGCGCCGACCCGCCGGTCACTCCTCAAGTACTCCGGCGCGCTGGGCGCGGCCGCCACTCTCTCCTCGTCGCTGGCCGCCTGTTCGGCCGGACCGGAGTCCACCAACGACACCGGTGGCGGCGGAGGCGGGAAGAACAGCACCCTGACCGCCGTCATCGGGTACGGCAACGACGGCAGCTGGGACCCGACCCAGACCGCGTCCGCCTTCTGCATGGCCGCCAACAACCACATCTACGAGGGCCTCCTCGACACGGACCCCATCTCCCGCGAGCCCTACGCGGCGCTCGCGACGGCCGTGCCGGGCGACACCTCCGGCACCTCGTGGAAGTTCGAGCTGCGGCCCGGCGCCACCTTCCACGACGGCAAACCGGTGACCGCCGACGACGTCGTCTTCGTCTACGAGCGCATCCTCGACCCCGGCACCCAGACCCTCGCCAAGGGCTTCTTCGCGAGCTGGCTGAAGGAGGTCCGGAAGATCGACGCGCGGAACGTCGAGCTGGTGCTCAGGTTCCCGTTCCCGGACGGCATCTCCCGGCTGACCCTGGCGAAGATCATGCCGAAGCACGTCTACTCCCAGCCCGGCGCCTGGGAGGACGCCATCAAGGGCAAGGCGATCGGTTCGGGGCCGTACCGGCAGACCGCGCACCACCCGAAGTCCAACACCACGTTCGAGGCGTACGCCGACTACAACGGCCCCCGTCCGGCCGCGTTCAAGAAGATGAACTGGCTGACCATCGTGGACGCGGCCCCGCGCGTCGCGAAGATCTCCGGCGCGAGCGCCGGCGCGCAGATCGCCGACAACATCCCGTACGCCAATATCGGGCAACTGGAGAAGGGCGGCATGTCCGTCCAGGGCGGCTCCGGGATGAACAACCTCTTCCTCATGTTCAACACCGAACGCAAGCCCTTCGACGACGTCCGGGTGCGGCAGGCACTGCATCACGCGATCGACCGGGACAAGATGATCGAGGTCGCGCTGAAGGGGCACGGGAAACCGGCGAGTTCCTTTCTGAACGAGCAGAATCCGAGCTACCGGCCGGCGAAGAGCGTGTACGCGTACGACCCGGACAAGGCGAAGGCGCTGCTGGCGGAGGCCGGGGTGAAGGGGCTGAAGATCGAGATCCTGGCGGTGAACGTCAGCTGGATCGTCGACTGTCTGCCGACGATCAAGGCGTCCTGGGACGCGATCGGGGTCGAGACGACGCTCTCGCCGCAGGAGACCACGGCCGTCTTCACGAAGATGGACCAGAAGCAGGACTACCAGGTGGTCGCCGCGGCCTCGAATCCCAATCAGTTCGGGCTCGACGCGGATCTGATCATGCATTACAACTACGGGCCGCAGAACCTGTGGATGCAGTACGCGCGCTGGGCGGACGATTCCGTGGCCAAGAAGCTCTTCAAGGACATGGACCAGGCAACGCAGGAGCCCGACGCCGACAAGAAGAAGATGATGGTGCAGGACTACATCGACATCGTCGCCGAACAGGTCGTGCTGTATCCGGTGGTGCACAACGAGTTGATGACGGCGTGGAATCCGAAGCGGCTCAGCGGGATAAGGGCTCAGCCCTATCCCGGGATCAACCTGTTGCAGGCCAAGTGGGTTTAGCGCCGTTGGGGTGCGGGTGGAATGCCGGCTGCGGGTTTGTTCGTGGCTGATCGCGCAGTTCCCCGCGCCCCTTGGGTTTCCTCAGTGATCCGGAGTCATACGTGGTCGCTATTGTTCGCATTCTTGTTCGGCGGGTCGCTCTGCTCGTTCCGCTGATGCTCGGGATCGTGCTGTTCGTGTTCGTCGTCATGCGGTTCTCCGATGTCGATCCGGCGTCCGCGTTCTTCCAGGGGGCCAATCCGACGCCGGAGCAGTTGCGTGATTTCCGGGAGGAGAACGGGCTGCTGGACCCGCTGCCCGTCCGCTACGTCGGCTTCATCGGCGATCTGCTGCACGGGGACATGGGGATCAGCGCGCTCACCCGTGCCCCCGTCGTCGACCAGGTGATGACCGCGCTGCCGCTCACCCTGCAGCTGACCTTCCTGGGGCTGGGCATCGCGGTCGTGCTGGCGCTGCTCGGCGGGGTCACCGCGGCCATCTACCGGGACCGGCTGCCGGACCAGGTCATCCGGGTGGTGTCGCTGACCGGGGTCGCGGCGCCCGGGTTCTGGCTGGCGCTGCTGATGATCCAGTACCTGGCGGTGGACCTGGGGTGGTTCCCGACGGGCGGGTACGTCAATCCGGCGGACTCCTTCACCGGGTGGCTGAAGACGATGACGCTGCCGGCGTTCGCGCTGTCGCTGCCGGTGGCGGCGCAGCTCACCCGGATCGTGCGGACGGCGATGGTGGAGGAGCTGGACAAGGACTACGTGCGGACGGCGATCGGGAGCGGGCTGCCGCCGAGGGTGGTCGTGGGCCGGAACGTCCTGCGGAACGCCCTGATCAACCCGCTCACCGTGCTCGGGCTGCGCGTCGGCTATCTGCTGGGCGGCGCGGTCGTCATCGAGACGATCTTCTCGCTGCCGGGGATGGGCAAGCTGATGATCGACGCCGTGAAGAACGGCGATCCGGCGGTCGTCCAGGGGGTCGTGCTGACCACGGCCGCGGGCTTCGTGGTCGTGAACCTCGTCATCGACGTCCTCTATCTGCTGGTGAACCCGCGCCTGAGGGAAGCAAGTTGACGACCACCACTGAGGGATGCGAGCTGATGCCCTGATGTTCGGCCTGATGGTGACCACGCGCAAACGCCTGACGGAGGCCCTGTCCCGGCCCGGCGTCCGGCTGCGCTCCTGGCGCCGGCTGCCGCTGCTCTCGCGGATCGCGGTCTGCTTCCTGGCGGTCGTGGTCCTCACCGCCCTCCTCGCGCCCTGGCTCGCCCCGGACGACCCGCTCGACCAGCAGGCGCTGGTGGGCGGCACCGGCGCGCCCTCCGCCGAGCACTGGATGGGGCAGGACAGCCTCGGCCGGGACATCCTGAGCCGGCTGATGTACGGGGCGCGCTGGTCGCTGGCGATCGGGCTCGGCGCGACCGCGCTCGCCCTGGTGGTGGGGGCGCTGATCGGGGCCGTGGCCGCGACCTCGCGCAAGGCGGTCGACGAGACGCTGATGCGCTGTCTGGACGTGGTCATGGCGTTCCCCGGGATCGCTCTGGCCGCCGTCCTGGTGGCCGTCTTCGGCGGTGGGATCACCGTCCTGATCTGCGCGATCGCGTTCCTGTTCACCCCGCCGGTCGCCCGGGTGGTGCGCGCCAACGTCCTCGACCAGTACGGCGAGGACTATGTGACCGCCGAGCGGGTGATAGGAGCCCGCACCCCGCACATCGTGATCCGGCACGTGGCGATCAACTGCGCCGCCCCGGTGCTGGTGTTCTGCACGGTCCAGGTCGCCGAGGCCATCGTCTTCGAGGCGTCGCTGTCCTTCATCGGCGCGGGCGTACGGCCACCGGACCCGTCCTGGGGCAGTGTCATCGCCGACGGCAAGAACATGGTGCTGACCGGCGGCTGGTGGGCGACCGTCTTCCCCGGTCTGCTGATGCTGGTCACGGTGCTCTGCCTGAACATCCTCTCCGAGGGCGTCTCCGACGCGTGGGCCGCGCCGGTCGCGCGGGAGGTGGAGCCGCGTGAGGCGGAGGACCCGTTGGAGACCCCGGCGCCGGAGGGCGGCGACGAGATCACCGAGCTGCCGGGTCTGACCGAGGCCGCGCTGCGCCTGCGCTCCCGGGCCCGGCCCCTCCCGTCCGGCCAACCGGTCCTGTCCGTGGAGAACCTGGCGATCGGCTTCGACAAGCGCCACCGGGGCGTGGACATCGTCGACGGCATCAGCTTCGAGGTCCGCCCCGGTGAGGTGCTGGGCCTGGTCGGCGAGTCGGGCTGCGGCAAGTCGCTGACCGCGCTGACGGTGATGGGCCTGGAACCGAAGGGCGCCCGGGTGCGCGGCCAAGTGCGCTTCGATCAACGGCAGTTGGTGGGCGAGCCGATGCGCGTACGGCGTCGGCTTCTCGGCCACGAGATGGCGATGATCTACCAGGACGCCCTGTCCTCCCTGAACCCGGCGATGACGATCCGCGCCCAGCTGAAGCAGGTCGTGCGCCGGGGCGGCAGACGCCCCGCGCCCGAGCTGCTGCGCCTGGTCGGCCTCGACCCCGAACGCACCCTCCGCAGCTACCCGCACGAACTCTCCGGCGGCCAGCGCCAGCGCGTCCTCATCGCGATGGCCCTGTCCCGCACCCCCCGGCTGATCGTGGCCGACGAGCCGACGACCGCGCTCGACGTGACCGTACAGGCGCAGATCATCGAGCTGCTGCTGCGGCTGCGCGAGGAGCTGGGGTTCGCGCTGATCCTCGTCTCGCACGACCTGGCCCTGATCGCGGACGTCACCGACCGGGTGGTGGTGATGTACGGCGGGCAGATCGTCGAGACGGGGGTGACGGCGGACCTGGTGGAGCTGCCCGCCCACCCCTACACCCGCGGTCTGCTGGGCAGCGTCCTGTCGCTGGAGTCGGCGGCCGAGCGGATGACCCAGATCAAGGGGGTCGTCCCCTCCCCCGCCGACTTCCCGGCGGGCTGCCGCTTCGCCGACCGCTGCCCGAGGGCGAGCGAGCTCTGCCGTACGACGGCCCCGGCCCTGCGGGGCACCCGTACGCACACGGCGGCCTGCCACCACCCGGTGGTGGACGTCATGAACGCCACGGAGGTGACGCGGTGAGCACGCTCGTGGAGGTCTCCGGCGCCCATGTCGTCCACCGGGCGCGCAGCGGCGGGGTGTTCACCCGGGATCGGGTGTACGCGCTGACCGGCGCCGATCTGGTGATCGCGCCCGGTGAGACGGTGGGTGTGGTGGGCGAGTCGGGGTGCGGCAAGTCGACGCTGGCGAAGGTGCTGGTGGGCGTGGACCGGCCGACGTCCGGGGCGGTGTCGTTCCGGGGGCGGGACCTGTGGTCCATGTCGCCGGCCGAGCGCCGGGTGACCGTCGGCGGCGGCACCGGCATGATCTTCCAGGACCCGTCTACGGCCCTGAATCGCAGGCTGACGGTCCGCCAGATCCTGCGCGACCCCCTCGATGTGCACCGGCGCGGCACCCCGGCCGAACGAGAGGACCGGGTAAGGGAGTTGATGTCCCTGGTCGGCCTGCCCACGGCACTCGCGGACGGGCTGCCCGGCCAGCTCTCCGGCGGTCAGCGCCAACGGGTCGCCATCGCGCGGGCGTTGGCGCTCGACCCCGAGCTGGTGGTGGCGGACGAGCCGACGAGCGCGCTGGACGTCTCGGTCCGCGCCCAGATCCTCAACCTCCTCCTCGACCTCAAGGAACGCCTCGGCCTGGCGCTGGTCTTCGTCTCGCACGACATCCAGACGGTACGGCGGATGAGCGACCGGGTGATCACCATGTATCTGGGCCGGATCGTGGAGGAGACCCCGGCGGCCCTGGTCACCGACCGCGCCCGGCACCCGTACACCCGCGCGCTGTTCTCGGCCACGCCCGGTCTGCTCGACCCGATCGACCCGATCCCGCTGGTGGGCCCCGTCCCGTCGGCCACCCGGCCGCCGAGCGGCTGCCCGTTCCGTACGCGCTGCTGGAAGGCGGACGACGCGTGCGCGGAGATCATGCCGGACTTCACGGCCGCGTCGGCCGCCGGACACCGGTTCCGCTGCCACCATCCTGTGCAGGAGACGGAGTCGACGCGTGACCTGGTCGCCCAGGCGGTGGCCGCGCCCGCGTCGGGCTCCGTACGCGATACCTAGCACCAAGGGAGCCGCCATGACCGTCCCCGCCCCGCTGACCGGTGTCATCCCGCCCGTCTGCACGCCCCTGACACCGGACCGCGAGCTGGACGTCCCCTCGCTCGTCCGGCTGGTCGACCATCTCGTGGCGGGCGGTGTGGACGCGCTGTTCGTGCTCGGCTCGTCGTCGGAGGCGGCGTATCTGACGGACGCGCAGCGGCGGCGGGTCGTGGAGACGGTGGTCGGCCATGTCGGCGGCCGGCTCCCGGTGCTCGCCGGGGCGATCGACATGACGACGCCCCGGGTCCTGGACCACGTCCGCGCCGTGACCGCCGCCGGAGCCCAGGCCGTCGTGGCGACCGCCCCCTTCTACACGCGCACCCATCCGGCGGAGATCGCCCGCCACTACCGGCTGCTCGCCGCCGGCTCCCCCGTCCCGGTCCTCGCCTACGACATCCCGGCCGCCGTCCACACCAAGCTCCCCGCCGACGTGATCCTCGACCTGGCGGCGGACGGGGTCATCGCCGGTCTGAAGGACTCCAGCGGCGACCTGGCCGCCTTCCGTACGGTCGTCACAGGCGCCCGCGCCGACGCCGCCCTCACCGGTTTCAGCGCCCTCACCGGCTCCGAACTCGTCGTCGACTCCGCGCTCGCCCTGGGCGCGGACGGCGCGGTGCCGGGGCTGGCGAACGTCGACCCCGCCGGGTACGTCCGCCTCTTCCGCCTCTGCCGCGCCGGCGACTGGGACCGGGCCCGCGCCGAACAGGAACGGCTGTGCGCCCTCTTCGCCATGGTCGGGGCGGCCGACCTCACCCGGATGGGCGGCAGCTCGGCCGCCCTCGGCGCCTTCAAGGCGGCCCTCCACCTGCGCGGCGTCATCGCCTGCCCGGCCACCGCGGAACCGCAGGTGCCGCTGTCGGAGGCGGAGACCGAGCAGGTGGGGAAGTACCTGGCGGCGGCGGGCCTGCTGTAGCCGTCGGCGCGTCAGCGCACGACGGCGGGCACGGGCAGCCGGCGGAACTCGATCGTCTCGTACGGGCCCGTCACGCCCGTCTCGTAGAGGACGCCCACATGGGTGCGGCCCAGGGGCACGAGGTCGGAGTAGGCGGCGGGGCGCTGCGAGAGCGTCGTGGACCTGGAGAAGGTGGCGCCCGCGTCGTCGCTGCGCCAGACGGACATCGCCTGGCGCATGGTGGGGACGGAGGGGCCGGAGAAGAGGAGGGGGCCGCCGGAGGGGAGTTGCAGGACGGAGGCCTGGACGACGGGGACGTCCAGGAGGGTGGGCTGCACGGTGTACGGGCGGTCGAGGGACTCCGCGCCGTCGCCGGAGTAGGTGTCCAGGCGGTTGCCGACGCTGCTGCCGTGCTGGTCGCGGGCGCTGAAGTACAGCCGCCCGTCCGGGAGTTGGGCGGCGATGTTCTCGTTGGCGTTGCCGAGGCCGTCGTAGGTGTCGTCGACGAAGCCGAGCCGCCAGGTCGTGCCCCCGTCGTCGGAGTGGATCGCGTGGGCGCCGTAGTACCTGGGTTCCTGCCCGCTGTCCGCCGAGTCGGCGAGGGGAGCGGCCGAGTGGTTGGCGGGGACGACCAGGCGGCCCGCGTACGGTCCCCGGGTGACGGCGAGCGCGTGGCCGGGGCCGGTCGCGTACCAGCGCCAGCCCGGCGGTTTCACGTCCGCCGTGATGTCCCGGGGGGCGGTGAAGCGGCGGCCGTCGTCCCGGCTCACCTGTACGAAGACGCGGCGGCTCCGCTCGGCGGGCACCTCGCCCCGCATGATCTGCCCCTCGGTCACCCCGCCGCCGTTGTACGAGGTGACGAGGACGACCCGGCCGGTCCTCGGGTCGACCACCGGCGCCGGGTTGCCCCGGGTGTCCCCGTTCCCGGCGGCCACCACCTTCAGCGGGCCCCAGGTGCAGCCGCCGTCGGCCGACCGTCTGAGGACGACGTCGATGTCGCCCGTGTCGCCTGCCCCGTCGCGCCGGCCCTCCGCGAAGGCCAGCACGGTGCCCGCCCGGGTGCTGACCGTGGCCGGGATGCGGTAGGTGGCGTAGCCGCCCTGGCCCGACACGTACGGCACGGAGGAGGCGCAGCCCCGGGTGGGGAGTTCGGTGGCGGAGGCCGCCGGGACCGCGGCGGCGGTGGTGGCGGCGAGGAGTCCTGTGGCCGCGGCCAGCACGGCGGCCGTACGGCTTGTGAGGGGCATGATCGGCACGGCGGCGGCTCCCCAGACGTAGGACGTCGAATGTCGGATGTCTGATGTCTGATGTCCGGTGAACCTAATGCGCCCCCCGGTGTCCGGCAACAGGGCTGCGCCGATCGGGTATTGACGTGACGTCAGCCCGCTCCCGGGGTCACCATCCCCGACTCGTACGCCACGATCACCAGCTGGGCGCGGTCCCGGGCGCCCAGCTTGCCCATGATGCGGCTGACATGGGTCTTGGCGGTCAGTGGGCTCAGGCCCAGGGTGTCGGCGATCTCGGTGTTGTTGAGGCCGCGTGCCACGAGGGTGAGGACCTCCCTCTCCCGGTCGGAGAGGCAGTCGGGGCCGCCGTCGGGCAGGGCGGTCGGCATGGTGGGGCTCCGCAGCAGCCGGGCGATGAGGCGCGCCGTGGGGCCCGGGGAGAGCAGGGACTCGCCGGCGGCCACCGTGCGGATGGCGTCGAGGAGTTCGGCCGGTCGCATGTCCTTCACCAGGAAGCCGGAGGCGCCCGCCCGCAGGGCCTCCACGACGTGCTCGTCCGTGTCGTACGTGGTGAGCACCAGGACCCGTACGCCCGCGAGGTCCTCGTCCGCCGCGATGAGCCGGGTCGCCTCGATGCCGTCCAGGTCGGGCATGCGCAGGTCCATGACGACGAGGTCGGCCCGCGCGGTACGCGCCAGCTCCACCGCCTCCCGGCCCGTCCCCGCCTGCCCCACGACCTCCATGTCCCGCGCCGACTCCACGAGCATGGCGAAGGCGGCGCGGACGAGGGTCTGGTCGTCGGCGAGGAGGACACGGATCGTCCGGTCGGTCATCGGGCCGCCTTCCGCTCGGTGGCGGCGACAGCGACGGCGACGGCCTCTCCGCGTTCGGCTTCGGCACCGGTACCGGCACCGGCATGCGCATCGGCGTCCACGGGGACGGGTGCGTGCCGCTCACCCGCCCCGCCCAGCGGCAGCACCGCCTCCACCGCGAAACCGCCGCCCGCCCGGGGCCCGGCCTCCAGCGTGCCGCCCACACTGCGGGCCCGCTCGCGCATGCCGAGGATCCCGAAACCGGAGCCCGTGAAGCCCCGGTCCGTGAAGCCCCGGTCCGTGACGGCGGGGCCCGCCGAACCGGAGCCCCGTGCGGGCGTCCCGACCGCTTCCCGTGACGCCGCCGCCCCGACCCCGTCGTCCGTCACCCGCACCCGGAGCACCCCTCCCCCGGCCCGCAGCTCCACCCGTATCGCCAGGTCCGCTCCCCCGTGCCGTACGGCGTTGGTCAGGGCCTCCTGCACGATCCGGTAGGCCGCCGCGCCCACCCCGGACGGCACCCCGTCCGCCTCGACCGCGCTCTCCACGCGGGCCCCCGCCGTGCGGGCCGCGTCGACGAGGTCGGCGAGGCCGTCGAGACCCGGCAGCGGGCCCCGTCCTCCCGGGCCGGTGAACTCGGACTCGCGCAACACCTCCAGCGTGCCCCGCAGTTCACCGCGGGCGGTCCGGCAGGTCTCGGCGATGTCGTCGAGGGCCTGGGCGACGGCGGCCCGGTCGAGGCGGTCGGGGTCGGCGGCCAGGACGTGCGCCGCGACGGAGGTCTGCACACCGACGAGCGTGATGCTGTGGGCGAGCAGATCGTGCAGGTCGCGGGCGATGCGCAGCCGCTCCTCCGCCACCCGCCGCCGCGCCTCCTCCTCCCGGGTGCGTTCGGCGCGCTCGGCGCGTTCGACGACGGAGGCGACGTACTGGCGGTGGACGCGCACGTATCCGCCGAAGATCAGGACGGAGACGATCCAGCCGGAGATCCGCAGGAACTCCGGAAGCTGGTCGGGAGTGAACAGGCCGTTGACGACCAGGGTGAAGGCCACGACGGCGGCGCCGTTGCGCAGGGTGCGCCGGGCCGTGCCGCTCACCGCGACCGTGTAGAGCGCCAGCATGGCCGGGGCCACGGCGGCGGTGTGGTTGTTGTCGAACGCGTGGTACGGGGCGACCAGCGCCACCAGCACCCAGAGCGTGAGCACCGGCCGCCGCCGGCGCCAGACCAGCGGCACATGGACGGCGACCAGCAGCGCGAAGCCGAGCGCGTCCGGCACCCGCCCGTCCCCGGTGACGACCACGGCGGTCACACAGTCGAGGACGGCCAGGACGGCGGCGGTGTACGCGTCGTACCGCAGGCCGTCGGGCCCGGTGGCCGTGCGCAGCCGCTCGACGAGCCCCGGTCCGATCCTCGTGATCGTGGATCCGATCCTCGTGATCGCGGGTCCGATCCTCGTGATCGTGGATCCGGTCCTCGTGCTCGTGGATCCGGTCCGTCTGCTCGTGGTTGCCGTCACGGGCTCATCCTCCGTCAGGAAGGCGCCCTTCCGGGAGGGAAGGGCGCCCCTGGGGTCGTCGCGGCTAGCGGCCGGCTGCCACGCGTTCCCGGTCCGTTGCCTCACCCGGCGGCTGCCCCGCCGGGTCGGCCGGCTCCCGCGAGAGCGGTCCGGGCCACCAGACCTTCCGCCGCAGCGCCACGCTCGCGCTGGTCACGAGGTAGGTACGGACGAGGAAGGTGTCGAGGAGGACGCCGACCGCGATGACGAAGCCCAGCTGGACGAGCTGGACGAGCCCCATGTTCAGCAGCACGGCGAAGGTCGCGGCCAGGACGAGCCCGGCGGAGGCGATGACCCCGCCGGTGGTGCGCAGCGCGGTGAGCGCGGCGGCGGCCGGTTCGGCGCCGGCGAGGGACTCCTCGCGCATCCGGTGCATGAGGAAGATGCCGTAGTCGACGCCGAGGGCGACGAGGAAGACGAAGGACAGCAGTCCTAGCCCGGGATCGGTGCCCTCGAACCCGAACACCGGCCCGAAGACCAGTCCGCCGATGCCGAGCGAGGCCGCCCACACCGCGACCACGGCGACGACGAGCAGCAGTGGCGCGACCAGGCTCCGCAGCAGGGCGACCAGGACGAGCAGCACGGACACGAGCACGATCGGTACGACGACGAGCCGGTCCCGGGCGTTGGTGTCCTTCAGGTCGAGCTGTTCGGCGCTGGGCCCGCCGATGTAGGACTCCGGGAGGGCGTCCCGCAGCGACTCGATGGTGGCCGTCTCGGCGGCCGACTCCGGCGCGCTCCTCGCGACGACCGAGATCTCGGTCCAGCCGTCCCCGCTGCGGCCCCGCTCGACCGCCGCGACCCCCTGATGCCCCTCGATCTCGGTGAGCGTGGCGTCGGCCCGCCCGGTCGGGGTGATCACCGAGATCGGCTGGGTGCCCTGGCCGGGGAAGGCCCTGCCCAGGGTCTCCATGGCCGCCACCGACTCGGGCTTGTCGACGAAGGAGTCCTCCTGCTTCAGGGCGCCCGGCAGGTTCAGCGTGCCGAGCGCGAGCGCGCCCAGCAGGACGGCCCCGCCCGCCAGCACGACCAGGGGGCGCCGCCCGGCGGACGATCCCATCGCCGAGAACAGGCTCCGCCGCTGCTTGGGCTCACTGCCGAACGCCGGGACGAGCGGCCAGAACACCCGCCGCCCCAGCAGGACGAGGAGGGCCGGCAGCAGGGTGAGCATGGCGAGGAGGGCGCACAGGACGCCCACGGTCCCGAGCGGTCCCATGCCCCGGCTGCTGTTCAGGTCGGCGGCCAGCAGGCACAGCAGCCCGGCGGCGACCGTCCCGGAGGAGGCGAGCACGGCGGGCCCGCAGCCGCGCAGGGCGACCCTCATGGCCTCGTACGGCCGCTCGATACGCCGTAGTTCCTCGCGGTAGCGGGAGACGAGCAGCAGCGCGTAGTCCGTGCCCGCCCCGAACACGAGGATCGTCATCACGCCCGAGCTCTGCCCGGACACGGTCGTCCCGAAGGCCTGGTTCAGCCCGTACGCGACCCCCATGGACATGAAGTCCGCGATCCCGGCGACGACCAGCGGCACCAGCCACAGCACCGGACTCCGGTAGATGATGATCAGCAGGACGGCGACGACCCCGACGGTCGTGTAGAGCAGGGGCCCGCCGAGCGAGTCGTAGACCTTGCCCGCGTCGGTGGCCAGAGCACCCTGCCCGCCCACCTCGACCGTCAACCCGCCCTCGCTGTGGGCGACTTCACGCACCCGCTCGACGAACGCGTCCCGCAGTTTCTCGTCGGTCCCGGGCCCGTTGCTCGCCACCGGGTACATGAGCGTGGCCCCGTCCTTCGACGGCACGCCCTCGGGCTCGGTGGTCAGCCGGTCCCGGTCCCCGATCTCGGCGACCTGCGCGTCGGCGGCGGCCCGGTCGGCGGCCGTCAGCCCGCCCTCCCGGTGGTACACGAGCACCAGCTCGGTGGCCTCGCCGCCGGGCAACCGGTCCTGGATCTCGGCGACCTGGGTGGAGTCCGCGCTCGCCGGCAGATAGTCCACCGCGCGGTCGTTCTGCACCTCGGACAGCTTCGCCGCGAACGGCGACACCACGGCGAGCAGCACCACCCACAACCCGAGCACCAGCCAGGGCACGGCCCGCCGTCGCGTACGTACGTTTGTCTCTCCGGGCCCCATGACGGGGTCCCCCCTCCCTCTGCGGGTGTCTGGACGTTCACCAGACTCCCGCCGGGAGAGAACCGATTCGTCGCGCGTGAGGGCGAGTTGAGCGGTACTGCCGGGGGCGGTACGACGGCCGTACTACTCCCCGGGGAGTACTCCGGCCCCGGTGGAGGGGGCCCGGTCCGTCCGGCGGTCGAGGACCAGCCGCTCCCCCTGCGGTCGCATGGTCATCCGCAGCAGCGGCTCGGGGATCCCGCCCGGACTCGGCCGTACCCGCCAGTCGCGGAGGATCACCGCGAGGGCCGTCTGCGCCTCGGCGAGCCCGAACGCGTCGCCGACGCATCTGCGGGCGCCGGCGCCGAAGGGGATGAACGCCTCCCGGTGGCGGCGTTCGATCCGGTCCTCGATCCAGCGGTCGGGGTCGAACCGCCCGGGCTCGGCGAAGACGTCCGGGTCCCGGTGCAGGGCGTACGGGCTGAAGAGCAGGCCCGCGCCGGCGGGGAGCGGGTGGCCGCCGAGCTCGGTGTCGACGAGGACGACCCGGCTGAGCAGCCACACGGGCGGGTGCAGCCGCAGCGACTCGTTGATCACCCGCCGCAGGTACGTCAGCCGGCCCAGGTCCTGGTAGGTGATCGGCCGGTCCCCGAGCACCTCGTCCAGCTCGGTCTCCAGCCGCTCGTACTCCTCCCTGTGGCGGCTGAGCAGATGCAGGGTCCAGGACAGCAGCGACGACATGGTCTCGGTGCCTCCGATGAAGAACGTGATGACCTGGTCGAAGACCTCCTGCTCGGTGTAGGCGTCCGGGCGGTCGGGGGGCACCAGGGCCGACATCAGGTCGTGGTGGTCGACGGGGTCGCTCATCCGGCGCCGGACCATCGCGGCGACCGCCGCGCGCGTCTCCCGGGACGCCCGTGCGTTCCGCCAGTTCTCGGGGGTCGGCAGACGATTGCTGCCGGGCACCATCATGTGGGTCGCCAGAGCGGAGAGCATCACCGGCACATTGCGCTGGACGGCCTCGACGGCCTGCCGGTCCTCGGGGGCCAGGAAGAGGGTCCGGGCCAGCACGGCGACCGCGAAGCGCTTCATCTCCGTGTACGGCTCGACGACCTGCCCGGACCGCCAGGCCGAGGTCACCTCCACCGCGCAGTCACGGAACCGCTCGGTGTGGTGCGGCAGTTGGTACCGGGCGAACACGGGCCGCAGCGCGGCGCGCATCGGCCGGTGGGGTCCGGCCAGGCAGGTGGACAGGCCGTCCCCGACGAGCTGGGCGGCCTGGTCGAAGAAGGGGCCGCCCTTGTCGAACTCCACCCCGTTGCCCGCCACCAGCATCCGCTGGACCAGTTCGGGGGCGCTGACCACATGGACCGGGGTGCGCCCCAGCCGGATCCGGACGACCGGCCCGAGGGCGCGCACCTCTTCGAGAAAGCCCAGCCGGTCGCGGGCCAGCCGGCCCGCGTGGCCGATGAGCGGGAGCGCTCCCGGAGCGGAGGGAGCGGTGTCGGTCGTCGTCGTCACCTGGGACCTCGCAGTGCCGTGGGGGGGGTGTCTCTGGCGACGATCCCCAGCGACGCGTGGCCCATACAAGCGCACACGAGGGCGCTCGAAGCGCGGAGGTGGCTAGGAAGGGCGCACGTACGAAACCAGTACGCATGTATGCACAGCGGCGGTCATGACGGTGGCTGTCGCGGTCACGACGGTGGCCGCGCCCGTGCCGACTACGACGGTGTCCGCGCCGCCACCAGCAGTCGTGTCACGTCGTCCGAGCAGATCGTCAGCGCCGCTCCGACCGTGGCGAGCGCGTCCCGCTCCGCCGGGGTGTACGGGCCGTCCGCCAGGGCGATCCGGGCGCCCTGGAGGAGGATCGCCTCGCGGCCGGTCGGGGCGAGGTGTGGGGCCAGCGGGTCCAGGGCCTCGTGGAGCTCTATGGCCAGACCGGGGCCGCAGGGTTCGCCGAAGACGCGGCCGGTGTCGGCGGCCAGCGCCTCGACGAGGGCGCCGAGCTGGTCCTCCGTGCAGTCGTCGAACCCGGCGGAGCGGACGGCGCTCGCGGCGACGGTCAGCGAGGGGCGGGAGCAGGTGCCGCTGGCCGCGAGGACGGCCAGGGCCACCGTGTGGACGGCGTCGCGGAGCATCGCGGAGAAGCGGGTGGTGGTGGGGTGGTCGAGGACGTCCGTGGCGTAGTGGTGGCGGCAGGCCGCGCACTCCACCACGGGGCCCGTCTCGCCGCGGGGCAGGACGGGGACACCGAGGAAGGTGAAGCGGCGGCGCCCGAGCAGACGCTGGTAGTTGCGGTCGCCTCCGCAGCCCGGACAGAAGAACTCGCCGTCACCGACGCCGGTCCACGCGATCCGGGTGCCCAGCACCCGCGACAGGCCGGCGGCACGGCTGGTGTGCCCGACGCGGGCGAGCGCGGCGGCATCGCCGATCGGGTCCCGTCCTGGCAGCACGTCGCACCTCCGTCACTCCCCCACACACGGCTCTTGGGCGCGGGAAGTGCCCCCTCGGCAACATCGCCGCGCTTGCGTGATGTTAGCCACATTGTTGAGGCGCAGTCAGTACTCCGGACGAGGCCCACCCACGACGATCACCGGGTTTGGCCGGTAAACGACGGGCCCCGCCCGCCGGAATCCGGCGAACGGGGCTTTCAAACCGCCGGTCGGGCTGGTCAGCGGGCCGCGCGGTTGACGGCGGAGACGACCGCCTTCAGCGAGGCACGCGTCGTGTTCGCGTCGATACCGATGCCCCACAGGACCTTGTCCTCGATGGCGACCTCGATGTACGAGGCGGCCTGTGCGGAGGCGCCCTCGCTCATCGTGTGCTCCTGGTAGTCCAGCAGCCTGGCGTCGATGCCGATGCCCTGCAGCGCGTGGAAGAACGCCGAGATCGGGCCGTTGCCGGTGCCGACCAGGGTGGTCTCCGCTCCGTCGACCTCGGCCTCCACGGTCAGCGTGTCCACGCCGTCCTTGTCGGTGGTCGACTGGTTGTTGCGGACCTGGACCCGGCCCCAGGGGTTGTCGGGGTTCGGCAGGTACTCGTCCTGGAAGACGGCCCAGATGTCGGAGCCGGTGACCTCGCCGCCCTCGGCGTCCGTCTTCGCCTGGATCAGCTTGGAGAACTCGATCTGCATCCGGCGCGGCAGGTCCAGCTTGTGGTCGTTCTTCAGGACGTAGGCGATACCGCCCTTGCCGGACTGCGAGTTGACCCGGATGACCGCCTCGTAGGAGCGGCCGACGTCCTTGGGGTCGATCGGCAGGTACGGGACCGCCCACTCGATGTCGTCGACGGTCTTGCCCTGCTCCTTCGCGGACGCCTCCATGGCGTCGAAGCCCTTCTTGATGGCGTCCTGGTGGGAGCCGGAGAAGGACGTGTAGACCAGGTCGCCCACGTACGGGTGGCGCGGGTGGACCTCCATCTGGTTGCAGTACTCCCACGTACGACGGATCTCGTCGATGTCGGAGAAGTCGATCTGCGGGTCGACGCCCTGCGAGAAGAGGTTCATGCCCAGGGTGACCAGGTCGACGTTGCCGGTGCGCTCGCCCTGTCCGAACAGACAGCCCTCGACGCGGTCGGCGCCGGCCATCAGCGCCAGCTCGGCGGCGGCGACGGCCGTACCGCGGTCGTTGTGCGGGTGGACGGAGATGACGACGTGCTCGCGGCGGGAGAGGTTGCGGCTCATCCACTCGAAGCGGTCGGCGTGCGTCGACGGCGTCGAACGCTCCACCGTGGCGGGCAGGTTGAGGATGATCTCGCGGCCCGGGCCGGGCTGGTAGACGTCCATCACCGCCTCGCAGACCTCCAGCGCGAAGTCCAGCTCGGTGTCGGTGAAGATCTCGGGGCTGTACTGGTACCCGAACTCGGTCTCCGGGCCCAGCAGCTTCTCCGCGTACTCCATCACCAGCCGCGTACCGTCCACGGCGATCTGCTTGATGTCGTCCTTGGAGCCGCGGAAGACGACCCGGCGGAAGACGGGGGCGGTGGCGTTGTACAGGTGGACGGTCGCGCGCTTGGCGCCCTTCAGGGATTCGACGGTCCGCTCGATCAGGTCCTCACGGGCCTGGGTCAGTACGGAGATGGTGACGTCGTCGGGGATGGCCCCCGGCTCCTCGATGATCGACCGTACGAAGTCGAAGTCCGTCTGTCCCGATGCCGGGAACCCGACCTCGATCTCCTTGTAGCCCATCTTGACCAGCTGGTCGAACATCCGGCGCTTGCGCTCGGGCGACATCGGGTCGATCAGGGACTGGTTGCCGTCGCGCAGGTCGGTGGAGAGCCAACGGGGGGCGGTAGTGATCCGGTTGTTCGGCCACGTGCGGTCCGGGATGTCGACCTGCTCGTACTGTCCGTACTTGTGGATCGGCATGGACGTGGGCTGCTGGCGGTTCGCCATGATTGCGTGGGCTCCTCGATGGTCCGGAAAGGACGGCCGACGACGCAACGCCAAAGCACCGCGGGGAGGGGGTCGGCCTCGACTACAGGCCCTCGCCGCGGCAGCTAAGGAGAAGCAGCCCGAAACGCATGATGCTGCGCAGCCTAGCTGAGTCCTGCCCGGTGCGGGGGGCCGTATCAGTATGCGGGACCGAAGGAGCAAGCGGGACAAAAGGTGCGCAAGACCACACCGGGTGCGACGAGCGCCCCTCCAGGGGCGCGGGGAACTGCGCGAGAAGCCCCAACCACGGAAAGCCCGCACGGAACCCTCAGTAACAAGGCGCTGACGAAACGCAACCCATACGGCGACATTTCACCAATCATGGTTGCCCCTAGTGACACGCCCTTAACGGAGTGCAATCGTGCGGGACATGACCACCAACGGGGGCCACGAGCCCGTCTTCTGCACCGTCGTACCACCGCATGTCCTCGACAAGCTCTCCCAGGCCGAGGACCCGGTGCTCGCGGGCGCCGCGCGCAAGACCCTGGAGCGCGACGCCTTCGAGCGCACCCACCGCCGGCTGACCACGGTCATCGGCGCCCCGAGCATCGCCGCGCCCGCCGGCGCCGAGACGGGCAAACCGCACCGCACCATCCACGACGCCCGCCACGGCACCGCCCTGCCCGGCAGGAAGGTCCGCGGCGAGGGCGAGGAGCCCGGCAAGGACGCCACGGTCAACCGCGCGTACGCGGGCCTGGGTGCCACGTTCGAGCTGTTCCTCCAGGCGTACGCGCGCGACTCGATCGACGGCGCCGGGCTGCCGCTGGACGCGACCGTGCACTACGACCGCGACTACAACAACGCCTTCTGGAACGGCGAGCAGATGGTGTTCGGCGACGGCGACGGCGAGATCTTCCTCGACTTCACCATCCCGATCGACGTCATCGGCCACGAACTGAGCCACGGCGTCACCCAGTACACGGCGAACCTGACGTACTTCGGCCAGCCGGGCGCGCTCAACGAGTCCATGTCGGACGTCTTCGGCGCCATGATCAAGCAGTACACGCTCGGCCAGACCGCCGCCGAGGCCGACTGGCTGATCGGCGCGGGCCTGCTCGCCCCGCGCGTCACGGGCACCGCCCTGCGCTCGATGAAGGCCCCGGGCACGGCGTACGACGACGACGTCCTCGGCAAGGACCCGCAGCCGGCGACCATGGACGACTACGTCCGCACGGGCCGCGACAACGGCGGGGTGCACATCAACTCCGGTATCCCCAACCACGCGTTCTACCTCGCGGCCACGGCCCTCGGCGGCCACGCCTGGGAGCGGGCCGGGCAGATCTGGTACGACGTCCTCACCGGCGGCGAACTGAGCAAGCAGGCCCTCTTCGTCGACTTCGCCACGCTCACGGTGAAGGCGGCCAAGGACCGCTACGGCCAGGGCGACGAGCTGACGGCGGTGCTGAAGGCCTGGGAGCAGGTGGGCGTACGGACGCTGTAGTACACATGACCCATGCGTATTGAAGTGCGGCGCACGGGCGGTTTCGCGGGCATCGAGCGGCACGCGGTGGTGGACACCGCCGGGCGGCCCGACGCCTGCGACTGGCAGGCCCTGGCCGAGCGGGCACTCGCCGCCGGCCGGGGCGCTCCGCCGCTGGGGGTGCCGGACGGTTTCGCGTACGAGATCACGGTGGACGGCAGGACCGTGCACTGCGCGGACCCCCGGCTGACGGAGGACCAGCGGGAGCTGATCAGAAGGGTGCTGAAGGAAGGGGCGTGAGGGGCGTCCCGGCCGTGCTCAGGGCGCTTAACGGGCACTTCACCCGGGGGCGTTGACTTCCGTTACCAGTGGTACGGATGATCCGCCCATGGCGACGAACCCGACGAACCCGATACCCCAGTTCCCGGCAGGCTTCCTGTGGGGCGTCTCGACCTCCGCGCATCAGATCGAGGGGGCCGTCGACGGGCGCGAGCCGTCCGTGTGGGACGCCTTCTCGGCCGGGGCCGGCCACATCAAGGACGGCTCGACGGCGGCGGTGGCCTGCGACCACTTCCACCGCTACCCCGAGGACGTGGCCCTGCTGCGCGACCTGGGCGTGGGGGCCTATCGCTTCTCGATCTCCTGGCCCCGGGTGAACACCCCGAACGGCCTGGACTTCTACGACCGCCTGGTGGACGAACTCGCGAGCGCGGGCGTACGCCCCGTCCCCACCCTCTTCCACTGGGATCTGCCGTCGTCGCTGGAGGAGGCGGGGGGCTGGCTGAACCGGGACACCGCCGAGCGGTTCGCCGAGTACGTCGCCGTCGTGGCCGCGCGGCTCGGTGACCGCGTCACCAAGTGGATCACCATCAACGAGCCCGCCGAGCACACGCTCCTGGGCCATGCCCTCGGCACCCACGCGCCGGGCAAGCAGCTGATGTTCGACGCGCTCCCGGCCGCCCACCACCAGCTGTTGGGCCACGGTCTCGCCGTACGGGCCCTGCGCGCGGCCGGAGTCGGTGACATCGGCATCGCCAACTCGCACGGGCCGACATGGGCGGCGTCGGAGGCCCAGCCGGACGTGGAGGCGGCCGGCTTCTACGACCTTCTCCTGAACCGGCTGTTCGCGGAGCCCGTCCTGCTGGGCGAATACCCGGAGGGCATCGGCGAGTTGATGCCGGGCACGGACATCGACTCCGACCTGAAGATCATCTCGGAACCCATCGACTGGTACGGCGTCAACTACTACGCCCCCACCCGCGTGGGTGCCCCCGAGGGCGCGGACATCGAGTTCGGCGGTGTCACGATCCCGGCCGAACTCCCCTTCACCGTCAAGCAGATCGAGAACGTCCCGACCACCGACTTCGGCTGGCCGGTCGTCCCCGAGGGCCTCACCGAACTGCTGACCACCTTCCACGCCCGCTACGGCGACCGGCTGCCCCCCGTCGTCATCACCGAGAACGGCTGCTCCTACGAGGGCGTCGACGACCAGCGGCGCGTCGCCTATCTCGACGGCCATGTGCGCGCGCTGCACCGGGCGGTCGAGGCGGGGGTCGATGTCCGCGGGTACTTCGTGTGGTCCCTTCTCGACAACTTCGAGTGGGCGGAGGGCTATGCGCGACGGTTCGGGCTGGTCCACGTCGACTTCGACACGCTGGAGCGGACTCCGAAGACGTCGTACGGGTGGTACCGGGATGTGCTGCGGGGGCAGAGCGGGGGGTGACGCCCGGTTCGTCGGCGGGTGCGGGTGCGTGGGGGCTGATCGCGCAGTTCCCCGCGCCCCCAAAGGATTCAGGCCCCGGGGCCTGAAAGCCGACGGCCCCGGGGGGCCTGAAAGGGACGGGGCTGCGGCCTGAAAGACGACGGGGCTGCGGCCTGAAAAGCACAGGGCGCAGCCCGTGCTTTTCAGGGGCGCGGGGAACTGCGCGAGAACCCCCACCGAACCCGCACACGCCCACCCACCCCAAACACCCCACCCCTCACCCCGCCCACCACCCAGCACCCCTCGGGGTCGAAGGGGCAGCGCCCCTGGGGATGGGACGGGTAGGGGCGGCGGGGGCGAAATCACAGCGGGTTCACAGGCAACGCATCCTCCCCACCACCCCTCTTCAGTGCTGACCACCTCACCACTGAAGGGACACCCGTGCCCCCGCGTTCACCCAGACCCGCCCACCGGGCGATAGCCGTACTCGCCGTCTCCGGCACCCTGTTCGCCACCCCCTCCCTCGCCGCCCCCGCGGCCTTCGCCGCCGGGGCACCCCCGACCGACCTCCGGGTGGACACGAACAGGGACGGCCGGGTCGACGTCACGGGCACGACGGACACCGCCGGCGAGAACGGCTGGACCGTGGCCCGGGGCGCGCTGATGCTGCCCAACATCGACGACGACAGCAGCCGTTGCCCGTCCACGGGCCCGAAGGGCAAGCCCCTCACGGACGCCCAGCTGGCCGCCTGCAACGACGCCTCCGACACCAAGGTGAACGGCACGGCCGACATCGCCGACCTGGCCCGCGTCCGGTCCGTACCGATGAAGAGCGCCCCCGCCGGCGCCCAGGGCAGCGTGAAGATCACGGCGGGCGCCAAGCAGACCCGCGTGTTCGTCAAGCGGGGCACGAAGTGGGAGCCCGTCACGGACAAGACCCGTCTGTCGCGGGCCGAGTTGCGCGCGGGCGTGGAGTTCGGCGTGGAGGCCCGGGACGTGATCCGGGACACCGCGAAGTGGGACGGGACGGCCCGCGTCCGGCTGACCGTGAAGTCCTCCAAGGGCACGACCGCCGACTCGGTCACCCTGCGCGTCGCCCCGCTCCTCACCCACCACCACCTGCAGAACGCCCAGCAGCTGCTGGTCACCAAGGTCTCCGGCGGCAACTACGGCAAGCTCAACCGCGCCTTCCGCGAGGGCCTGGACAAGGCGGCCAAGAACGCCGGCATCACCCAGCCGACGGTGAACTTCACCAAGTACGGGGACATCTGGGCGCAGGACTTCGTGGAGCCCGCGTACGTCAGCATGACCGGCGCGAACGGCAAGCGGCAGGCCATGCGCGTGATGCTGCGCTCCGCCCAGTTGGACCGGGAGTCGGGCCGGGAGCTGTTCGAGAAGCTGCGGGGCCGGAACATCGGTGCCGTGCAGGTGACGGGCGCCAAGGAGTCGGAGGAGTGGACGCTCAACTCCATGGGCAACCTGGAGACCATTCCGCCGTACGCCCACGGCGAGCGCTCGTTCCCGGCGGGCCGGATCATCATGGGGCAGCGCCCCGACACCGGCGACAAGCCGGCGAAGGTGATGCGGACGTTCCTGAAGTCCCAGGGCCTCCAGGACCCCCTGTTCCTGGACACGTCCTGGCTGCACGTGGGCCATGTCGACGAGTTCGTGCAGTTCCTGCCCGCCGACACCCCGCGCGGCTGGAAGATCGCGGTCGCCGACCCCGAGGCGGGGCTGAAGCTGCTGCGTGACGCGAAGGCCGCCGGTCACGGCTCGAAGCCGATGTTCTCCATCCCGAACGTCCCCTGGGAGTCCATCTCGGAGGCCCTCGGCTCCAAGAACCTGGTCTCCGACAACAACCTCGCCACGCGCCGTATCGAGGCCAACCTCGCGGTGCTCAAGCGCGAGACGGGTGTCACGGACGCCGAGGTCGTACGCGTCCCGGCGCTCTACACCCAGGGCAGGGACCAGGTGGGCGAGTCGCAGTCGGGCGGCGCGGACGAGACCGTCCGCCTGCCCCGGCTGACCCGTCTCGGCACCGGCGCCGAACTCCCGGAGGTGGCACGGGAGTACGGCCAGCAGCAGCGGCTCGACGCGCCGAGGGAGAGCCAGGGGGCGGCCTCCCCGGCGGCGCCCGCGCCCGCGCCGCCGGTCATGACCAGCGCCTACGTCCCCGGCGCCGTCAACGGCGTCGTCCTCAGCCGCACCCACTACCTCGCTCCGCGTCAGTGGGGCCCGGTCATCGGCGGCAAGGACATCTTCACCGAGGCCGTGACGGCGGCGTACAGCGGCGCCGGCATGAAGGTGTCGTACCTCGACGACTGGGAGACGTACCACCTCGGTATGGGCGAGATCCACTGCGGCACCAACACCCTGAGGAACACGTCGGCGGCCTGGTGGACGCGCTGACCCCCGCCACCACCGCCTGACCCGGCATGCCCGCCGCCGCCCCGGAGAACCGTCCCGGGGCGGCGGCGCTCTCTCAGGCCGGGCCCCGGCCCCGCAGATCCTCCAGCCGCAGCAGGGCGTCCTTGGCCGCGTCCCGCTCCTCGCCGGTGAGCGGTACCGTCTCCGCCCGTACGAGCGCGGTGGTCGCCGTCTCCTCGTCGCCGAGCCGTACGGCGACATCGGCACGCAGCACGAGCAGTCGTACCAGCAGCGACGGCGTCGGTTGTTCCGTCGACCCCAGCACCCGGTCGATGACCCGCGCGGCGGCGGCCGGATCCTCCTTCGAGTCCGTCAGCAGGGACGCGTGGTGGAGGGCTCGCGCGAACGTCTCCTTCGGGGCTGGCCGGTGGCTCTGGTCCTCGCTCGTCGGCTGCCCGACCCGGACGCAGTTGCCTCCCGGATCGGTCATCAGGAACTGCCGCACGCCGTACGACATGTCCTTGAGCGGCCCGATACGCGGCAGCCCGCGCGTGGGTATCCGCCCGTACGTCTCCTTGAGACCGGTCCGGAACGCGGCGTACAACGCGTCGACTTCGTCCGTGATCACGTAACACGTACTGAGCGACACGGCCGGGTCGTACGCCTTCAGCCCGAAGAACTGCAGCTCGATCCCGCCCCGCTCCACCACGGCATAGGGATTGGGGCTGCGCTGCTGGAAGGTGACCTCGAAGCCGAGGGCCACATAGAAGTCGAGGAGCGGCGGGAGGCTCTGACACGGAAGGATCGGAATCGTCTTCTCACCCATTGCTTCACCCTAGTCAAATTTGACCAGCGGGCGACCCCTTTAGGGCCATCGAACGGGCTCGATGTCGAAACGGGCTCGAAGTCGACCGGACTCGAAGTCGACCGGACTCGGTGTCGACCGGGGGGTCAGAACCCCAGCTTCCGCAGCTGGCGCGGGTCGCGCTGCCAGTCCTTCGCGACCTTCACATGGAGGTCAAGGAAGACCGGCGTGCCGAGCAGGGCCTCGATCTGCTTGCGGGACTTGATGCCGACCTCCTTCAGGCGCTTGCCCTTGGGGCCGATGATGATGCCCTTCTGGCTGGGGCGCTCGATGTAGACGAAGGCGTGGATGTCGAGGAGGGGCCGGTCGGCGGGGCGGTCCTCGCGGGGGAGCATCTCCTCGACGACGACCGCGATGGAGTGCGGCAGCTCGTCACGGACGCCCTCCAGGGCCGCCTCGCGGATCAGCTCGGCGATCATGACCTGCTCGGGCTCGTCGGTGAGGTCGCCCTCGGGGTAGAGGGCGGGGCCCTCCGGGAGGAGGGGGACGAGCAGGTCGGCCAGCAGGTCCACCTGCTTGTCGGCGACCGCCGAGACGGGCACGATCTCGGCCCACTCGAAGCCCAGCTCCTTGCCGAGCTGGTCGATGGCGATCAGCTGTTCGGCGAGCTGCTTGCTCTCGACGAGGTCGGTCTTCGTGACGATCGCGATCTTCGGCGTCTTCTTGATGGACGCCAGTTCCTTCGCGATGAAACGGTCACCGGGGCCGAGCTTCTCGTTCGCGGGCAGACAGAAGCCGATCACGTCGACCTCGGCCCAGGTCGTGCGCACGACGTCGTTGAGCCGCTGGCCCAGCAGGGTGCGCGGCTTGTGGAGGCCGGGGGTGTCCACCAGGATCAGCTGGGCCTCCGGACGGTGCACGATGCCCCGTACGGTGTGCCGCGTCGTCTGGGGCTGGTCGGCCGTGATCGCCACCTTCTGGCCGACCAGAGCGTTCGTGAGGGTGGACTTGCCCGCGTTGGGGCGGCCCACGAAGCAGGCGAAGCCGGCACGGTGGGCGGCCTCGGCCGGCTGCTCGGATGACTGGGTACGAACGCTCATGGCGCCCATTGTCCCTGATCGACAGAGCCCCGCCGTACCCAGCACGGACCGTGAGCTTTCCGAAACCCTCACGCAACGAAACGTCACGGAAACACACCCGTACGCATCCGGAAACGCGTTCCGGTGACCCTCTGACGAGCCCCGACCTCGATGGAGACGACCGTGACTCTCGCCGCCGCCCTTGCCGCAGGGCGCATCGACACAGGCGACACCGCCTGGCTGCTCGCCGCCACCGCCCTCGTCCTGCTGATGACCCCGGGCCTCGCCCTCTTCTACGGCGGCATGGTCCGTACGAAGAGCGTCCTCAACATGCTGATGATGAGCTTCGTCTCGATCGCCCTGGTCACCGTGGTGTGGCTGGCCGCCGGATACTCGCTCGCCTTCGGGGACGACGCCTTCGGCGGTCTCATCGGCGGCCTCGACCACCTCGGTATGGGCGGCCTCGGCCCCGCCGACGTCCACGGCACCGTCCCCACCCTCCTCTTCGCCACCTTCCAGCTGACCTTCGCGATCATCACGGCCGCGCTGATCAGCGGCGCGATCGCGGACCGCGCGAAGTTCGGAGCGTGGCTGGTCTTCGTGCCGGTGTGGGCGCTGCTCGTATACGTTCCGGTCGCCCACTGGGTGTGGGGACCGGGCGGCTGGATCCTCGACGACCTCGGCGCCCTCGACTTCGCGGGCGGCCTGCCCGTGGAGGTCACGTCGGGCGCCTCGGGACTGGCGTTGTGCCTGGTCCTGGGCCCGCGGCTCGGGTTCAGGAAGGACGCCATGCGCCCGCACAACCTGCCGATGGTCATGCTCGGCGCGGGTCTGCTCTGGTTCGGCTGGTTCGGCTTCAACGCCGGCTCCGCCCTCGGCGCCAACGGCCTGGCCGCCGCCGCGTTCCTCAACACCCTCGCCGCCGGCTGCACCGGCCTCCTCGGCTGGCTCTTCGTCGAGCAGAAGCGCGACGGCCACCCGACGACCCTGGGCGCGGCCTCCGGAGCGGTCGCCGGTCTGGTCGCCATCACCCCGTCCTGCGGCTCGGTCTCCCTGCTCGGCGCACTGGTCATCGGCCTGGCCGCCGGTGTCGTCTGCTCGTACGCCGTGGGCTGGAAGTTCAAGCTCGACTACGACGACTCGCTCGACGTCGTCGGCGTCCACCTGGTGGGCGGTGTCATCGGCACGGTCCTGATCGGTGTCTTCGCCGTCGAGTCGATGACCGGCGGCGCCGAGGGCCTCCTCTACGGCGGCGGGCTCGCCCAGCTCGGCAAGCAGCTGGTGGCCGTGGTCGCCGTCGGGGCGTACGCCTTCCTCGTCACGTACGGCATCGGGAAGCTGATCGACAAGGTGCTGGGCTTCCGCGCGGACGAGGAGCACGAGCACACCGGTCTCGACCTTACGGTGCACGCCGAGACGGCATACGATCACGGCGTCCTGGGGCACGGCGCCCCGGTCAGCGCGTCCGTCCCCTCCTCGCAGAAGGCCAAGGCCTAAGCCATGAAGCTCATCACCGCGATCGTCAAGCCGTACCGCCTCGACGCGGTCAAGTCCGCCCTGCAGGAGACGGGCGTGCACGGTCTGACCGTCACCGAGGCCAGCGGCTACGGCCGGCAGCGCGGCCACACCGAGGTGTACCGGGGCGCCGAGTACCAGGTCGATCTCGTCCCCAAGATCCGTATCGAGATCGTCGTCGAGGACGCCGACTCGGACGCGGTGATCGAGACGATCGTCAAGGCCGCCCACACCGGGAAGATCGGCGACGGCAAGGTGTGGGCGCTGCCGGTGGAGACGGTCGTACGGGTGCGGACGGGCGAGCGGGGGCCCGACGCGCTCTGACCGTGACCGCGTCATGGCGGAGTCGAGGTGAGGGGTGGTGCCGCCGGTCGGGCGGCACCACCCCTCACCTGTCAGTAGCCGTCGAACAGGTCTGTCAGTCGAAGACGAACGGCCCCGGCGACTGTGCCTCGCCGGCGGTGCACGTCACCGGGAAGCCGAAGATCACCATCTGCAGCGAGCCGCCGAAGGCCTCCAGGCTGTCGCCGGGAGCGACGGTGCCGGTGAGCGGGCCTACGGTGACGCCGTCACCGAGGGCCAGCGCCGGGTTCTCGGTACCGGTGAAGACGGTCGTACCGCCGCTCGCCTTCACGAGGGTGAGCGTGGACTGGATCGAGTCCTCGGCGAGTGCGAGCGGGGCGGTGATCTCCTCCGAGGAGACGGTGACGGTGGCGGTGGTGCCGGTCTGGGTGGCCGTGAGCGTGGCCACGCCGGAACCGCCGATGGTGCAGGTGGCGTTGATCGTCGCGGTGGCCGGGGTGACGGCCGCGGCGGTGGGGGCGAACGCTAGGCCGGTGACGGCCAGCGTCCCTGCCGCGAGCGCCGAGCCGACTCCGAGTCGTATGCGTTTCATCGAGCGAATTCCCTTCCCTGGTACGGGAGGTGCACGGGGCCTGGGGACGCCCCGTACGTCCCGGTACGGGCGTTGCCATGTGGGGGCGGTGCAATGCGCGGCCGCGCGGCGGAATGTGACGGTCCGCCAGGAGAACGGCTCCATTGAGGCGTGCGCGGGCCAAGATTGCAAGAGATGTTCTGCGGGTTGCGGCAAGGGTCGGCGAAAGTGGCCGAAGCCGATCGCCGACGACGCCGGCCGACTCTCCGGCAAGGTCGCGCCGGTGCGCCGATCTGTCCCGCGCCGTGCGGTTTCGCCGGTAGCCCGGCCCGGGTGTCCACTCGTCCGCGCATGATTTTCGTGCAGCTCGGAGGGCTGTTACCGGCCGTAACACTACGCCGTGAGCGCCTGCCGATGCCTCGTGGCCGTAGATCACTACCCTGTACCGGTGCTCACCTACGACGAGTTGACGGCCCCGGAACGTGAACTGTGGGACGCGTTTCCGGAGGGGCGGCGGGTGGATCTGCGGACGGGTGTCGCGGAGGAGGACCGGTTCGCCGGGGGCGGGGAGTGGGGGCCGGGGCGGACTGTGCGGGCGGCGGTGATCGTGGCGCTGCTGCTGGGCGCGAACACGGCGCGGCCGGGCGCGGTCGCGTGTCTGAGGCTCGCCGGGGCGCGCATCACCGGGCGCATCGATCTGTCCGGGGCGGAGATCACTCATCCGCTGTGGCTGGAGGGGTGCCGGCTGGACGAAGGGGTGGACCTCTTCGGAGCGTCGACCCGAACGGTCGCGATCATGAGCTGTCGGGTGCCCGGTGTCGAGGCCACGACGGCCCGTGTCGACGGGCTCCTCGACCTGCGGGGATCCCTCGTGGAACGCGGTGCCGTGTCACCGTTCCACGGCCACACCGTCCCTCTGTCTCTCATCAACACCCACGTGAGCGGGGCCGTGATCCTCAACGGGGCCGAGATCTCCTCATCGACCGGCTGGGCCGTGCGCGCCGGAGGCCTGGTCGTGGAGGGAGGCCTCTACTGCGGGCACGGATTCGTCGCCCGAGGAGAAGTCCGGCTGCTGGGCGCGCAGTTGTCGGGCGGACTCTTCATGCAGGGCGCGTTGCTGGACCGTCCCAGCCCTCGCGGGGTCGCCCTCGCCCTGGACAACTCCGTGATCCAGACACTCAACCTCTCCGGCGGATTCACCGCGAACGGCACCGTACGGCTGCGCGGCGCCCGGATCACGGACAACGTGACCTTCGAAGGCGCTGTCCTGAACGGAGCCCCCGACGGCGAGAATGCCGACGGCCCGGCCCTGGTCGCCATGCTCGCACAGGCCACCGACTTCGACTTCACCCTCGCCCGGCGGCCGTCCGGCACGGTCGACCTACGGGCCGCCCAGGTGTCGTACCTCCACGAGAACGAGCACAGCTGGCCGGAGCGGGTGGAGCTGGACGGCTTCGTCTACGGCTCCATCAAGACGGCGGAGGCGAACGGCGAGCGCCGCGAGGCCGTGGGCGACCGGGAGTCCGTGGCCCGCCGGGTGGCCTGGATACGCAGCAGCCCCGGCTACAGCCCCCAACCGTACGAACAGCTGGCGGCCTGGTACCGCAAGGCCGGTCACGACGACGACGCCCGCCGTGTGCTCCTCGCCCGGCAACGCCACCGGCGCCGCACGCTCTCCCCGGCCGCCCGCGTCTGGGGCCATCTCCTCGACGTCACCGTCGGCTACGGCTACCGCCCCTGGCTGGCCGGTGTCTGGCTCCTCGCCCTGACCCTGCTGGGCACGGCGGCCTTCGACGCCGGGTCCCCCACTCCCGTCAAGCGGGGCGAGGGCGCCCCCTTCCAGCCGTTCGTCTACACCCTCGACCTGCTCATCCCGATCGGCGGCCTGGGCCAGCGCACCGCCTGGTACTGGTCGGACGGCACCCTCCAGTGGCTGGCCTACGCCCTGATCGCCGTCGGCTGGATCCTGACGACGGCTGTCATCGCGGGGGTGACCCGCACCCTGCAGAAGAACTAGAAGAAGAACTAAAAGGAACTGGAAGAACCAGGCGAGCGCTTCCGATGCGGCTCGGGAGAGGGCCGTGCACCTGCCCGACACCTCACGTACCGCGGCGGCGAGGGCCCGCAGCGCCCCCGCCCTTGCGCTGCACGTCACCCGGCCTCAGCTCACCCCTCCGTCTGCCCTCCACTCACCCCCCCGCCGACAGTCCCGTCGTGCGCAGCCGGTCCACCGTCCGTGCCGAGGTGGCGCGGGGTGCCTGGGCCGCCAACGCCGACAGCAAGCCCTCCCAGGCGTCGGGGAGTCCCGCGTCCACGGCCGACCGGTAGGCGGCGCAGGCCTCGGCCGACCGTCCCTGTTCCAGATACAGGGCGCCGAGCGCGGCGTACGCCTCCGTGTCACCGGCCTCGCAGCCGCGGTCGTAGGCGCGTTCGGCGGCTGCGGTGTCGCCCAGTTCCTCACGCACGCGTCCCAGTGCCGTCCAGGCGTCGGAGGCGCCGAGGGCGCCGGCCCGCAGCACCGCCCGCCGGGATCCGTCCCGGTCCCCCGCCCGCTCCCGCATCCGGGACAGCGCCGCCCACGCTGCGGGGGAGCCCCGGTCCGCGGCCAGGTCGGCGGCGCGCTCCGCGCCCTCCGCGTCCCCGGCGCGTTCCCGGCCGCGCGCCAGCGTGATCCACGCCTCCACATCGCCGGCGCGCGCCGCCTCCGCGGCGGCATGTGCGGCGCCCGTGTCGTCGCCGCGTTCCTCGCGGGACTCGGCCAGGGCGGTCCAGGCCTCCGGGTCGCCGGTGCGCACCGCCTGCGCGGCGGCCTCCTCGGCGGCGACGCTGTCGCCGTCCGACTCGGCGAGCAGGGCCAGTTCGCGCCAAGCCGCGCCGACGCCGAGGGCCGCGGCCTCTCGATGGGCCGCGGCGGCACCCGGCAAGTCGCCGTCCGCATGGCGCAGTTGAGCGAGGAGGGACCAGCCTTCGGGGTTTCCGGCGTCCGCGCCCCCGGTGGCCGCGGCCACGGCTGACGCAGGGTCACCGAGCGACCGGTGCAGCCCCACCAGACGCGCCCAGGCCGCCGTGACGCCCGCGTCGGCCGCCCGTGTGGCGTGCTCCACCGCCTCGGGGAGGTCGCCCGCGCGTTCGGCGACCTGCGCGAGTCCGACGTGCCCCCACCCGTCACCGACGCCCACCGCCTGCTCGAACGCCTTGGCCGCCGCCGGGCCGTGGACCGCGCGCATCCGGCCGAGCGTCCGCCAGGCGAGCGGCTGCCCCGCCGCCGCGGCCAGGGCGGCGACGGCGTCCGCGGCGGCCGGGTCGCCCTCCTCCTCGCGGATCCGGGCCATCGCCGGCCAGGCCCACACATCGCCCGCCCGGGCCGCGTGCCGGTACGCGTCGTAGGCGGCGGTCCTGTCGCCGTCGCGCTCCCTCGACACGGCGAGGGCCGCCCAGGCGACGGGGTCCGTCGCGGCCGTCTCCTCGGCGGCGGCCCGGCCGTCGGTGGTCTCCCGCAGTACCGCCCAGGCGGCCCGGGCCCGGCTGTGGCCCTGCTGGACGGCCTTCTCGTACAGCGCGGCGGCACAGCCGTAGCGGCGCCGCTGTTCGGCGGCCCGCCCGAAGGCGTAGAGGTCGTCGGCGGTCCTGGCCCAGGAGGCGCCAGTCCAGAACTCGGCCGGTGGCGCCCGGTGCGCCCTGACCCGGCGGATGTGCTGCTCCAGGTAGTCGTCCGGGCGGTAGCTGTCGGGGTCGCCGACACCCGGCTCGTGCCGTTCCGCTATCAGCGGCGCCGGGCTGTGGCGACGTACGGCCGTCGTCAGCGCGCCGATGGCCGCCGGGAACCACTCCTTGCCCGCGGTCGCACGGGCGGTGGAGTCCATGAACCCGGCCGCGGCCTCCATCAGCAGCCGCGCCGGTACGGCGCTGGCGTGCCCGAGCCTGCGTGCCTCGACGGCCGCCGTCAGCACGGCGTGCTCGGGAGCGGTGAACCACTGGTCCGGGCCCATCTCCCAGCGGCGCACCAACTCCGGTCCCCCGGTGAGGTGTTGCAGCACGCGATGGCCGGGACCTGCCGCCCGTACGGCGGCGGCGAGGCGCGGATCACGGGCCGCCGCGGCGGCGAGGGCCGGGGTGTCACCGGACAGCGTGTCCGGCACCGCGATCATGGCGTGACGTCTCGTCAACAACGCCCGGATGTACGGCGATTCGTCCTCGCCGTCCCGTCGGCTCTCGGTCAGTCGCCTGAGATGCTCCGGCCACATCGTGCCGACCACCGCGAGCGGCGCCACCTGGTCCAGCAGCCGCCCCAACGCCCTGGCGGCCCGCTCGCCCGAGACCCCGTTCAGATAGCGCTGCGTCTCGTCGAGCCACAGCACGGTGCGGGCGCCGATGTCCGCCGCGATCAGCTCGTCCGCGTCCGCCGGGTGCACCACCGGCCAGTCGGGCAGAACGGCCGCCACCGCCTCATAGACGGCCCGGGTCTTGCCACTCGCGGAACGGCCCACCAACAGGACGAACACCGCGTCGTTCGTGGCCGCGGTACGGGCCAGCCGCTGCCGCAGGGTCTCGTCGTGCGGGCGGGGCAGGTACTCGGTCAACGGCAGGTCGAGGGTGCTGTCCGGGCCGGGGGCGGGGTGGACTCCGAGGCGTACGGGGTCCCATTGAGCGGCGGTGCGCCGACGCGCTTCACCGTCAGGCATGTGCCGTGGATACCTCCCGGCCGATGAACTCGACGGCGGGGTCCACCGTGTCGAAGAGGGGAAAAGCCTTGGTCAGCCCGGTGATCCGGAAGGCTTTCAGGATCCGCTCGGACGGCACGACCAGCACCATCGAGCCATCGCGGCCGCGGACCCTCTTCAGACCACCGACGAACACACCCAGCCCGGTCGAGTCGAGGCCCCCGAGATCCGTCAAGTCCACGACCAGGAAGTACCGTCCCTGGTTCACCAGGTCGACGAACAGGCTACGGAGGTACGGCGCGGTGTACACGTTCAGATCTCCGAACGGCTGCCCGGCCATGACCTTCACCAACGTGACGTCCTCGGAAAGATGTTCGTACGTGTGACCGCCCGATGCGACGGCGCGCTCCTCCCCTTCACGCCAATGGCTGGCCCACTCCTCACTCCCCCGTTCGTAGTTGGGCGAAGCGGCCCCCTTGAGCGCCCTCGACACGGTGTCGTGTGCTTGGACGATCCTGTACAAGCCGGCCTTGGACAAGAGTGCGTGCCAGCCATCGCTCGTGACGACCAGGGAGAGCCTCCCCCCTTTGAAATACACCCACTTCAGGTCCTCGACCAGCACGCCCGCTCCCGCGCTGTCGACGTCATCGATCGCGCTGAGGTCGACGACAAGAGACCGCCGCCCTTCCTCGACCCGCTTCAACAGCGCCGTGCGCAACTCCGATGCGGAACCGACGTCGAGCGCGTCGCCCTGGCAGGCGCTTTCCACCCGCACGACAGTGATGCCGTCGTGCCGGTCCTCGTACGACACGTTCAGCTGCACCAGGCCCCCCTCATCTCGGGCACCACGGATCTTATCCGCCCGCCACGGACTACACAGGCGTGAGCGCCGCGCGGGCCGCACTCAGGAACTCGGCCTGTGCCACGGACTGTTGGGTTCCGGAAGCGGCCGTGTCGAGTGAGTTCCGCAGCGCCTCCGCCGCCGCTGCCACGGGGTCCGGCCCTTCCAGACGTACGACGTTGAGCGCTTCCCCGACCGCGCCCATGGCGGTGTCGTACTCCCGTCGGCGCGGCGCCTCGTCCGTGGTACCGAGGGCGCTCTGCCAGGCGGTGAGCGCCTGTTGCGCGCTGTCGGTACGGCTCAGATACGTGACGTAGGCCGCGCGCCGCACCGCCCGCTGGTTCGCCAGCGTCTGTTCGGTGAGGGTGCGGCGGGCGACGTCCAGCTGGGCCGTGGCCTGGAGCTGTCCGGCGTCCCAGGCGGCGGCCGCCTGCTGCCGGCCGGCCTCCCAGGCGGCGGTCGCCTGGCGCTCGCCCGCCGCCCAGGCGGCCGCGGCCTGGCGTTTGGCGGAGGCGAGGGTGAACACCCCCGTGAGTGCTCCGCCGCCGATCGCGGCCCCGGCGGCGATCAGCGCCGTCACCACGGCGTCGTCCATCCCGGCCCCCTACTCGTCGTGTCAGGCGCCGAGCGCCGCGAGCACCACGGACCTGGCCTCCTCCTGGACCCGGCTGAGATGGTCCGGGCCGAGGAACGACTCCCCGTAGATCTTGTAGACGTCCTCGGTGCCCGAGGGGCGGGCCGCGAACCAGGCGTTGGCGGTGGCGACCTTGATGCCGCCGAGGGCGGCGCCGTTGCCGGGGGCCTCGGTGAGCACCGTGGTGACCGGCTCGCCGGCGAGGGTGTCGGCGGTGACCTGGCGCGGGGACAACTTGGCGAGCAGGGCCTTCTCCTCGCGGGAGGCCGGGGCGTCGACGCGCGCGTAGGCGGGGGCGCCGAAGCGGTCGGTGAGCTTGGCGTAGTGCTGCGACGGCGTGCTGCCCGTGACCGCCGTGATCTCGGAGGCGAGCAGGGCCAGGATGATGCCGTCCTTGTCGGTGGTCCACACCGAGCCGTCGCGGCGCAGGAAGGACGCGCCCGCCGACTCTTCGCCGCCAAAGCCGAGCGTGCCGTCGGAGAGGCCGTCCACGAACCACTTGAAGCCGACGGGGACTTCGACCAGCGGGCGGCCTACGTCCGCCGCGACCCGGTCGATCATGCTGGACGACACCAGGGTCTTGCCGATTCCGGCGCCCGCGGGCCACTGCTCGCGGTGGGAGAACAGGTACGAGATCGCCACGGCGAGGTAGTGGTTGGGGTTCATCAGGCCCCCGTCCGGTGTGACGATGCCGTGCCGGTCGGCGTCGGCGTCGTTGCCGGTGGCGATGTCGAACCGGTCGCGCCGCTCGATGAGCGAGGCCATGGCGTACGGCGAGGAGCAGTCCATACGGATCTTGCCGTCCCAGTCGAGCGTCATGAAGCGCCAGGTGGGGTCGGTGAGCGGGTTCACCACCGTGAGGTCGAGCCGGTGCTGTTCAGCGATCCGGCCCCAGTAGGCGACCGAGGCGCCGCCCAGCGGATCGGCGCCGATGCGCACTTCGGCGGACCGGATCGCCTCCAGGTCCAGCACGTTCGGCAGGTCGGCCGCATAGGCGCCGAGGAAGTCGTGGCGGCCGGTGCCGGGTGCGGCGAGGGCGCGGGTGTAGGGGATACGGCGTACGTCCTTCAGGCCGCCGGTGATGATCTCGTTGGCGCGGTCCTGGATCCAGGAGGTCGCCTCGGAACCGGCGGGGCCGCCGCTCGGCGGGTTGTACTTGAAGCCGCCGTCGGCGGGCGGGTTGTGCGAGGGGGTGACCACCACGCCGTCGGCGAGACCGGACGCGCGGTTCCGGTTGTGGGTGAGGATGGCATGCGAGACGGCCGGGGTGGGCGTGTAGCCGTCGGCCAGGTCGATGAGGACGGTCACGTCGTTGGCGGCGAACACCTCCAGTGCCGTGATCCGGGCGGGCTCGGACAGGGCGTGGGTGTCGGCGCCGAGGAAGAGGGGGCCGTCGGTGCCCTGGGCGGCGCGGTACTCGCAGATGGCCTGACTGGTGGCCGCGATGTGGTCCTCGTTGAACGCCGCCGCCACGGACGAACCGCGGTGCCCCGAGGTGCCGAACGCCACCCGCTGCCCCGGTTCGGCCGGATCGGGGTGCAGCGCGTAGTACGCGGTGACCAGGCGGGCCACATCGATGAGGTCCTCGGGCCCGGCGACCTGCCCCGCTCGCGCGTTCCGCATTTCCCCGCTCCTCCGCAAAGGTCGACGTTGGGTACGGCCCTCATTCTCCCCTGCCCGGCCCACCACGGCCGCGCCCATCGCGGAAGGGCATTCGGCGCTGACGGTGCGGCGATGGCGATCCCACCGGCAGCCGCGGCCCACCGTCACCCGCGGCCCGACGTCAGCTTCGCCCCGCCCTCGCCCTCAGCCCGCCGTCACCGTCGCCCGTACCGCCCCGTCCGGCCCCGCCAGCAGCACCGGCGTCTCCGGCCCGCCGAGGTCCCGTACGGCGGCCCGGTCCTCGTCGGAGACGGTGTCGGAGTCGGTGACCACGGCCGCCGCCTCCAGGGACTTGGCGCCGGAGGCCACGGCCATGGCGACGGCCGTGCGCAGCGCGCTGAGCCGCAGGGAGTCCAGGGCCACGGTCCCGGCGACATACGTACGGCCGGTCTCGTCACGTACGGCGGCCCCCTCGGGCACCCCGTTACGGGCCCGCGCGGAACGGGCCAGGGTGACGATCTTGCGGTCCTCGGGGTCGAGCGCGCTGCTGTCGGTCATGAGCCGAGCATACGGAGAGCGGGTCGGCCCGCCCTGCCACGGGGTGGGCTCACGGCCGGTCGAGGCGGAGCCGCTCCGCGCGCGGCAGGCCCGCCACGACCAGGTCGTACGAGTCCTCGATCAGCTCCCGGGCCAGCCGGTCCGGGAGGTCGCCGTCGAGGGTCACCGTGTTCCAGTGGCGTTTGTTCATGTGATAGCCGGGGGTGATCAGGCCGGGGTGTTCGCCGCGGAGCCGGATCGCGTCCTCGGGGTCGCACTTGAGGTTGACCTTCAGGGGCCGCTCGTCGATCCAGCTCAGGGCGAACATCTTGCCGAGGACCTTGAAGACGGAGATCTCGGGGCGGAAGGGGAAGTCCTCGACGGCCTCGTTGAAGGAGAGGCAGAAGGCGCGCAACTCCTGTGGGGTCATCGGGACTTCACTCCGGCTTCGCCTCCTCCTCCGGCGACCCGGCGGGGCCGACCGGCTCCACGAGCACCGTGATGATCTTGTTCCGACGGCCGGCCGCGGCCTCCGCCGTGAGGCGCAGTTCGCGCTCGTCGGGCAGGGCGACGACCGAGGAGGCGCCGGCGATGGGGACCCGGCCCAGGGCCTTGGCGAGGAGACCGCCCACGGTCTCCACGTCCTCGTCGTCGTAGGCGTCGAGCCCGTACAGCTCACCGAGGTCGGTGATGTCGAGGCGGGCGGTGACCCGGTAGCGGTCGTCGCCCAGGTCCTCCACCGGCGGCAGCTCCCGGTCGTACTCGTCGGTGATCTCGCCGACGATCTCCTCCAGGATGTCCTCGATGGTGACGATGCCGGCGGTGCCGCCGTACTCGTCGATGACGACGGCGACGTGGTTGCGCTCCTGCTGCATCTCGCGCAGCAGGTCACCGGCGTTCTTGGTGTCGGGGACGAAGACGGCGGGGCGCATGGCCGTGGACACCAGTTCGCTCTCGGCGTCCCGGCTGATGTGCGTCTTGCGGGCCAGGTCCTTCAGATAGACGATCCCGACGATGTCGTCCTCGTTCTCGCCGGTGACCGGCATCCGCGAGAAACCGGACCGCAGGGCGAGGGTGAGGGCCTGGCGGATGGTCTTGTACCGCTCGATGGCGACCAGGTCGGTGCGCGGGACCATCACCTCGCGGACGAGGGTGTCGCCCAGCTCGAACACCGAGTGCACCATACGGCGCTCCTCGGCCTCGATCAGGGACTCCTTCTCGGCGAGGTCGACCAGCGCGCGCAGCTCGGCCTCGGAGGCGAACGGGCCGCGCCGGAAGCCCTTGCCGGGCGTCAGCGCGTTACCGATCAGGATGAGCAGGTTCGGGATCGGGCCCATGATCCGGGCGAGCGGCAGCAGGACGTACGCCGCGGCCGTGGCCGTGTTCAGGGGGTGCTGGCGGCCGATGGTGCGGGGGGAGACACCGACGGCCACGTACGACACGAGGACCATCACCCCGATGGCGACGACCAGCGCCTCCCAGGTCGCGTCGAACTGCTGCAGACAGGCGTACGTGACGAGCGCGGCGGCGGCCATCTCGCAGGCCACGCGCACAAGGAGCGCGACGTTCAGATAGCGGGTCGGGTCGGCCGAGATCTGCGCGAGGCCCGCGCTGCCGCGCCGCCCGGACCGTACGGCCTCCTCGGCGCGGAAGCTGGAGACGCGCGCGAGGCCCGCCTCCGCGCAGGCGGCGAGCCAGGCGACGACGACCAGGGCGACGGCACCGCCGATGAGGGTCGCGCTCATGACACGGTCGGTGCCGGGGAGGGGCCGGTGAGGCCCTTCTCCGCGCGCCAGCCGTCCACGATGGCGGCCTGCAGGCCGAACATCTCGGCCTTCTCGTCGGGCTCCTCGTGGTCGTAGCCGAGGAGGTGCAGCACTCCGTGGACGGTGAGGAGCTGGAGTTCCTCGTCCATGGAGTGCTGCGTGTCGGCTTCCTTGCCCTGCTTCTCGGCGACCTCGGGGCAGAGCACGATGTCGCCGAGCAGACCCTGCGGCGGCTCGTCGTCGTCCTTCGACGGCGGACGCAGCTCGTCCATCGGGAACGACATGACATCGGTCGGACCGGGGAGGTCCATCCACTGGATGTGCAGCTGCTCCATGGCGTCGGCGTCCACCACGATCACCGACAGCTCGGAGAGGGGGTGGATACGCATCCGCGTCAGTGCGTAGCGGGCGATGTCGAGGATCGCCTGCTCGTCGACCTCGGTTCCGGACTCGTTGTTGACGTCGATCGACATGGTGCGGTGCTTGCTACTTCCCCTTGGGCCCGGCCTTGCCCCGGCCGCCCTTGTGCGAGCCGTTCTCCGTGCCGTGCGTGGTGTCGTACTTCTCGTACGCGTCGACGATACGGCCGACGAGCTTGTGCCGTACGACATCCTGCGACGACAGCCGGGAGAAGTGCACGTCGTCCAGGCCCTCCAGGATGTCCTGGACCTGGCGCAGACCGGACTTCGTGCCGTTCGGCAGGTCGACCTGGGTCACATCGCCCGTGATCACGATCTTCGATTCGAAGCCGAGGCGGGTGAGGAACATCTTCATCTGCTCGGGCGAGGTGTTCTGGGCCTCGTCGAGGATGATGAAGGCGTCGTTGAGCGTACGGCCGCGCATGTACGCCAGGGGCGCGACCTCGATGGTCCCGGCGGCCATCAGCCTGGGGATCGAGTCGGGGTCGAGCATGTCGTGCAGCGCGTCGTACAGCGGACGCAGATAGGGGTCGATCTTCTCGTAGAGGGTGCCGGGCAGGAAGCCCAGGCGCTCTCCGGCCTCGACGGCGGGGCGGGTCAGGATGATGCGGTTGACCTGCTTGGACTGGAGGGCCTGGACGGCCTTGGCCATGGCCAGGTAGGTCTTGCCGGTGCCGGCCGGGCCGATGCCGAAGACGATGGTGTGCTTGTCGATGGCGTCGACGTACCGCTTCTGGTTGAGCGTCTTGGGGCGGATCGTGCGGCCACGCGAGGACAGGATGTTCTGTGTCAGCACCTCGGCCGGGGTCTCCTGGCCGTCGCTCTTCCCGTTCTCGCTCGCCCTCAGCATCGCGATCGAGCGTTCCACCGCATCCTCCGTCATCGGCTGTCCGGTGCGGAGCACCAGCATCATCTCGTCGAACAGGCGCTGGACGAGAGCGACTTCGGGGGCGTCGCCGACCGCGCTGATCTCATTGCCCCGGACATGGATGTCGACCGCCGGGAAGGCCTTCTCGATCACGCGCAGGAGGGAGTCGCCGGAACCCAGCACGGTGACCATGGGGTGCGCCGCGGGGACGGTGAACTGTGCTCTCGCCTTGCCCTGCGCGGGGGTGTGAGCTGTGGGTGTCTGAGTCATGGGCCGGCTCTGGGGCCGCACGTCCTCCTTGAAGCGAGTCGCAGGCGGTGGCCTGCGCTTGTGATTCAAGAGTACGACGGGGGACTGACAGTGCCGTAGGGCTTTTACCGGGGGAGCTCGGGGCCGGCTGTCGGTCAGCGGGCTGCGGGTCGTTCATGGCTGGTCGCGCCCACGCGGCGGAGCCGCATGTCGACACAGCCCCGCGCCCCTGAGAAGCCGGGGCCGCGCCCCGTGCTTTTCATCGCCGGCCGGGCCGTACGGCGCGTACGCGTGTCCGTGCCGAGCGTGAGCGGGGCGGGGCCGGGACCTATTGACGCCCGCTGTTCGCGTACCTAACCTCCATCTCCATATGTAGACGAATGAAGATAGAAACAGAAGATGCAGATGGTCCCCGACCGTAGGAGCCGACCCGTGACCGCGACCCGCGACCTGACCATCACCGAGGTCCGGCTGACCCCGATCCTGGTCGCCGACCCGCCGCTGCTGAACACGCAGGGTGTGCACCAGCCGTACACCCCGCGGCTCATCGTGGAGGTGGTGACCGGCGACGGGATCACGGGGGTCGGTGAGACGTACGGCGACACCAAGTACCTGGAGCTGGCCCGGCCGTTCGCGGAGAAGCTGGTGGGGCGTCAGGTCAGCGATCTGAACGGCCTGTCCGTCCTCGCCGACGAGGTGGCGGTCGACGGGTCGCGGGTCTCCGGGCAGGTGGACGTGGGCGGGCTGCGCGGCGTGCAGACCGCCGACAAGCTGCGGCTGTCGGTGGTGTCGGGGTTCGAGGTCGCCTGTCTAGACGCCCTCGGCAAGGCGCTGGGGCTGCCCGTGCACGCGCTGCTCGGCGGCAAGGTGCGGGACACCGTGGAGTACAGCGCGTACCTCTTCTACAAGTGGGCGGACCATCCCGAGGGCGTCGCGAGCGAGAAGGACGACTGGGGTGCGGCTCTTGATCCGGCCGGGGTCGTGGCGCAGGCCCGGAAGTTCAAGGAGCGGTACGGGTTCACGTCGTTCAAGCTCAAGGGGGGTGTCTTCCCGCCGGAGGAGGAGGTCGCCGCGGTCCGTGCGCTGGCCGAGGCGTTCCCCGGGCATCCGCTGCGGCTCGACCCCAACGGGGCCTGGTCCGTGGGGACTTCACTGAAGGTCGCGGACGAGTTGGCCGACGTGCTCGAGTATCTGGAGGACCCGGCGCTCGGGACGCCCGCGATGGCCGAGGTCGCGGCGGGGACGTCCGTGCCGCTCGCCACCAACATGTGTGTGACGACCTTCGCGGAGATCGAGGAGGCGTTCCGGAAGGGGGCCGTGCAGGTCGTCCTGTCCGACCACCACTACTGGGGCGGGCTGCGCAACACGCGTGAACTGGCCGCGATCTGCCGGACCTTCGGGGTCGGGGTGTCCATGCACTCCAACACCCACCTGGGGATCAGCCTCGCCGCGATGACCCATGTGGCGTCCACGGTGCCCGGTCTGCACCACGCCTGCGACTCCCACTACCCCTGGCAGTCGGAGGACGTCCTCACCTCCCGGCTCACGTTCGAGAACGGGGCGGTACGGGTGTCCGACGCGCCGGGGCTCGGCGTCGAACTCGACCGGGTCCGGCTGGAGTCCCTGCATCAGCGGTGGCTGTCCGACGACGGGTCCCTGCGGGAACGTGACGACGCGGCGGCGATGCGGGTGGCTCAGCCGGACTGGACGACACCGGCCGTACCGCGCTGGTGACCCCGGTTCTCCGTCCGCGGCCCGGTGGGGCTTCTCGCGCAGTTCCCCGCGCCCCTAAGAGCTTCAGGCCCCTGCTGGCCTGAAAAGCAGGGGGCGCAGCCCCCGCTTTTCAGGGGCGCGGGGAACTGCGTGAGCAACCCCCACGCACCCGCGCCCGCCAGAATCCCTCAGGGACCGAGCTGGAGGGCGAGGCACGGGGCCGAAGACCTGGCAACAGCACGCCCCGCCCCCCTCAGCGGAGCGTTTGGTGCAGACTGGCTAAATCCGCACCACGCCAGGGAGCACATCGTGACCGCGTTCAAGGGAGAGCGTCCGCACCGGCCCCAGGTCGACCCGCTGAGGGCCCTGCGCGCACCGGACGACCCGCCCTGGGACGTGTATCTGACAGGCACCGTCTTCCTCGACATCATCTTCACCGGCCTCGACTCCGCCCCGGTGCGCGGGACCGAGTCCTGGGCACGCGGGATGGGATCGAGCCCCGGCGGTGTGGCGAACATGGCGACGGCCCTGGCCCGCCTCGGCCTGAAGACCTCCCTCGCGGCGGCCTTCGGCGACGACCACTACGGCGAGTACTGCTGGGACGCCCTGGAGCAGGGCGAGGGCATCGACCTCTCCACCTCCCGCACGGTCCTCGGCTGGCACTCCCCGGTCACGGTCTCCATGGCGTACGAGGGCGAGCGCACGATGGTCTCGCACGGCCACGCGGCGCCCCCGGAGCAGTCCGAGCCGGAGTGCCCGCCCCCCGCACGCGCCGCCGTCGCCTCCCTCACGCCCGGCGTACGCGCCCCCTGGATCGCCCGGGCCGCGAGCGAGGGCACCCGGATCTTCGCCGACGTCGGCTGGGACGAGACCGGCGCCTGGGATCTGGCGGGGCTCGCCGATCTCGCCCACTGCGAGGCGTTCCTGCCGAACGCGCAGGAGGCGATGCGGTACACCGGCACCGAGTGCCCGCGGGCCGCCGCCCGTGCCCTGACCGACCATGTCCCGGTGGCCGTGGTGACGCTGGGCGCGGACGGCGCGTACGCCGTGGACGGGCGGACCGGTGAGACGGCGGAGGTGCCGGCCATCGCCGTGGAGGCCATGGACCCCACGGGCGCGGGCGATGTGTTCGTGGCCGGATTCGTCACCGGCACGCTGGCGGACTGGCCGCTGGAGGACCGGCTGGCCTTCGCGGGGCTGACCGCGGCGCTGTCCGTGCAGGAGTTCGGGGGGTCGCTGTCCGCGCCCGGGTGGGCCGAGATCGCCGCGTGGTGGCGGCGGGTGCGGTCGCTGGACCGCCAGGACCCCGCCGCGCTGCGCCGGTACGCCTTCCTGGAGGACCTCCTCCCCAAGGACCACGTCAGCCCGTGGCCGCTGCGGCGGGCGGTCCCGACGATCGGGTTCCGCCGCTCCGCCTGACGGCCGCCCGGCGCCTCATAGCTCGGGGCTGCGGGCAGTAGGGCGAGTGCGGGTGCGTGGGGGCTGATCGCGCAGTTCCCCGCGCCCCTGAAAAGCCGGGGCTGCGCCCCGCCCTTTTCAGGCCCGCAGGGGCCTGAATCTTTAGGGGCGCGGGGAACTGCGCGAGAAGCCCCACCCACCCGCACCCGAAAACGCCCCACCCAGCACCCCCAAAGCCCTCTCCGCTACCCAGCAATCCCCACCCCAAACGCGACGTGATACAAATTCTCCGCGCGTCCCTGTCCGTCGACAGCCAGCCGCCCAACCCCCCTCATTGAGCCGCACCTTCGCACGTCCAGGAACGCCCGTGTCCCCCCGCACCACCACCCCGCCCTGGCCCCTCGTCGCCCTTTTCACGGCCGGGTATCTCGCCGCGTACCTCCTGCCCACCACGGTCGGCAGACTCGACGCGTCCCTCCCCCTCACCACCACCGAGGCCGGCGCCGTCGGCAGCGCCCTGCTGCTGGGCTCGGCCACGGCCGGCTTCACGCTCGCCGCGCACGTGGAACGCCTCGGCCCCCGCCGCCTCGCCCGCACCGGCCTGCTGCTCGCCGCCGCCGGCTACGGCACCGCCGCGCTCACCACCGCCCTCCCCGCCGTGGTCGTGGGCGCGGTCCTCGGCGGCTTCGGCTCCGGTACGGCCACCGCCGTGGCCGCGACCGGGATCGCCGGGCGGCGCGACCCGCACCGGGTGTCGACGCAGGGCCTGCTGAGCGTCTCGGCGCTGGCCGGCGCGCTGTATCTGACGATCCCCCAGCTGGGCCCCGGCCACGGCCTCCCGCTGGCCGCCCTCGCCCTCACGGCCCTGCTCACCCTCCCGGCGACCACCCGGCTCGCAGCCCCGGTGGCCACCGCCCAGGTCACCCGGGAACGGGGCCCGCTGCCCCACCTCCGGCACGGCCTCACCCTCGCCGTCACGCTCCTGCTGTGGTCCCTGGCGCAGAACTCCCTCTGGGGTGTCAGCGGCCGGATCGGCACCACCCAGGCCGGGCTCTCGGAGGTCACCGTCGGCGCGGTCTTCGCGACGGCGCTCGGCGCGGGCCTGCTCGGGGTCATCGGGGCGAGTGCGCTGGGCGCGCGGTTCGGCCGCGCGCTCCCCATCGGCGCCGGCACGGCGCTCATCGCCGGCTGTATCGCGCTCACCGCCACCGCGACCGACCTGACGACCTTCGCGACGGGCGAGATCGCCTGGAACACGCTCTACCCGGTCGTCCTGTCGTATCTCATCGGTCTCGCCGCCTCCCTCGACCCGCGTGGCCGCTGGGCGGTCCTCATCGGCTCCGCGTCCTCGCTCGGCACGGCCGCCGGCCCCCTCGTCGGCAGTCTGCTCTCCGCCCACGCCGGCTACCCGGTGATGGGCGCGATCCTGGCCGTGGGCCTCCTCCTCATCGCGACCCCCATGACCTGGGTGGCCCTGCGCACGGCCGCCCCCACCACGGAACACGCCCGCTACCAGGAGCAGACGACCGCCGAGCGGCCCGAATACCGCCCGGCGGCCTGAGGCCCCGTCACCTGGTCACCCGGTCACGCGGTCGCGCGGTCACCCGGTCGATCAGCCGAAGTCGTACGCGTCCACCTCGGCGAGATACCGGGCCCGCCGCTCCTCGTCGTGCTCCAGGAAGGACGCGGTGAAGGAGTTGCGGGCCAGATCGCGCAGCCGGTCCTCGGTCAGGCCGAGCGTGCGCCGTACGGCGTCGAAGTTGTCGCCGGCGTACCCGCCGAAGTAGGCCGGGTCGTCGGAGTTGACCGTGCAGAGCAGGCCCGCGTCGAGCATCGCGGGCAGCGGGTGGTCGGCGAGGGTGTCGACGGTCCGCAGCCGGACGTTCGACAGCGGGCAGAGCGTCAGCGGGATCCGGTCCCGCACCAGCCGCTCGACGAGGGCCGGGTCCTCCATGCAGCGCAGCCCGTGATCGACGCGCTCGACGCCGAGGATGTCGAGGGCCTCGGTGATGTACTCCGGCGGCCCCTCCTCCCCCGCGTGCGCCACGCGCCGCAGGCCGAGCGCGGCGGCGGCCTCGTACACCTCACGGAACTTGACCGGCGGATGCCCGACCTCGGCGGAGTCCAGCCCGATCCCGACGATCCGGTCGAGATACGGCTTCGCGGCCTCCAGGGTGTCGAGGGCGGACGCGGCGGACTGGTCGCGCAGGAAGCACATGATCAGCTGAGTCGAGACCCCATGCGTCTCCTCACTCCTCCCCAGCGCCCGCCACAGCCCCTCCACGACCGTCCCCATCCCCACGCCCCGCGCGATGTGGGCCTGCGGGTCGAAGAAGATCTCCGCGTGCCGTACGCCCTGGGCGGCGGCGCGGGCGAGATAGGCGTCGGCGAGGTCCGCGAAGTCCTGCTCGGTGCGGAGCACGGCCATCAGCTCGTAGTACAGGTTCAGAAAGGACTGCAGATCCTCGAACTCGTACGCCTTGCGGAGCGCATCCGTGTCCGCGTACGGCAACGCGACCCCGTTCCGGGCGGCCAGCGCGAACGCCAGCTCCGGCTCCAGGGTGCCTTCGATGTGCAGGTGCAGTTCAGCTTTGGGGAGGGACATCAAAGCATCGTACGGCCGCGCTGTTGCCGTTTCGAAAACGCTCGCTCTGGCACCTGCCACCTGCGGCCTGCTGCCTACCGCCGTTTCGGCAGCGCCACCCGCATCAGGTCGTGCGCCACGGTCAGCTCCCCCTCGAACCCGGCGGCCCGCGCCTGCCGTTCGAACTCCGCGGGCTCGGAGTAGCGCTGGCTGAAGTGGGTGAGCACCAGATGCCGTACGCCGCGGTCGCGGGCGACCGAGGCAGCCTGACCGGCCGTCAAGTGTCCATGATCGACGGCGAGTTGGATGTCCTCGTCCAGGAACGTGGACTCGATGACGAGCATGTCGGCGGCCTCGGCGAGGGCATGGACGCCGTCGCACAGCCGGGTGTCCATGATGAACGCGAACCGCTGTCCGCGCCGCACCTCGCTCACGTCGTCGAGGGAGACGTTCCCGATCGCGCCTTCCCTCTGCAGCCGCCCGATGTCCGGCCCCTTGATCCCGTGCTCGGCGAGCCGCTCGGGCAGCATGCGGCGCCCGTCGGGCTCGACGAGCCGGTAGCCGTACGACTCGACGGGGTGCGAGAGCCTGCGCGCGTCGAGCGTGTAGCCGGGGGTGGTGGCCAGCACCCCGCCCTCCCCCTCGACCGGCGCCTCGATCAGCGGGACCGTCTCCCGGTACGCGGTGGCGTACCGCAGCCGGTCGAAGAACCGCTGCCCGGAGCGCGGGTAATGCGCCGTGACGTCGTGCGGGACCCGGTCGAGATTGATCCGCTGGATGACACCGGCCAGCCCCAGCGAGTGATCCCCGTGGAAGTGGGTGACACATATGCGGTTCAGGTCGTGCGCGGCGACCCCGGCGCGCAGCATCTGACGCTGGGTGCCCTCACCGGGGTCGAAGAGCAGCCCCTCCGCGTCCCAGCGGAGGAGGTAGCCGTTGTGGTTGCGGTGCCGGGTCGGGACCTGGCTGGCGGTGCCGAGGACCACCAGTTCACGTACGGACACGGCTCGTCACCCGGGGGGCCATTGCAGGCCACGGCCGCCGACGACGTGGGCGTGCGCGTGGAACACGGTCTGGCCGGCGCCGGCACCGGTGTTGAAGACGATGCGGTAGCTCTCCAGCTTGTCCTCGTCGGCCACGGCCTGGGTCTCGCGCAGGACGTCCGCGGCGAGCGCCGGGGCGGCGGTGGCGAGGGTCGCGGCGTCCGGGTAGTGCGCCTTCGGAATGACCAGGACGTGGGTCGGTGCCTGTGGGTTGATGTCCCTGAACGCGACGGTCGTCTCCGTCTCCCGCACGATCGTCGCGGGCACATGACCCGCCGCGATCTTGCAGAACAGACAGTCGTCCTGCGGCTCCCCAGCCATATGTCGCCTCCCAGCCACCGGTGATCGCTACCCGGGCATGCTATCGCCAGGGCGCGTCGTCGGGTGCGGGTCCGGTGGGGGCTGGTCGCGCAGTTCCCCGCGCCCCTGAAGATTCAGGCCCCTGCGGGCCTGAAAGCACGGGGCGCAGCAGCCCCGGCTTCTCAGGGGCGCGGGGAACTGCGCGACCAGCCCCCACTCAGCCGCAGACGAACGAGCCACCCCTCACTACGACTCCGGCAGCGAAGGCGCCGTCTTCGCCGGTGTCGACTCCAGCCCCTCCAACGCGATCCGGATCGCCTCGTCCAACTGCGGATCACGCCCCGCCGCGTAGTCCTGCGGCGCCTGCACGACCTCCACATCGGGATCGACCCCGTGGTTCTCGACCCCCCACCCGTACCCCTCCAACCAGAAGGCGTACTTCGGCTGGGTCACGAGCGTCCCGTCGACCAGCCGGTACCGGCTGTCGATCCCCACGACACCGCCCCACGTCCGCGTCCCCACCACCGGCCCGATCCCGAGCGCCTTGACCGCCGCGTTGACGATGTCCCCGTCGGACCCGGAGAACTCGTTGGCGACGGCGACGACGGGCCCCCGGGGCGCGTCGTCGGGATAGCTGGTCGGCCGCATCCCGCGCGGCAGGTCCCACCCGACGATCCGCCGCGCCAGCTTCTCCACGACGAGCTGGGAGGTGTGCCCGCCCCGGTTCTCCCGGACGTCCACGACCAGTCCCTCCCGCGCGACCTCGATCCGCAGATCACGGTGGAGCTGGGCCCAGCCGGAGCCGACCATGTCGGGCACGTGCAGGTACCCGAGCCGGCCACCGGACTTCTCGTGGACGTAGGCCCGCCGGTCCGCGACCCACGCGTGGTACCGCAACGGCTCCTCGTCGGAGATGGGCACCACGACGGGATGCCGGAGATCCCCGCCGCCGGACGGCTGCACGGTCAGCTCGACCGCCTTGCCTGCCGTCCCGACGAGCAGCGGCCCGGGTCCGACCACCGGATCGACCGGCTGCCCGCCCACGGCGACGATCGTGTCCCCGGCCCGCACGGCCACCCCGGGCGCGGCGAGCGGCGCGTGCGCGTCGGGGTCGGAGGTCTCCGACGGCAGCACCCGGTCGATGCGCCAGGTCCCGTCCTCGTGGCGGGAGACGTCCGCCCCGAGCAGCCCCTGCCGCCGGTCGCCTGAGCCGCCCCGGCCGCGCGGGGTGACGTACGCGTGCGAGGTCCCCAACTCGCCCTGGACCTCCCAGAGGAGGTCGACGAGGTCGTCGTGGGTGGCGACCCGTTCCAGGACCGGGCGGTAGCGGGCCAGGACGCCGTCCCAGTCCACGCCGCCCAGGTCGGGGCGCCAGAAGTTGTCCCGCATCAGCCGGCCGGTCTCGTCGAACATCTGGCGCCATTCGGCGGCCGGGTCGACGGTCCGTCGTACGCGCGAGAGGTCGACCGTGATGTTGCTGTCGCTCTCGTCGTCGTTCGAGGCGCGCCGGTCGCTGGGGACGACCTTGAGCTTGCCGTCGGTCCACAGCAGGACCCGCTTGCCGTCGCCGCTGACGGAGAAGTGGTCGGCGTCGGAGGCGAGGTACTCCAGGCGCCGCTGGGCGAGGTCGTACCGCTCCAGCGAGGACTTCGGGTCCGGGTCGTCGGGAGTGGCCCGGGAGTGGCCGAGGACGCCGGTGACGGGGTGGCGCAGCCACAGCACCCCGTCCTTGGCGGCGCGGAGCGTGGAGTAGCGGGCGGCCTCGACCGGGAAGGGGACGATCCGGTCGGCGAGCCCTTCGAGGTCGATCCGGGTCGCGGGGGCGCCCTCGCTGTCCGGGGTCTCGTCCTTGTCGGGTGCGTCGAACGGGCGGCCGTGGCGCTGGGGCCCGAAGGGGGACGGGGTGGTCGCGGCGAGCGTGATGAGGTGCGGGCGGGCGCCGCTGACGAAGTGCAGGTCGAAGACGTGTTCGTCGTAGACCGGGTCGAAGGCGCGCGCGGAGAGGAAGGCGAGGTGCTTGCCGTCGAGGGTGAACGTCGGCGAGAAGTCCTGGAAGCGCAGTGGGGTCGCCTCGGTGACGGACAGGTCGGCCGTGTTGGCGAGCTTGAGCTGACGCAGCGGGCGCGGGCCGGGGTGCGACCAGGCGAGCCAGGCGGAGTCGGGCGAGAAGACCAGCCCGGACACCTCGCCGTCCTCGCTGCGGTCGACCTCCCGGACCTCTCCGGTCTCCCGTTCGACGAGGAGGACCCGGCCGTCGTGCGCGGCGACGGCGACCCGGCTGCAGTCGGGCGCCACGGCGAGACCGAGGACACGGCCCAGCTGTCCGGCGGCGAGGCGGCGCGGGGTGGCGCCCGGTCCGACGCCGGTCGACGGGGCGAACTCCAGCGCGTCGTCGCCCTCCGCGTCCGTCACCCACACCACCCACTCCTCGCCGTCCACCCGGAAGGTGCGCGGCATCCGGGCCCGTACGCCCTGTTCGGCGGCGAGGGCGCGGGCGGGGCCGGAGCGGTGGGTGATCCAGTGGACGGAGCCGCGCACGGAGATCGCGCTGCCCCGGGCCGTGTGGTCGGGCGAGGCGGCGCCGAACCAGCGGGAGGCGCTCGCCGGGAACGGCTGGAGGTCGACGCGCTGCCCGCCCAGCCGGATGTCGAGCCTGCGCGGCTCGGCCCCGTCCAGGTCGTCCAGCAGCCACAGCTCACCGGCGGACGCGTACACGACGCGGGTGCCGTCGGTGGCCGCGTGCCGGGCGTAGAAACCTCCCCCGCTCTCGGCTTCGCTCGAGCGGGAGGTGCCCCCACCGGGGGTGTGGCGGCGGAGGTCGGAGCCGTCGGCGAGGGAGGAGTACAGGGCCCCGACGCCCTCGTGGTCGGACAGGAACGCGACCCGGTCGCCGACCCACAGCGGGTACTCGATGTTTCCGTCCAGGTCGGCGTGCAGCCGCGTGAATTCACCGGCGCCCTCGCCGTTCTCACCCGCGCGGTCGATCCACAGCTTGCCCGCCGTGCCGCCCCGGTAGCGCTTCCACCAGGCGGCCTCGCGGCCCATCGGCGCGGACAGCAGCACGGTGGCGGGGCCGTGGGCGACATCGCCGACCGGCCCGTACGGGAGGGTGGTGGCCGGGCCGCCGTCGAGCGGGACGGCGCGCGCCCAGCTGCGCCGGAGGCTGGCCTGACCGTGGGTGCTGAGCGCGAGGACCTGGCCGTCGGGTGTCCAGCCGCGCACCTGGGTGCGCCAACTCCCCCAGTACGTCAGGCGCTTGGCCGAACCGCCGTCGAGGGGCGCGACATGCACCTCGGGCGCGCCGTCCCGCGTGGAGGTCCACGCGACGGTGGTGCCGTCCGGGGAGATCCGCGGATGGTTCACGGGCACGTTGTCCGCGCTGACCCGCCAGGCACGGCCGCCGTCCAGAGGCGCGACCCACACGTCGTCCTCGGCGGTGAAGGCGACCAGGTCGCCGTGCAGGTGCGGATACCGGAAATACGCGAGCTGAGTCACCCGGTCACTGTAAGCAGCGTTCGCTCTGATGGGGAGGGGTTTGGATCATGTCCCTCGCGCCGGGCGCCACTTGCCCCGGGCCGGGCCTCACTTGCCCTCGGGCACGCACGCCGGGTCCTTCTGGCACCAGATGGTCTGCGTGACGGTGACCGTCACCTCGGGCCCCGGCCGACCAGGATCGGGCTGTCCGGCGCCCGGGGTCTGGTCGGGGGCGTCGCAGTTGCCCAGCCCCTCGACGTGGAACCACTCCTTGCCGTCGACCTTCGCGGTCAGATCACCGCGTACGCACCTGCCGTTGACCTCTTTGGTCACCTTCCCGGTGACGGTGATGTCCCGGCCTTCCTTGTCCTCACCGGTGCAGTCGACCTTCGCGACGGTATTGACGGACGCGGAAGGCGACGCGGACTTCTTGTCACCGGCCTGCTTGTCGCCGGCCTGCTTGTCACCCTCGCCGTCGCCGTCGTACGACGCCGTGCAGTTGAGCCACTGGACGTCGAGGCCCTCCCGCTCCAGCTCTTTGGTGGCCAGCTGGTCCGTGGTGAACGCGACCGCGCCGGTGTTGAGCCCGCCGCCCTCACAGGCCACCAGGCTCACGACGGCGCCGACCCCGAGCCCGACTCCCAGCAGGAGCCGACGCCCACCTGTCCGGTACGCCCTGATACGCCTCCATGCGCCCATGCACGGCAGCCTGCCACCGCCCGCCGCGCCACGGAAGACCGCATGCGGCCATGCTGCCGGGAGAAGCGGGCGAGGGCGGAGACGTCAGCCGCTCAGCAGCAGCCATTCCTGCAGCTCCACCAAGTTCCCCTCGGGGTCCTTGAGATGGGCCGCGCGCATCCGGTCGGTCATACGTGCGGGCCCGTGGAGGAGCGTGGCGCCGCGTTCCACGATCCGTCGGCAGTGGTCGTCCAGGTCGTCGACCCGGAGCACGACCAGTGACCGGTGCCCGTTCGCCGCGTCGGCCAGCTCGCCGAGCACCTCGGCCATCATCGCCCGGTCCTGCAGCGCGATCCCCGCGGCCCCGACCGCCGGACTGAACTTCTCGTACGGCCCCTCGACCGCCCCGGACTGCGGTTTCAGCCCGAGCACATCGGCGTAGAAGTGGTAGCAGGCGGCGAAGTCGGAGACGAGCAGCCTTACTTGGGCGAGTTCCACGATGCTCCCAGGGGGTCGGGGAGGCGGGCCGTGACCGGGGCGGTCAGGACCAGCGTCCGGTTCGGCCCAGCAGCAGCGCCCCGGCCGCCGTCCCGGCGGTCGACGTACGCAGCACACTGGGCCCGAGTCGATACGCCCCCGCGCCCGCCTCGCCGAAGAGCGCCAGCTCCTCCGGCGACACACCCCCCTCGGGCCCCACGACGAGCACGATCTCCCCGGTCGCCGGCAGTTCGGCCGTGGCCAGGGTCTCGTCGCCGCTCTCGTGCAGGACGGCGGCGAAGTCGGCCTTCGCCAGCAGCGCCGCGACCTGCTTGCCGGTGGCCACGTCCGCGATCTCGGGGAACCGCACCCGGCGGGACTGCTTGCCCGCCTCCCGCGCGGTGGACCGCCACTTGGCGAGGGCCTTCAGCCCCCGGTCGCCCTTCCACTGGGTGATGCAGCGGGAGGCGGCCCAGGGCACGATCACATCGACCCCGACCTCGGTCATGGTCTCCACGGCCACTTCGCCCCGGTCGCCCTTGGGCAGCGCCTGGACGACGGTGATCCGGGGCTCGGCGGGGGCCTCCTCGTGCACGGTCTCCAGGTCCATGACCACGAGCCGGTCCTTGCCCTCGGCGGCCTTGACGATCCCCTCCGCCCAGCGTCCGCGTCCGTCCGTGAGGACGACGTCCTCACCGGCCCGCAGCCGCTTCACGGAGACGGCGTGCCGCCCTTCGGGCCCGTCGAGGACCAACTCGCCGCCGCAGCCGTCCGGCAGGTCCAGCGAGTCCACCACGAACACGGGTGCGGTCATCGCCCCTCGCTCCCTGCCTGGCCGCCGCCCTGACCGCCCTGACCGCTGCCGACCTGGGCGGAGGCCTGCGCGGCCTGCGCCGCGGCGATCTCGGCGGCCAGCGCCTCGACCAGCTCCCCGGCCGACAGCCCCCGGGCCATGCGGTGCCCCTGCCCGGCCCACAGCGCCATGCCCTGCGCGTCCTGGGCCTTGGCGGCGGCCTTGCGCAGCGGTGAGGTGAGGTGGTGGACCTCGGGGTAGGCGACGGGCGCGTACGGGCCGTGTTCGCGCATGAAGCGGTTGAGCAGGCCTCGGGCCGGGCGCCCGGAGAAGGCGCGGGTCAGTTCCGTACGGACGAAGAGGGGGTCGGTCAGCGCCCGCTTGTGCACGGCGTGCGCGCCGGACTCGGCGGTGGCGAGGAACGCCGTGCCGAGCTGGGCGGCGCTGACGCCCGCCGTGAGGAGGGCGGCGATCTGGCCGCCGCGCATGATGCCGCCGGCCGCGACCATCGGCAGTGCCACGGCCTCGCGGACCTGGGCGACGAGCGACAGCAGGCCGATGCCGGCGCAGTCCCGCTCGGGGTCGTCCCGGTGGGTGCCCTGGTGGCCGCCCGCCTCGACGCCCTGCACGATCACGGCGTGGGCCCCGGACCGCTCGACGGCCTGGGCCTCCTCCGCCGAGGTCGCGGTGACCAGGGTGAGCGTGCCCTTGCGGGCGAGGGCGTCGACGACCTCGGGGGTCGGGCAGCCGAAGTGGAACGACACCACCGGCACGGGGTTGTCGAGCAGCACCGCGAGCTTGGCCTCGTAGCCGTCGTCGCGTCCGCTGTCCGGGTCGCCCAGCTCGGCGTCGTACCAGGTGGCCTCACCGGCGAGCTGCTCCGCGTACACCTCCACGGCGGCGGGCTCGGCATACTCGGGCTGCGGCATGAACAGGTTCACGCCGAAGGGGCGGGAGGTCAGGCCCCTGAGCGCCTTGATCTCCTGGTACATCCCGTCGGCGGTCTTGTACCCGGCGGCGAGAAACCCCAGCCCACCCGCCTCGGACACGGCGGCGGCCAACCGCGGCACGGACACACCGCCCGCCATCGGGGCCTGCACGATCGGGAGCGGGACGAGATCGGTCAGCGCGGAGGACATGACGGCATGTTGCCATGCGGTCCGGGCTTCGCCGAATCGGGGACGGACGGTTGCTCGTCGGGTGCGGGTGCGTCGGGGTTGCTCGCGCAGTTCCCCGCGCCCCTGAAGATTCAGGCCCCTGCGGGCCTGAGAAGCACAGGGCGCAGCCCGTGCTTCTCAGGGGCGCGGGGAACTGCGCGA